>NZ_KV786083.1:100491-101310 GCF_001806835.1 Brevibacterium sp. HMSC24B04 | reverse complement strand
GGTGGAACTCCTGCAGGAGTTCCACCTCGGCTGTTTTGTTGGGTTGGGTGGGGTTGTGGGTGGTTTTGCGGACGGAAACACCCGTTAGCCGGGATCTGCGCTTTAGCCGCAACGAGACACCCGTTAGCCGGATTCTGCGGCTTAGCCGTAGGGAAACTCCCTTTAGCCGGATTCTGCGCTTTAGCCGCCACTGCTAACGGGAGTTTTTGTTGCTAAAGCGTGGGTGGGTGCAGAAAAGGGGCCGAGGGGCCAGTGCGGGGCCGGCTGCTTCGCCCGGTGAAGTGGTGCGCACCGGGCCGAGTTGCTCACACCGGGCGAGGCCGCTTCCACGCGGTGTGCTTACTTTTGGCGGCCCTTCATCCTCGGGTTCTGCTTGTTGATGACGTAGATCTTGCCCTTGCGCTTGACGACCTGCGCGCCAGGCTGGTTCTTCAGAGAACGAAGTGATGCTCGCACCTTCATGGGATTCCTTTCGACTGCTGCAGCCTGGCTGTTCCGGCTGCTCTTGTGGCCCGACTGTCTGCATTAGTTGACGGCCTGCTTGAGCTGGCGGTCTGCTTTGTCGGGTTGGTGTGATCAGGCCACGCTAAACGTTGAATCCCATGTCATGGAGTGTTCATATGCCTATCTGTTCATCTCGGCGGTTTTAGCGGCAGCGCTGGCGGATGACGGCCGGGTGAGGGCACCGCGGGGTGGATTTGTTCGGAGGGAAACACCCTTTAGACGGATTCTGCGGCTTAGCCGTAAGGAGACACCCGTTAGCCGGGATCTGCGCTTTAGCCGTTACTGCTAACGGGAGTTTTTGTTGCTAAAGCGTGG
>NZ_KV786083.1:47151-100471 GCF_001806835.1 Brevibacterium sp. HMSC24B04 | reverse complement strand
CTGCTAACGGGAGTTTTTGTTGCTAAAGCGTGGGCGGGAGCAGAAATGAGGACGAGGTGCCGAGTGGCTGACAGGACGAGGTGCCGGCTGGCTGAGGGGCCGAGGCGCCGGCCGTCCGCAGGGCCGAACCCACCCCGCCAAGCCGCCAAACCCACGCCGAAAACCACTACCGCCGCCAACCCGCAATACTGTAAATTTGTCTGAGTGCTGAACTATCGTTTTGAAACATTCCGTCCCGGTGTCGAAACTGACCCTGAAACCGGCAAGGAGAAGGTGGATGCGCGCACTGCCGCTTTCTTTGAGGCCGTGAACGCGGGTTTCCACGACAAGCGCGAAGACGACGAAAAGATGCTGCAGCGCTACGAGCGCAGCCACGCCGACGGTCGTATTTTCACCGGTGTCTACGCCCCTGAAACTCAGAAGCACGCACTCAGCACCGACGTGCCCGTCGCAACCTTCGTCCACTTCGAGGCTCCTATCAACGTCGGTGAGAACCGCCTGCAGAACGCGCACATGATTACGTGGGTGACGGTGCGCCCCACCCATCGCCGCCGCGGTCTGCTGCGCACCATGATGACGAACAACCTCAAGAACGCCGCTGAGGCTGGCTTCCCGTTTGCCGCTCTGACGGCCACAGAGGGTGGAATCTACCGCCGCTACGGTTTCGGCACGGCATCCTGGATGGGTTCGTTCGAAGTCGACACGAACCCCGGTTTCCGCCTGGCTGCGGAAGCCGATTCACGCGTCGAAATGTGCGAAGCCGCCGTCCTCAAAGACCTCGCCCCCACAATCTACGAGCGCTTCATGCGCACAACCCCGGGTGCGGGCGGCCGCCAGCAGCGCTACTGGGATGTCGCCGCGGGCAAGTACGACTTCGAGTCCGGCGGCCCCGACCCGGCCGCCCGTGCCGCCCTGCACTACGACGAAGACGGCGAACCCGACGGCTACGTCACCTATAAGTTCACCGGCTGGGACAAACCAACCCCAACCGTCCAGGTTCTCGACCTCATTGCGGTATCCGATGCCGCCTACTCGTCGCTCTGGTCGTTCCTGGGCTCCATTGACCTGGTCGATCGCGTCAAGTACGACGGCGCCCAGCCCTCACCTCTGCCGTGGCTGCTGGAGAACCCCCGCCGCGTGCAGCAGAAGTCCCACTGGGACCTCCTGTGGCTGCGCATCCTCGACGTCAAGAAGGCCCTTGAGGCCCGCCAGTGGCTGGTGCCGGGAACCCTGACGCTCAAGGTCACGGACTCCCTGGGCTATGCGGAGGGCACGTGGCGCATCGACTCCGATGGTGCCGACGCCACCGTCGAACAGGTCCCGGACGCGCAGCCTGACCTCGAACTCGATGTCGCTGAGCTCGGCTCCATCTACCTGGGCGGTGCCGACCCGTCGCTGCTGACCCGCGCCGGTCGCATCACCGAGCGCACCCCGGGTGCGGCTGTGCGCGCCCGGCTCATGTTCTCGATGGCTCGGGCCCCGTACACCCCGTACGAATTCTGACCCGATAATCACACTCACGAGGTGCCGCTCACCACGGCGCCTCGTGTGCTTTTCGGGGTGGTCGGCTGGGTGGCGGTGCCCTGAGCCAGGGTGGGATGTCAGCCGCTTCACAGTGATCCCTAAACTGTTGTCACGCACACACTTGTAGGGGGAATCGTGACGAAACCTGTTGTCCTTATTGCCGAAAAGCTCTCGGATGCGACCGTGAGCGAACTCGGCCCTGATTTTGAGGTCCGCTACTGCAACGGAGCTGACCGCACCGAACTGCTGAGTGCTCTGCCGGGTGCTTCGGCGGTGCTGATCCGCTCGGCCACTCAGATGGACGAAGAGGCAATTGCCGCAGCCACTGATCTGCGCGTTATTGCGCGTGCTGGTGTGGGCCTTGACAACGTTGACATCCCGGCCGCAACCAAGGCCGGTGTCATGGTGGTCAACGCGCCGACGTCGAACATCACCTCGGCAGCTGAGCTGACTATGGCCCACATTCTGGGTGCCGCCCGCAACTACGGTGAGGGCAACTGTTCACTCAAAGCCGGCGAATGGAAGCGCAGCGCCCTGACCGGTGCTGAACTGTTCGAGAAGACCCTCGGCATTGTGGGTCTGGGCCGCATCGGCGGTCTCGTGGCTGAGCGCGCGCGTGCTTTCGGCATGAAGCTCATCGGCTACGACCCCTACATCACGCAGGCTCGCGCCGGCCAGATGGGCGTTGAGGTTGTCAGCCTCGACGAACTTCTTGAGCGTTCGGACTTCATTACGGTTCACATGCCCAAGACTGAGGAAACCACCGGCATGATCGGTGCGGAGGCCTTCACCAAGACCAAGCCGGGCGTGCGCGTGGTCAACGTGGCTCGCGGTGGCATCATCGACGAAGAAGCTCTGGCGGACGCGATCCGCACCGGCAAGGTTGCTGCTGCAGGGCTCGACGTGTGGACAGAAGAGCCCCCGGTCGACAACCCGCTGCTGGAACTTCCTCAGGTCAACGCAACCCCGCACCTGGGTGCATCAACTGCCGAGGCGCAGGAAAAGGCCGGCATCGCCGTCGCCCGTTCGGTGCGCCGCGCCATGGCGGGCGAGCTTGTGCCGGATGCGGTCAACGTCGCCGGTGGTGCGATCCACGAAGATGTTCGTCCCGGCATCATCCTGGCTGAGCGCCTGGGCCGTACGCTCACGGCTCTCGTCGACGAACCGTTGGCGCACCTGCGGGTGGAAGTCCACGGTGAGATCGGCGAGCTCGATGTTTCGGTCCTCAAGCTTTCAGCGCTGAAGGGCGTTTTCACCGACATCGTGTCGACCCCGGTCACCTACGTCAACGCTCCCGTCCTGGCGGAAGAGCGCGGTGTGACAACCGAGCTCGTCACGTCCACCGACTGCGAGCGCTACCGCAACATCACCTCGATTATCGCGACCACCGCCTCGGGCAAGCAGATGAGTGTTTCCGGTACTGTCACCGGCCCGAAGCTCATGCAGAAGCTCACGGAGATCGGCGGCTACGACATCGAGATCCAGCTGTCAGACAACCTCGTGATCTTCCGCTACGAAGACCGTCCTGGTGTCATCGGCCAGCTGGGTCAGGCACTGGGCCGTTCGAACATCAACATTGCAGGCATGCAGGTGGCGCGCACCGACGCCGGTTCGGAAGCGGTGGCTGTGCTTGACGTCGATTCGCCGGTGAGCGAAGAAATCGCCGAGGCGGTCGCGGGTGCCGTTGACGCTTCTGCTTTTGCAACGGTCAACCTGGGGGAGTGACTCAGCTTTTCCAGAGGCCGTAGGAATCGGCCAGGCTCGCGATTTTCTTAGCGCGGGCCATGCGGGGGAGGTACGAACCGTCGGTGATCCCATCGGCGTGTTCGGCCTCCTCCAGCATTTCGCGGGCCCACGCGCGGTCTTCTTCGGACGGTGCTAGGCCTTCGTTGACGTACGGGACCTGGGCTTCGCTGAGCACCAGTTTGCCGGTCATGCCCATTTTCATGGTCCACGCGCAGTCCGAGCTGACGGCGGACTTGCCCGCACCGGGGGAGGACGGCCCGTCAATAGCGCCGGCCAGACCTCCGACGCGCGATGCGATGACAAGGCGTGAGCGCGCGTAGGCCAGGGCGACCGGGTCGGAGCCGATGCCGGTGTCTTTGCGGAAGTCGTTGACGCCGAAAGCCAGGCGGAAGGTGCCGGCGGCCGATGCGATGCGGGTGGCATTCTCTATGCCGAGGGCCGTTTCGATGAGAGCCAGGATCGGCATGCCCACACCCGCGCGGATTGAGGTCAGGGTGACCTGTTCGGGTTCCTCTGTGTTCGGCAGCATGATGCCGCGCAGCCCGGGCAGTCCTGACAGTGCGTCGAGGTCTTCTTCCCAGTGGTGGGTCCACGTGTTGTTGACGCGCACCCAGCCGACCATGCCGTCTTCCAAAGCGCTGACAACGTTGGCTCGGGCGGTGTCCTTTTGGTCGTCCGGCACTGCGGCTTCGAGGTCGAAGATGATCGAATCGGCATCGCTTGTCTGTCCGGATGCAAACAGTTCGGGCTTGGACGCGTTGACGAAAAGCCATGAGCGTGACAGTCGGGCGGGCAGAGCGAGGGCGCGCTTGTTGCGCAGCTGATCGGACATGCCACCCAGTCTATGAACATGTGGGGCCTAAGGGGAGGCCTCACTCAACATGTCCACAGATCAAGACGGACGGCCGAATGTCGAGACCTGCGCGTACTGTGGATCACATGGATTTGAAGATTGCAGTCATGCCGGGTGACGGCATCGGCAAAGAGATTGTTCCCGTCGGACTCGATGTTTTGAACCGCGCCGTAGAAGTCGCAGGTGAAGACGTCAACATCACGACAAAGCAGTTCGAAGCCTCCGCAGAGCGCTGGCATAAGACCGGTGAAACGCTTACGGATGACGAGCTCGAAGAGCTGCGCGGCTTCGACGCGATCTACTTCGGCGCCTGCGGTGACCCGTCGGTGCCCTCGGGTGTGCTCGAGCGGGGCATCATCATCAAGATGCGCTTCGGCCTGGACCACGCGGTCAACCTCAGGCCCTCGCGGTTCTTTCCCGGCACCTCGTCCCCCTTGGCGAACCCGGGTGATATTGACTTCGTGGTTGTGCGTGAAGGCACGGAGGGCTCCTATACGGGGCAGGGCGGTTCGCTGCGGCTGGGCACACCTCACGAGGTGTCGAACGAGGTGTCGGTCAACACCTGGTTCGGTGTCGAGCGCACGGTTCGGTACGCCTTTGAGCTTGCGCAGAAGCGCTCGAAGAAGCTGACGTGGGTGCACAAGAACAACGTGATGGTGCACGCCGGTCACCTGTGGGGACGCGTGATTGACGTTGTCGCGCCGGAGTTCCCGGATGTCGCGGTGAACTACGAACATGCTGACGCCAGCACCATGTACATGGTCAACGATCCCGGCCGCTACGACGTCATCGTCACAGACAATCTGTTCGGCGACATTCTGTCTGACCTGGCTGCTGCTGTTACCGGTGGTATTGGGCTGGCAGCCTCTGGAAACCTCAACCTTGCGGGTACGGGACCGTCGCTGTTTGAGCCGATCCACGGTTCGGCACCGGACATCGCGGGCAAGGGTATTGCTGACCCGACGGCGGCGATTCTTTCGGCAGCGCTTCTGGCTGAGAACAACGGGCTGGGCAAGGCAGCTGAGGCGATTCGCTCGGCTGTCGAAGCTGATCTTGCCCAGCGCGGGGATGCGCAGCGTTCGACCGAGGAAGTCGGTGCGGCTATCCGCGATCGTCTGAGCTGATTCGCTGCTGAATCCCACGAGGGGCCCGGTCATTGTGGCCGGGCCCCTCTTCTGTGGTGAAAAGGCGGTGCTGAAGCTTGCTGGAGGCAAGCCGTGACATAACTGAGGCCCAGCCGCAAGGGCCGGGCCCCAGTTATTCGTGTGTCAGGAGTGTCAGGCAACTCCGTTGTAGCGGATGGGTTCGCCGACGTTCTGACTGATGAGTTCGTCCTTGGTGGCGTGGCGTGTGTTGGGGGCTTCCTTGCCGGTCTGTCCGCCGCCGTGTTCCAGCAGTTCGAACGATCCGTCTGGGTTCACTGCCTTGACCAGCACGATGTGGTCGGGGCCGGTGATTGCGTCACCGGGCTGGATTTCTTCCCACGCGATGTTGTGGGCAACACCGTTGGGCACAAAGGTGAAGGATGCTTCACCGGGGCCGCCGGAGTTCCATGCGTAGGACACGAATCCGGAGCAGTCTCTGCGGTAGTCGTCAAAGTAGTCCTCGCCCTGCGAGTAGTAGGGGGCTTTGGCCATGCGGTCTTCTGCGCGCTTGATGATTTCGTCACGGGTGATGCCCTGGCCGTCAGCCTGAGCGGGTGCTGCCTGAGCCTGTGCTGCGCCGGGATTTTCTGCTGGGGCCGCCTGAGCGGCTCCTGCTGCGGCAAGGAGGCTGCCTGCGCCGATTGCTGCGGCGAGTGCGCCGTGGGTGAGGGTACGTGTTAGATCTTTCTTGAGCATGTCACTCTCCATAATCTAGACGTCCTGGAAGACCTCCAGGCGTGTTTCACGCTAGGTGCGTTTGATCGGCACGGGAATGGATCGGGTGGCAGATGAGCTGCTTTTTCATCGTCTTTTCAGCCTTGCGGATCTATCTTAAGTGCGCGACGAGTAACACCTGACCGCAGCTTTACCGTTCGACTTTTCAACGACGGTGCCCAGGCCGCGGCTTGGAACGCGGCACACAAACCTGCATACAAAAAGCGGCGGGACCACAGGATTTCTCCCGTGGCCCCGCCGCTTTTGTGTGAGTCAGCGACTCAGCGCGGTGGCTGTTCTACAGCTCAGCGCTTCGAGGGGCGCCTGCGCACTGCGAGCAGTCCCACGCCGCCGGCGATCAGCACAGCTGCTGCAGCGAGCGTAGCTGCAACGCTGACACCGGTGCGCGGCAGAGGCGAGCTGCCAGTGCCACTCGAGTCAGCCGGCTTGTTGCCGTCCCCACCCGAGGTGCCAGGAGCCTGAGCTCCCTCACTCGGCTTATCACCGGGCTTACCGGGTTCGTTCGGCTTGTCACCGGGCTTACCGGGCTCGTTCGGCTTGTCGCTCGGATCCTTGGACGGTTCCTCGGACGGGTCCTGGCTCGGTTCCTCGGTGGGGTCCTGCGAGGGCTCTTCAGAGGGGTCCTGGCTCGGTTCCTCGGAGGGATCGTCCGTTGGCTCCTCAGTCGGAGTTTCGCAGTTGCACTTGGTGCCGACCTTGATGATGTGGTCAACCGGCTTGACGCGAACTTCCTCCGTGCCGTCGGTCTTATGAACACGTTCGCCAGGCTTGCCCTGCTGAACCGTCTCGACCTTGCCTGCTTCAAGTTCGGGGTCTTCTACGACCTTGACCTCGAACGCAATCTCTTCGGTCCACTCGACGCCCTCGGCTGGCTTGGTGCCAACGCGGACGATCTTCTCGACGGGCTCCTTGACGGTCTTCACTTCTGGCTGACCGTCCTTGACGGTTACCTCAATGATGCCGTTTTCGCCTTCCTGATCCACGACCTCCTGGCCGGGCTCAAGGTTCTTGTCGTAGACGATCTTCGTGGTGTATGGCAGCTCAACCTGCTTCGGCTCCACAGACGGTGCCGGATCGTAGGTGCCCACGCGGATAATCCGCTTGGTCGGTTCCTTGGTGCGTTCAGTCGTCACCTCTGGGTCGCCGTCCAGCTTGCCCCCCTTGATCTTCTGGGTCGAGGTCACAACCTCGGTACCAAGCTCACCTTCCTGGTCAACAACCTGCTTACCCTTTTCCAGGGTGTTGTCGAAGACGATTTCAGTCTCGAACGGAACAGGCTTCTCAACCTTGGTCACCACTTCGGTGTCCTTAGCTGCTGGGCCGTACTCGATGATTTCGTCGACCGGGTCCTTGGTCTGCTTCTCTTCAGGGGTGACCGTTGCCTGGTCGCCCTTGGCAGTGAAGTCAGCGGTGTAGGTCTTCTCGCCAGGGACGCCCTTCTGGACGACCTTGATCTCGCCCGGCTTCAGTTCCGGGTTCGGGCGGGTAATAACCTCGAACGGTACCTGGGCAGTCCAAGTGACCGTCGAAGATGCCTCGGACGGCTTGGTGCCGACCTTGATGACCTGGTCAACTGGCTGCTTGGTGATCTCCTCGGTGATCTGAGGGTCGCCAGGCTGCGAGTTGGTGATATCGCGCTTGATCGTCACCGTCTTCTCACCAGGAACACCTTCGGTCACAACCTCGGACGTACCGGCCGCCATGTTCGGATCGAATTCGATCTTCACACCGAACGGAACCTCAGACGTCACCGTCTCAGTGGTGGTGCCGGTGGTCTTGGTGCCCACACGGATGATCTGCTCGGTCGGTTCCTTGGTGCGCTCAGAGGTTACGACTGGGTCGCCCGAAGGCTTACCGTCCACGAGCTTCTGAGTCGAGGTCTCAACCTCGGTACCAAGTTCACCCTTCTGGTCAACGACCTGCTTGCCGGCCTCGAGGGTGTCGTCGAAGACAACCTTGGTGTCGAACGGAATCGGCTTCTCAGTCTTGGTCACGAGCTCGCTCGGAGCAGCGCCCGGGCCGTACTCGACGATCCGCTTGACAGGCTCCTTGGTGGTCTCTTCCTGGACTACTTCAGCCTTATAACCTTCAGCAGTGAACTTAGCGGTGTAGGTCTTCTCGCCGTTCTCACCTTCCTGAACAACCCGGGTTTCACCAGGCTTCAGGTCAGGGTTCTCGCGAACCTCGGTCGGGTACGGGATCGGAACCGTCCACGTGACTTCCTTGGCGCTCTTGGCAGGCTTAGTGCCGACAACGACAACTTCGTTGACGGGAGCCTTGGTCTGCTCCCAGGTACCGTCCTTCTTCTGCTTCTCCTTGCCAGGCTCGCCCTTGGTTTCAACCTTGTACTCGCCGGCAGGGATGGAGTCGTCGTACTTGTACTCGACCTTGAAGGGAACCTCGCGCGTCGGAACGTCAATAACGTTCACAACAGCGTAAGCGGTATCCGTAGAGCCGTCCTCGTAAGTCACGGTAACCGGAATCTTGACCTGGTCACCTGGCTCCGCATCCCCGGGTGCGGTTGCGGTGACCTGGCCGTTGTCGTCAATGCTGACGTCCCAACCGGCAGGAACATCACCCAGCTTGTATGGGTTTTCCTTCGCGACGTTGACGTTGTCCGGCTTCTTCAGAGCAACTGGCAGCGTTGCGGTTTCGCCCGGGTACACGGTCTGTACCGGGTAGGACGGCTCAGACTCCCAGCTGTTGGTCAGCTTCACCACGGTGGTGACTGGCACCAGCGGGGTAGAGCCGTCCGGAGTGGTCACAGTGACGTTGATCGTCTTCTTGTCGCCTGGCTTGGAATCTGCTGGCGGGGTGGAAGATACGACACCGGTGTTCGGGTCAATCGTGTACTTCCAGCCGTCAACTTCCTGCTCAGTGATCGGGGCACCGTTCTCATCGTTACCGAAGGAGAACTTGGAACCCTTAGGTGCGTCCTGTACCTGGTGGTTCACGGTCTGGTTCGGGCCAGTCGACTCCACGGAGTAGGTAGGGGCGTGATCGCTCTTGAGAACGACGACGGAGCCCTTGACTTCCTGCGGCTTGTCAGCGTTGTCGTAGTAGGCGAGGACCGGGACGTTCAGGATGTAACCTTCAGGCGCGGTCCGCGGAATGGTCGTGGTGATTTCACCAGTGTTCTCGTCGATCTTGACGGTCCACGTGCCGCTGTCATCCGTGACGGTCATCTCGGTCGAGCCGTCCTTGAAGGTGTAGCGCTTCGGAGCCTCGTCGGTCGTGTTGCCGCTCAGACCGCGCTCGGGGATCTTGGGCGTCAAGCTGACGTTGGTACCCGGCTTGTTCGTCACCGTGTCGTAGTCGGGGATCTTGATATCGACGATCGCCTGGAACTGGGCCTCGATCTCGTCCGTGGTCTGGTCCGGGTAGGTCGCCTTGATCTTCGGGGTGATGATCGTGCCCGGTGCCACGGTGTCGTCCGCCTTCGCGGTGACCTTGCCGGTCTCATCGACCGTCACAGTCCAGCCAGCAGGAACGGTGGATGGGTCGACCTCGAACTTGGCAGGGTGGACCGGCTTGTAGCCCTTCATGATGGACTTGGTGCCCACCTGTGCGGTGAGATCGTCACCGATGGTGCCCTTCGTCAGGCTCGGGCGCACCAGGTCGGTGACCTGGGTGTTGTTCGGGTCGACAACCACGAGGAGTTCCAGCACGTCCGTGGAGCCGTTCGAGTACTCGACCGTCACCACAGGGCGCGCAAAGGTGCCCGGGCGTGGGTTCTCCGGAGCGGTGACGGTGACGTTGTAGTCCTCGTCCATCTCGACGGTCCAGCCCTCGTAGACGTACTTCTCGTTCAGGGTGGCCTTAGCTTCGAAACCGCCGTCGCCCTTCTTCTTCGCCAGTTCCTTGATCAGGTCAGGGATCTGGGTGAAGGTGACCTTCTGAGGCTCGGTAGCAATCGGACCCGTAGCACTATCGACGCCGGAGATGATCGACGCGTCCGTCTTGTCGTACTTCGGGGCGTGGTACTCAGTGTCATCCAGCGAGAACGCCTTGGAGTCGATGACGTTCGCCTTGCTGTAGCGATCCAGCGAGTTGGAGCTGTCGAACGCACTGCCTTCGCCGAAGTTGTTGTGCTCAGCAGCGGCCTGGAGTTCGTCAACGGTACGCGGCTTCGCCAGAACGGAGAAGTTGACGTTCTTATCGGTAGCCAGGTCAGTACCGCGGTACTCCGGCCAGCTAAAGAAGATTTCACCGGTCTTTTCGTCGATACGCAGGTTCTGCGTACCACCGGAGGCTTCCGGGTCCGTGGTGCCGATGAACTTACCGTTGCCGTCATAGGCTTCCACGATCATGCGGGACATGGAATCGTCCTTGCCACCGCCATCACCCTCCACGGGAGGAACGTTGATCGTACCGACCTTGGTTTCGTCACCGGGCACGATCACGTGCTTCTCCCAGTTCTCCCACGACACCGTGATCGGGTTACATTCGATGTTTTCGCTCGGCCACGGGTTTACAGTAGCGCTGAATTCCGCGCTGGGACCTCGCGTGGCATAGAGGTTGCCAGTATGGCCCTTCGTGTAATTGCCCTGCCAGGCATAGCGCACGGGATTGTCGGCAGTGGCCGAAGCGAACTGCTTGACCTCCGCGTCGGTCACCTCTGCGTTGAGATTTAGGTTACGTTGTGTGCGAGAAGCAGTAATGTCAATGCTTTCGTCAGCCTTGTGCGTGACGCTTTTATCATCAACGAAGGTCTGGCCGGCCTCCATGGAAGGCACCTTGCCGGGATCCAAGAGTGAGCCAAAGTTCCCCGCATTGGTGAAGGACCAATCGGCGAATGAGCGGTCCTTCGAGTTATCAAAGGAGACGCTCAGACCCCACAAGGTCTTGTCGGGGCTGGTCGCGCTCGGCTCCAGGGTGTTCCAGCTGAAACCCGCCTGGCTGCCGCTCGGAGAACTCTCCATAACAACACACGACCCGGCCGGCAGGTCGGACGCCTGCTGGGCGTCCTTCTCCACCGCGCCGGACTTGTCGCGGATGCCGCCGGAGAGTTCTGCGGCGGACGCCGGTGAGGCCGTCGTGAGGCTGGGTACGGCAGACATGCCCGCTGTTAATGCGAGGGCCGACAGTGCGGCGATTGGGGCGTGCAAAAAGCGCCTCCGCAGTGTCGAAGCTTTCGAGGAATCCATCCCTCAGTCCTTCCAGGTTTTCATATGGCTTATGCGGCAGCCGCAGGGCAGGTTGGCACACAAGACTATTTCCCGCCGCTAGCGTCGCAGGAGCGGTGTCGGCAGGTTGGTAAAAGTTTTATATTAAGGATACCGCACTCCTTTTTTTCTTTTTTTCTTTCGGCACTGCGTGGATTTCGCATATCCGCGGCGGCCTAGACGCGAACAGCAGGGCGTAGGGGAACGCACCGGCGAGCGTTTTGACAATGAGAATAGGATCACATACAGACCCCAAACGAACTCTTGAGGAAACGAGTGACCATGACTGAATTCCAGCTGCGCAAGCGCCAAGACCCCACCGCGCCGGCTCTTCGTCAGGCCGTTCTGGACAAGCCCGGATTCGGCGAATACTTCACGGACCACATGTCGCACGTCCGCTACACGCAAGACCAGGGGTGGCACGCGCACGAAGTCATTCCCTACGGCCCGCTGACCCTGGACCCCGCTGCCGCGGTCCTGCACTACGCACAAGAAGTTTTCGAAGGCCTCAAGGCATACCGCCACGCCGACGGCTCCATCTGGACCTTCCGTCCTGAGCGCAACGCCGCGCGCATCAACCGTTCCGCCGAACGCCTGGCCCTGCCACAGCTGGACGAAGCCGACTTCCTCGAATCCATCCGCGCACTTGTGAGCCTCGACCGCGACTGGGTGCCCACCCCGGCGAATCCAGCTGACGAGGTTTCGCTCTACCTGCGCCCCTTCATGATCGCCTCGGAATCCTTCCTCGGCGTGCGCGCCAGCCACGAAGTCGACTACTACGTCATCGCCTCACCCGCCGGCGCCTACTTCAGCGGCGGCATCAAGCCGGTCAGCATCTGGCTGACCGAAAAGGTCAAGCGCTCCGGACAAGGCGGCACCGGCTTCGCCAAGTGCGGCGGCAACTACGCAGCCTCACTCGCAGCATCCGCCGAAGCTGCCGCCAACGACTGCCAGCAGGTCATGTTCACAGACGCCGCAACCTCGACTCACCTTGAAGAGCTCGGCGGCATGAACCTCATGCTCGTCACGAAGGACGGAGAACTGCTCACCCCGCCGGTCTCCGAAGCCATCCTCGACGGTGTCACTCGCCGCTCGCTGCTCGAACTGGCCCCGCAGATCGGCCTGACCCCGGTTGAACGACCCATCGAGGTTGCCGAATGGCGCGACCGCGCAGCAGCCGGCGAAATCGTCGAAGCCTTTGCCTGCGGCACCGCTGCGGTCATCACGCCGATCGGCAAGCTGAAGTCCAACGACTTCACCATCGACATGGGCGAGGAACCCGGTGAGGCCACCATGCAGCTGCGCAGCACCCTGCTGGACATCCAGTACGGCCGCACAGAAGGCCCCGAAGGCTGGATGGTCAAGCTCGCCGACAGCTGACCAAGGCTCAAAACACAACAATCTTCGGGCCGTCTCCGTGACAGCGGAGGCGGCCCGAAAACGTGAACGGACACAAACGTGACGAATCAGCAGCCCACCCCCGCCCACGTCATCGACTCCCTGCCGTGGAAATGGAACACCCAGGGGGCCGTGTTCATCATCGGCGGCCTGGGCTTCATGTTCGACGCCTGGGATGTAGCACTCGGCGGTCTGCTCATCCCGCTGCTGGCCGCCGAATGGGACGTCCCATTGGGCACAGCAGCATTCGCAGCGACAGCCAACCTCATCGGCATGGCAGTCGGCGCGGTCCTGTGGGGCGGTGTCGCTGACCGCCTGGGCCGCCGCACCGCGTTTTCCATCACCCTGCTGATCTTCTCGATCTTCACCGCTGCCGGAGCCTTCAGCCCCAACATTGAAACCTTCTTTGTTCTGCGGTTCATCGCCGGTATTGGGTTGGGCGGAGCAATCCCCGTCGACTACGCACTCGTCACGGAGTTCACACCCGCCAGGCATCGTGGAAGAGTCCTTACGGCCATGGACGGCTGGTGGCCCATCGGCGCCACCGGAGCGGCTGTCACAAGCGCCTGGATCCTGTCGTTCGGCAGCTGGCGCACCATGATGCTTCTCATGGCAGCACCCGTCATCCTGCTGTTCTTCGTGCGCCTGTTCGTGCCCGAATCACCTCTCCACCTGGCGGCCTCCGGCAAACACGCACAGGCTGATGCGGTCCTGCGCAGACTCATCAAGCGCACCGGAGCACAGATAGACACCTGGCAGCATCCGGAACCCAATCCACACGAAGCCGCCGCGCGGCGCACACTGCGCAGCCGCATCAGTTCGGCCTTCGGCCAGCTGAGCCTGCTGTGGAAACACTCAGCCACACTCACAGCATCAACGTGGGCAGTGTTCGTCGGCATCCTCCTGCTGTACTACGCGGCACTGACCTGGCTGCCGAAAGTCCTGCGCGAACAGGGCCAGACCGACCAGGCCGCGTTCCTCGTCACCGGCGCGATGACCGGCGCCGGGCTGCTGGGTGTCATCACAGCCGCACTCGTGATCGACTATGTGGGCCGCCGACTGCTGCTGACACTGTCAGGTCTGAGCTCCGCAGCGCTGCTCACACTTTTCGCAATAGAGCTGACATCCCACCCAGGCGAGCTGACAACAGCAGCCAAGCTGATCATCGTGAGCTTCGGCTTCACCATCCAAACCGCAGTGCCGGCCCTCTACACCTACGGGTCCGAGGCGTATCCCACCCACCTGCGTGCCTCCGGCTTCGGGTGGGCCTCGAGCGTGTCCAGGATCGCCACCGGCGTCGCGCCCTTGGTCTACGGGGCGTGGCTGCTGCCGAGCATCGGGTTGACCGGCACCTTCGCAGCAACCGGCGCCCTGACCGTCATCGGGCTGGTTCTCATGCTGGTGTGGGGGCGGGAAGACCGCGGGCTCGTCCGCACTGACTGAGCAGGCACCGGCTAGGCCAGCGTCGACTGAACAAGCACCGACTGGCCCCAGACAGAGCCCACCCGCAAGGACTAGTGTGGAACCATGCGCCTCACACCGGACAACCCACACGACGACTGGCTCTGGCTTGAAGACATCCACGGCGAAAAAGCGCTCGACTGGGTGGAAAAGCAGAACGAACTCACACAAGCCGAATTCACAGACGCACACACGCGGGCACTCGCCGAACAGCTGCGCGAAGCGCTTGATGACGATGACCGCATTCCCTTTGTGAGCAAAGCCGGCGACTGGCTGTACAACTTCTGGCAGGACGCTGACCACCCCCGCGGTCTGTGGCGGCGTACCACGTGGGAGTCTTATCAGGCAGGCCGGGACGACGCCTCGGCAACCGAATGGGACATCCTGCTGGACATCGATGCGCTCGCAGCAGAAGAGGGCATCGAATGGGTTTTCCGCGGCTCGCGCCTGCGCCGCAGCGACTATGACCGCGCACTCATTGCCCTGAGTCCCGACGGCGGCGACGCTGTTGCCCACCGCGAATTCGATCTGCCCAGCAAGTCCTTTGTTGTGGACGGCTTCATCATCCCGGCAGCAAAGGGCTCCGCAAGCTGGGTTGACGACGACACACTGGCGCTCACCACGGACTTCGGTGAAGGCTCCATGACCGAATCGTCCTATCCGGCCACCGCCCGCATCCTCAAGCGCGGCGAAAATCTGAGCGAGGCCCAGCAGATCGGCGAAGTCGACCGCAGTCACATCCTCGCCGGCGTTGGTGTTGACCACACACCCGGCTGGGAGCGCATGGTGTTCGTCGACGCGATTGACTTCTACCGTTCCCGCCTGTGGGTGCGCCCGCTCGATGCCGGCAGCGACTACACCACCGGATGGCAGCTGATCGACGTGCCCGATGACGTTGTCGTCGACATCGACCGAGACCTCCTTCTGCTGCGCCCCCGCACCGACTGGGCGGGCACCACCGCAGACGGCACCGAATTCCACGTGCCAGCCGGAGCGCTCGCCGCAGCCAAACTTGACGACTTCCTGGTCGGAGCTGCCCCGCGGGTGATCTTCGAACCGAGCGCGTCAACCTCCCTTCAGGGGTGGGCTGTCACACAGGACTACCTGGTGCTATCACTCATGGAGCACGTGCAGTCCACGCTGCGCGTGCTCCGTCTGGACGACTTCAGCGAGGTCCCCGCACCTGCAGCGCCGGCCAACCACGTCATCGGCATCGGCGCGGTCGACGCTGACGACCCGGCCATCGGCAACGACGTGTGGCTGACCATCAGCGGCTTCACAACACCCACAACACTGGCACGAGGTGAACTCGGCTCAACTGCCGAACCTCAGGTTGTGCGCACCTCACCGGCACGGTTCAACGCTGAGAACCTCGAAGTCACCCAGCACTTCGCAACATCCGACGACGGCACCCGCATCCCGTACTTCCAAGTGGCTCCGCGCGACCTCGTGCTCGACGGGCAGAACCCCGTCTTCCTCGACGGCTACGGCGGGTTCGAGGTCTCCCGCACTCCCGCTTACGCCGTTATCAGCGGCATCGCGTGGCTCAACCAGACAACCGACGGCACCGGCGGGCTTCCGGCTGGCCGCAGCGGTGTGTACGTTCTTGCCAACATCCGCGGCGGCGGCGAATACGGGCCGGCCTGGCACGAAGCCGCTCGGCGCGAAAACAAACAGCGCTCCTACGAAGACTTCGCAGCAGTCGCCCGCGACCTCAGCGAAAGGGGAGTGGGCAGTGCTGACACAATCGGCGCCTCGGGAGGTTCCAACGGGGGCCTGCTGGTGGGCAACATGCTCACCCAGTACGCGGAGCTCTTCGGCGCGATCAGCTGCGGAGTGCCGCTTTTGGACATGCTGCGCTACACCGAACTGTCCGCCGGGGCTTCCTGGGCAGCTGAATACGGTGACCCCGCAACTGACGACTGGGACTTCATCCAGCACTTCAGCCCCTACCACCTGCTGGATGCGGCACCGCGGGACGAATACCCGCCGGTGCTGTTCTGGACAGCCACCTCGGACGACCGCGTCGGGCCAGTGCAGGCTCGCAAAATGGCCGCAAAAATGCAGGCCAAAGAAATTCCCGACGTGTGGTTCTTCGAAGACACGCAGGGCGGACACTCGGCAGCATCAGACAACAAACAGATCGCAGCTGTTCGCGCACTGACCTACCGTTTCATGTGGCGGGCACTGACAGGAGAGGACCGCAATGACTGAGGCAGATTCGACAACAAAGGCACGCACATTCCAGGCGCAGCGCAAAGTTCCCGGCGGCAAACTCGTCATCGTCGACGGTACGGTTGACGACGGCCTGGCCCGCGATGTTGTCATCTCAGGTGACTTCTTTCTCGAACCCGAAGAAGCCTTCGCCGCCCTGGGGCCAGCGCTAGAAGGCGTCGGCCTGCGCGACTCCAAAGCCGACATCGCCGCCCGACTCGACGCAGCCTTCGACACCGTGTACCGCGAATTGGTTGAAGCCGGCGAAGACCCCCTGCGACCCGACCTGCAGGGAGTGACCACCTACGACATCGCGTGGGCACTCAAACGCGGCATGGCCGGAGCCACCGAGTTCTACGACCACGAATGGGAAGTCATCCACGACAAGGTCCGCCCCACCCGCGAAAACGTGGCACTTGACGAGGTTCTGCTGCGCGAAGTCGCCGCCGGCCGCCGCGGACCAACCGTGCGCTTCTGGGAATGGGAAGACAAAGCCGCCGTCATCGGATCGTTCCAGTCGTACCAAAACGAAATCGACGCCACGGGCGCCAAACGTCACGGGGTCGAGGTGGTGCGCAGGATATCCGGCGGCGGCGCCATGTTCATGGAAGGCGGGAACTGTGTCACGTTCTCGCTGTACGCACCCCTGTCGCTGGTCGCAGGGCTCGACTACGAAGAGTCGTATAGGTTCCTCGACCAGTGGGTTCTCAAGGCACTGTCCACCATGGGCGTCAACGCGTTCTACGAACCCATCAACGACATCACGTCCGACAAGGGCAAAATCGGCGGAGCCGCCCAGAAGCGCCTGGCCGCCGGCGGGGGAGTCATCCTCCACCACGACACCATGAGCTACGACATCGACGCAGACAAAATGCTCGAAGTGCTGCGCGTGGGGAAAGCCAAAATCTCCGACAAGGGCATCCGCTCTGCCAAGAAGCGGGTCGACCCGCTGCGCAGCCAGACCGGTATGCCGCGCGAAGAGGTCATTGACACGATGGTCGACACGTTCCGAAAGACCACCGGTGCGGAACTGGGCGAAGTCACCCCTGACGAGGTGGAGCGCGCCCGCACTTTGGTCGCCGAGAAATTCGGGACTGAAGAATGGACTCACAGGGTTCCGTAACCTTGCCGTCACATTGGGGTGACTCACGCTTTACACGCGTGGGCCATGGTGCAGGCATGTCTGCACACACCCTCGACTGCGATCTTCACAACCCCAGCGCTCGCCAGCGCGGCGCGGGTGCCATGTACCCGCCAGAACTTCTGACCGATGCCGCATGGACCAACCCGTTCGCCTTCGCCGCTGTCGTCGATGACGCTGGCGTGCTCCTGGAGAGCGCCGAGGACTACCGCATTGCAGGCCGGTCCGACCGCAGCATTGGTGCCCGCGCCTTCAGCAAACTGCCTGTACGCGCCCGTTTGATTGAACGCCAGAAGCGCGCATTTGCAGACTTCGCAGCAGCTGAAGCCGGCCAGCCGGCACGCGTGGCCAGCAGCCAGGTGGTGCGCGGGCAGCTCGAAGTGATCCTCGACTGCGGCGGCACGCTCATGCGCGTGTGCTCCGTTGCAGCCGACGGTCAGCGTCCCGTGCAGGGAGCTCCGGCGATGGTGTGGGTCATCAACCCCAAACTGACGCTCGTCAACATCCAGTCGCACTGAACTGCTCAGCTGGGCAGAGGCACACTCGGCAGTGCGCCGCGAGAGCTGTGCGCAGCGAGTGCACTTACCTCCTGTTGTCGCAGATAGTGGCCTCGCCTAGGATCTGAACAGACAATCGACGTCAGACAGCAGACGCAGACAGAGGAGTGCCCGTGCGCCAGGTCGAACCCCGCGTAGAGCTCATTGCGCGCCCGAACATCGACTGGGAAGCCATGACCGGCTACCTCGAAGAGGTCGGCGGAACCGCATGGTCGGACCGCGTCCACACGCAGGAATCACCTGACGGCGAAGACCTGCTCGAGTTCGCCGGCCGCATGTGCTATCGATCCTGGGAGCCGGGCCTCAACCCGAACGTTTCGCGTGTACGCACCGATTCCGCACAGTACCTGGGCAACGTCATCGGATCCCAGCACGGCTCGGTTCTCGAGCACGCCAACTACACGTTCATCTTCCACAACGTGTCGCGCGTCTTCACTCACGAACTCATCCGCCACCGTGCCGGTGCTGCATACTCGCAGGAATCCCTGCGGTACGTGCGCCTGGAAGACATTCCCTTCTGGTTCCCCGACTGGGCACGCGAAGACGCTGAACTCATGGAGCGCAGCCTCGCACTGCTCGACCAGCTGGAAGAGCACCAGCGGTGGATGGCCGAACACTTTGAACTCGACGAAGAAGGCCAGAACTTCACCCACAAGAAGCACATGACCAGCTTCATGCGCCGCTTCGCTCCCGAAGGTCTGGCCACCGGGATCGTGTTCACCGCCAATCTGCGCACACTGCGCCACGTCATCGAAATGCGCACCGCGAAGGGCGCGGAAGAAGAAATCCGCTTGATCTTCGACAAGGTCGGACAGATCATGCGCGAAGAAGCACCCGCGATTTTCGCTGACTACACCGTCGAAGACGGCGAATGGATTCCCGGCACACGCAAAGCCTGAGTCAGTAAAAAGCCTGAGCAAGGAGGCTCCCATGGCGATTCTCTACAACGTTGAACTGTCACCCGGCAAGATCGAACTGGTCGAAGAGTGGTTGCCGAAGCAGCCGTGGGCGAACGTTGAGCCCGGCACCAAGCTGAGCCGTGTGTCTTCCTTCCGTTTTGACGACCCCGCGGGCGAAGTGGGGGTCGAGTTCCACCTGGTCAAAGTCGCCGATGATGACGGGGCCACCGAAGGCGCCGGCACCATTTATCAGGTGCCGGTGACCTACCGCGGTGCGCCGCTGGCAGGGGCAGAAGACGACCTCATCACCGAAATGGACCACCCCGTGCTTGGCCACCGCTGGGTCTATGACGGTGCAGCCGACCCAGTATGTGTTCTCGAAACCTTGCGTGCGATCGTCACCGGCGGGCGCTCTGTCGACGAGTTCTTCCAGACCGACAGCGGTCTTGAGCAGAACACGGACGTGGCAGAGGCGTGGGGCACCTCGGAACCCAACCTGACAATCGCCGACCTCCCAGAAGGCGAGGAAGCGGACCGGGTGCAGGTCAAGATCGACACCGTCGGCGATCTCACGTTGGCAGTTTTCGGCGAGGTGAAGCTCGGCTTCCTCCGGGTTCTGTCGCCTGTCGCAGTCGATGCTCTCGGGGCTCCCACGGGGCAGCTGCAAGTCAAAGTCGGCGCAGATGAATACGTCTCTGCGCGCCTGCTGAAGTAAGCTGTTCGCCCTGCCGTTAGAATCACGACACCGGCAGGAAAGGATTTCAGCGTGATCGACTGCAAAGTGTTCGCAAACAAAGGCGCAGCCAGTGTGTGGGCAGCCAGCCAGATCTGCGACATGATTCGCGACAACCCGACGGCCAATCTGGGAGTTGCAACAGGATCGAGCCCCGCTGATGTCTACGCCGAAATCGCCCGGCGGGTTCAGGCAGACAGCATTGACGTCACTCGTCTGCGTGCTTTCGCGCTTGACGAATACCTGGGCCTGGACACCACGCACCCGCAGAGCTACCACTACTTCATCGACGAACACGTCACCAAGCAGATTGGGCTCGCTCCCCAGAACGTGCGAGTGCCGTTTGCAGAGGGCCACTCGACGGGCGACGTCATTGACGACTACGACGCCGAAATCGCTGACGCCGGCGGCATTGACCTGCAGATTCTCGGCATCGGGTCCAACGGGCACATCGCCTTCAACGAGCCAGGAACACCTTTTGACTCCGTGACCCACGTCGAGCCTCTCACCCAGTCGACGCGAGCAGACAACAGGCGCTTCTTCGACTACACCGCCGAAGTTCCCATCCTGTCTGTCACCCAGGGCATTGGAACCATCATGAATGCCCGCCGGATCATCCTTCTGGCGTTTGGTGAAAACAAAGCCGAAGCGGTTCGCGACTCGGTTCGCGGTCCTGTCACCGAGGACGTTCCCGCATCGGTTCTGCAGAACCACCCGAACGTCGTGTTCGCCCTTGACGAGGCCGCCGCAAGCCTTCTGTGAGGGAAGCCGAGAGCGACCGCGCTGGGTCCGTGCGGCGTTCCATGCACGGTCGTCGCTGGTGTCGAAAGCGTGCCTCAGAGTGTCCTCATTCTGTGAGTGAAACCAGTGAGTAATTTCACGCAAGCCGCTGCGAATGTGGCTTCTAAGTGAGAACCCGGCTAGGCTGAAACAAATACGCAAGCATCGATAAGGAGAAACAATGCTCGCAATCATTCTTTGGATCCTCGCAGCGATCCTCGTCGTATCTGGCGTGTTCTCGCTCTTTCGCGGCCAGATGCTGTGGGGCATTGTGCTGATCGTTGTCGGCCTGCTGGTCGGCCCCGGTGGTGTCAGCATTTTCAATTGACTTACGGCGGTCGGTATAGCCGAGGGCTAGCCGAGACCGCGAAAGGCGCACAGTTTCAAGCTGTGCGCCTTTTCTATTGCCTGCGCAATTCTGCTGGTCTGGGAGAAAAACGAGGCGGAGGACCGGTTTTCGTCACCTGGCGAGCGGGGGCTGACGGGGAGGGGAGAGACCTACGCTTCTTCCCACTCCTGGATTTCCAAGCCGTCGACGTAGCCCTCGGGGCGTTCTTCGAGCAGGTCGAAGCGTGCAGTGATCTTGTGGGGCAGACGACCGTGCGGGTCGACGATCGTGATGTCGTGTCCTTCGGCGGCGAGCCTGCGCAGCGCTTCGGCCATGAGCTCCCCGCCGACCGTGGGGATGGCGGACACAAAGCTGACATCGAACACAATGTCGCTGTCGTCCTGTTCGATCTGCTCCAAGTGACGAAGCACCATTTCTGTGGTCGAGAAGTCCAAGACGCCCTGAATCTCAATCAGGGTATCGCCTTCAACCGTGGTGGAGCGCTGCGAAACAGCTTCGACCGTCGAAGCCGGCGTGGCCATGATGTGCAGGTCCAGCTGCTCGCTCATCTGCTGGAACGCCTTCACCCCGCGCACCGAATGTCCGTAGGAGTCGAGCCTGGGCGAAAAAGCGCTGATGCCCACCTGGCCGGGAAGCGCACCGACAAGCCCACCGCCCACACCGGACTTCGCAGGAATGCCGATGCCGGTCAGCCAGTCACCGGCAGCGTCGTACATACCGCACGTCGTCATGACCGACAGCACCTGACGCGACACCCATTCGGGAATGACGCGCTCCTCCGTCACAGGGTTGATGCCGCCGGAAGCCAGTGTCATCGCCATGACGGACAGGTCATTCACCGTGACCTTCGCAGCGCATTGGCGGATGTAGCCGGCAAAAACCTGGTGGGGGTCGATATCGAAAATGCCGTTTGCCCGCACCAGGGACGCCAGAGCCAGATTTCGCCATCCCGTACTGACTTCGGATTCATAGACAGCTTCGTCGATGTCAAGTTCGCGTCCGGCGAATTCGCACAGTCCTGAATAGATGCCGTCCCAGCCGACGGTTTCGCGCAGCACCCCGTGGGTGGCAATTGCGCCGATGTTGATCATGGGGTTGTCCGGCCTGCCCGTGCCCTCCTGCAGGGACGCTTCGTTGTAGGGGTCACCGGACGGTTCAACGCCAACAGCCGCCATGACCGCGTCGTAGCCGCACTCGCGAAGCGCCAACGCGTAGGCGAAGGGCTTTGAGATCGACTGGATGGAGAACAGCTCATCACTGTCACCGGCGGAGTACACGGTGCCGTCGGGAGTGCACAGCGAAATGGCGAAGCGGTGCGGGTCAACCGAGGCGAGTTCCGGAATATAGTCCGCCAGGTTCCCCGAGTCTTCGTTCTTACAGCTTGCGTAGATGCGTTCGAGGAAGGAATTGACAGGACTTTTCATAGTGGTCTCAGTTCAGCTGGTTGAGGGTGAGTTACTGGGCGAGCTCTTCTGCCCGGTCGATGGATTCGATGATCGCGTGTCTGAGTTTATTGGCCTTCTCAGACAGGTTCTGCTGGCGCTTCATGTATTCGGCTTTGCCCGCCGCAGTTTCAATGGCCACAACACCATAGCCCCACGGCCTAACGTCGTAGGGGGAGGCCTCCATGTCGAGTGTGCGCAGCTGGGTCGCCAGGTCAAAAGCCTCAAGCACAATGCTGCTTTCAACCATCGGCTGCAGCTTCATCGCCCACTTGTACAGGTCCATTCCGGCGTGTAGGCAGCCGGGCTGTTCGTTGGCCCTCATCCCTTCCCGCGTGGGCTGAAGGGTGTTGAGACCGCGCGCATCGGGCGTGAAGAACCGAAACGCATCGAAGTGGGTGCACCGAATCCGGTGGTTCTCGACAACCCTATCCGTTTCCTCTTGGCTCAGCCGCAGGGGCACGTCTTCGTGGCGCTGCTGACCGGGCTTGAGTTTGTACACCATGGCCCATTCGTGCAGACCGAAACAGCCCAGAGCCGCCTCGCGGCCTAAGGTGCTGCGCAGCAGATCACGGATGAAAACTGCCCCGCGGCCCCGGTCCTCCCACCACTGCGCGGCATCCACCCGGGCGTGATCGGTCACGGTGTACCAGCGGCGCGAAAAGTACTGCCGGTCGTTCTCGGTCTCAAGGGCCAGCGCGGTTCCCGGGGCCGGGTTCCACTGCGCGATTTTGGCCGGTTTGAACGGGTAGTAGGTGAACAGGAAATCCTGCACGGGGTGCTTCTCACCCCGGGAACGCCGGGCCAGGTGGTCAGCGGTTCGGCTGCTGACCTCCTGCGCGTGGGCGTCTCTGAGCGCCCTCCACTCACGAGGCGCCAGGACCGTTTCCCGGTTCACTCCAGTCTCCTTGTGGTCTTCGCGGTTGCCACGTGGTTCCACGGGTCTTCCGGCCACGGGTGTTTTCTGTACTTGCCGCGGTTTTCGGCACGCACATCAGAATAGGCGCCGTTCCAAAATGATTCGAGGTCGGCAGTGATCGCCAGCGGCCGTGCGGCAGGTGACAGCAGGTGCAGCAGAACGGGTACGCGGCCATCGACGATTCGCGGACTTGTCTTCCACCCAAAGCACTCTTGAAGCTTCACCGCCAGCACGGGAGGTTCGTCTCCGTCGGGGTACTGCACGCGGTGACGCGAACCGCTGGGCACCTGGATCCTTTCGGGAGCCAGCTCATCCAGACGAGCCGCTTCTGGCCACGGCAGCAGGCCGGTGAGTGCCCGTTCCATATCCGGTTTCCGTCCGGCCGCCACCGCGGGGATCTCAGCGGCAAGCCAGTCAAGGTCCTCCGCCAGCGCTTCGAAGCTGACATCCGGCCAGGGCTCGCCCAGTTCGCGGTGCAGAAGAGCCATGCGCCTGCGAAGCGACTCCGCCTGTTCAGACAGCGGGAACACCTCGGCGAGACCTCGAACCTCGACAGCTTCCTCAAGCGCGCGGCGCGTGGCCTCGGCACTCGCCTGGACAGGGGTGGAGGACAGCTCAATCGCCCCGAAGCGACGCACCCTGCGCGCCCGCACGGTTGTGCCGTCAAACAGGGCAATGTCGTCTTCACTCAGAAGAGAATCTGCGGCCAACTGGGCCTGTTCAAAGTCAATCGGCACCGCGGCACCGATGACAGCGCGGCTGCCGGCACGGCTGATGTCCGCAATCGCCAGCCATTCGTGGCCGCGCAGAGCGCTGTCACGCCGAAGTTCGCCCGCGGTTCCGCTGGCCAGTTTGTACGTCGTTTCGTCTACCGCACGAGCAATCCTTTCCGGGAAAGCCAGCGCGGTGACAAAAGCCAAACCCGCCTCATCAAGATTCGGCCCGGCCTGCGCCTCGGCAAGGCTCGCGAAACGGTCAACCTCCCGGCGGAAAGCGGCATCCCCACGAACCGATTGGTACCCCTTCCACAAGGCGCCGCCGGGGGAGCGGACATCCGAGGCCAGAACCGCAACCGCCTGCGCGGCAGCCGTCCCACCGATGAAATCCGCACCGTCAAACAGAGCTCGCGCCAACCGCGGATCAGCCGGGACCGCGGCCAACCGTCGGCCCAACTCCGTGGGCTGGCCAGCCTCGAGAGCACCCAGTCTGGTCAGCACCGCCTCGGCCTGGTCGAGAGCCGGCTCAGGAGGCGGAGTCGGCAGCGCGAGACCCTCACCTCGGGGAGCACCCCAGCAGGCCAGATCGAGGGCCGCCTGCGTGAGGTCCGCCGTGGTGATTTCGGCTGGAGCGTGTGCGGGCCTCGCTGCGAAATCCGCTTCTGTCATACAGCGGACAACGGTTCCCGGGCCCTGGCGGGCGGCACGGCCAGCACGCTGCACCATCGAGTCCTTGGCCGCGCCGACCGTCACCAGGCCGGACATTCCGCGCACAGAATCCAGGCGGACCTGCCGGTCGAGCCCCGCGTCGATCACAGTGCGCACACCGGGCACCGTCAGAGAAGACTCCGCGACATTCGTGGCAACAACAATCCGCTGCCGGTCACCGCCGCCGGAGGTGATCCTGCGCTGTTCACGTGCCGGGGTGCTGCCCGTCAGGGTGAGGATCTCCGCGTCCGTCAGCGAAGCCAAAGCCGATGCCACTCGGGTGATCTCGCGCCTACCGGGGAGGAAAACGAGGATGTCGTGCTCCACCTCGTGAGCCTCATCAGCAGCAACACGGGCAACGTGATCAAGGAAGTCCCACTCGACCCCGCGCACCCCCAGGGCCTGCGGCCCGGGAGCCCAGCGCTGCTTAAGGTCAAACAGCTGAGCCGAGGCGCTCAGAACAGGTGCGGGAGCGTCCGGTTCACCCAGAAGACCAGCCCACATCTGCGCGTCCACCGTCGCCGACATGACCACGAGGCTCAGGTCATCGCGCAGATCAGCCAACTGGCGCAGCATGGCGAAGACAAGGTCAGATTCGAGAGCGCGTTCATGAACCTCGTCCATGACAACGGCGTCAATGCCAGACAGTTCGGGGTCACTGAGCAGACGGCGCAGAAGAACACCCGTCGTTGCGAACTCAACCCGATCACCCCGGCGGTGCTCACCGCGCACCGCAAGACCCACGCGCTCACCCGAAAGGTCTGCCAAGCGGTCTGCCGCAGCGCGAGCCGCCACGCGCCTGGGCTGCGTCACCACAACCCTGCCGGACACCAGGTTCGCCACCGCCGGCGGCACAACCGTCGTCTTGCCCGTGCCGGGAGGCGCCTCGACAACCGCGCGCAGCGGCCCAGAAGCACAGCTTTCAGCCAAGCGGGGGACAAGAGAAGCCGCCGGAAGTCCACGGCCAATGGCCTCGAGGTCGAAAACACTCACCCCAGTAGACTAAGGGGCATGCGCATTGTCAGATTTGTCCACAACGACGAACCCACCTACGGGGTGCTCGAAGGCGAGGTTCCCGAACCCGCCGACGACGGCACCTTCGACACATCGGGCCTGGAAATCGCGGTCCTGTCAGGAGACCCCTTCTTCAGCCCAGCCGGATCCACCGGCGAACGCCTGCCCTACGCGGACGTGCGCCTGATCGCACCCATCATCCCGCGCTCCAAAATCATCGCCGTCGGCCGCAACTACGCCGACCACGCACGGGAACTCGGCAACGAAGTTCCCGCCAGCCCGCAGTTCTTCTTCATCCCCAACACCGCGATCGTCGGACCGAATGAGCCCGTCCGCCTGCCCGCGGTTTCCGAAGAAGTGTCCTACGAAGCCGAACTGGCCGTCATCATTTCGCGCGTGGCCAAACAGGTTTCACGTGAAGACGCCCTGAAGCACGTGCTCGGCTACACCGTCGCCAACGACGTCACCCTGCGCGACCTGCAGAAAACTGATCTGCAGTGGGCCCGAGCGAAAGGGTTCGACACCTCGACCCCGGTCGGCCCGTGGATCGAAACCGAACTCGACACGGAAGACCTGCGAGTGCGCTCGTGGGTCGATGGCGAGTTGCGCCAAGACGGCACCACGGCAGACATGGTGTTCGACATCCCCGCACTTATCGAAGCCATCTCAGAGACCATCACCCTGCTGCCCGGCGACATCATCCTCACCGGCACCCCCGCCGGTGTCGGCAAAGTCGAAGCCGGCCAGCGCATGAACATTGCAGTCGAAGGGCTGGGACTGCTGTCCAACCCAGCCATGGACGCCTAAAACAAGAAAAGGAAAAACGTGAGCGTACGAGTTCGCTTCTGCCCTTCGCCTACCGGAACCCCGCACGTCGGGATGGTGCGCACAGCCCTGTTCAACTGGGCCTACGCACGCCACACCGGCGGCACATTCGTCTTCCGCATCGAAGATACCGACGCCGCCCGCGACTCAGAAGAGTCCTACCAGCAGATCATCGAAGCCATGAACTGGCTGGGCCTGGACTGGGATGAGGGCATCGACGTGGGCGGCCCCCACGGCCCCTACCGCCAGTCCCAGCGCGGCGAGATCTACCAGGACGTCATCCAGAAGCTCAAAGAAGCCGGCCACCTGTACGAATCGTTCTCCACACCGGAGGAAACCGAAGCTCGCCACCGCGCAGCCGGCCGCGACCCCAAATTGGGCTACGACGGCTATGACCGCGACCTGACAGAAGAGCAGAAGGCGGCCTACCGCGCTGAGGGCCGCGAACCCGTTCTGCGTGTGCGCATGCCGGATGAGGACATCACGTTCACCGACGTGGTGCGCGGAGAAATCACCTTCAAAGCCGGCTCCGTTCCGGATTTCGTGGTGGTGCGCGCCAACGGCCAGCCGCTGTACACGCTCGTCAACCCCGTTGATGACGCGCTCATGGGCATCACCCACGTGCTGCGCGGAGAAGACCTGCTGTCCTCGACTCCCCGCCAGATTGTGCTGTACGAAGCACTCAAGGACATCGGTGTGGCTGAATTCACCCCCGAGTTCGGCCACCTTCCCTACGTCATGGGCGACGGCAACAAGAAGCTGTCGAAGCGCGACCCCGAATCGAACCTGTTCCACCACCGCGACAACGGGTTCATCCCCGAAGGGTTCATCAACTACCTGGCGCTGCTGGGCTGGTCGATTGCCGCAGACCGCGACGTCTTCACGGTCGAGGAAATGCTCGAAGCCTTCGACATCCACGACGTTCTGCCCAACCCGGCGCGCTTCGACGTCAAGAAGGCCACGGCCATCAACGCCGACCACATCCGCATGCTTGACGAAGACGAGTTCGGCCGCAGGCTCCTGCCGTTCCTGCAGAACGCCGGATTGATCGACGCAGAGCCGACTGAACGTCAGCTCGAGGTGCTGCGTCAGGCCGTGCCGCTCGTGCAGACCCGCATGAACCTGCTCAGTGAAGCTCCGGACCTCATGAGCTTCCTCTTTGTTGATGAAGATAAGTTCGAACTTCACGAAGACGGGCTGAAGACGCTGCGCGAAACCGCGCCGGAGGTTCTGCGCGCCTCGATCGAAGTGCTGGAACCGCTGGAGGACTTCACCACGGACACGCTGCAGGACGTGCTGAAGACCAAGCTCGTTGAGGAAATGGAAATCAAACCGCGCTTTGCGTTCGGCCCGCTGCGCACCGCACTGTCAGGCCGTCGCATTTCCCCGCCGCTGTTTGAATCCATGGAAATCCTCGGCAAGGACGTCACGCTGGGCCGCCTGCGCGGTCTGCTCGACCACCTGGAAGGCTGATTCACGGTGCTGACATGCGAAGACCTGCGCGTTGAGGTTCCCCTCGACCACTTCGGGGACACTCCCGGGACGATCGAGGTCTACGCGCGGATTGTGGGCAATGCTGACAGCGGCAACAAGCCGTACCTGCTTTACCTGCAGGGCGGTCCCGGTGTTGAGGCCTTCCGTCCGACAGAGAACAGCCCCACGTGGCTGCCGGAGGCGCTGAAAACCCACCGTGTTGTCATGCTCGACCAGCGCGGCACCGGTCTGTCTTCGCCGATCGGCTGGGTGGACGGGCGTTTTGTCGGCACCGGGGGAGCACAGGACCCCGAGGCGGTTGCTGAGCGCATGAGCTTCTACCGGGCTGATGCGATCGTTGAGGACGCTGAGGCTGTCCGCCGGGCGCTCGGGGTTGAGAGGTGGGCGATCCTTGGGCAGTCGTTCGGCGGCTTCACGTCGCTGCGCTACCTGGCTGAGCATCCCGAATCTCTGCTGAGTGCGCGGATCACCGGGGGACTGGCACGTGTGCCGCAGCCCGGTGCTGATCCTGATCCGGCAATTGCGTACGCTCGCACGTGGCAGATCATGCGAGAGAAATCACAGAAATTCTTTTCGCAGTACCCCGGCGCGGCCGAGGCCATGAAGAAACTGCACGCTCGTGCAGTCACCGATGGCATCGCCCTGCCCGATGGCACGGTTGCCGCAGAGGCACACGTGCGTTCACTCGGCCTCCTGCTGGGAGCCAGCGGAGGCGACCAGAAGCTGAGCTTCCTGCTGGAACACGACGTCGATTCAGCCGCCCTGCGGCATGACCTGCAGGCCTCGCTGCCGTTCAGCGCGCGCAATCCGCTGTACGCGGCATTCCACGAAACCTGCTGGGCCTCGAGTGCTAAGACCGATTGGGCGGCGCTGCGCGCACGCCCGGCTGAAGCTGCCGATGATCCGCTGTGGCTTTCGGGTGAACACGTTGACCCCGAGCTTTTCCGCACGGGCCCGCTGGCCGTGTGGGACGACGTCGCACAGGTGCTCGCTGAGCGGGACTGGCCTGTCATGTGGGATGTCGAGAAGCTGCGCAGGGCTGATGTTCCCACGGCGGCTGCCGTCTACACGCACGATGCGTTTGTTCCCCGCGAAATGTCTCGTGAAACAGCCGGGCTGCTTCCCAAGTGCGAAGTGTGGGAGACCGACGCCTACCAACACAACGGTCTTGCAGCCTCTGACGGCGAGGTTCTGCGCCGGCTGAACGGGCTTCTTGAAGGCATGAACGCGGCGGGCTGAGTGGCTGTTTGAGCGCAGTTTTGCATTCCCGCTCGGTGATGATGTAGAGTCTACTTCTGTTGCCGAGCGGGAAATCCCGCCAGCTCATTGGGGTATGGTGTAATTGGCAGCACGAGTGATTCTGGTTCACTTAGTCTAGGTTCGAGTCCTGGTACCCCAGCCAAATTCTTACGAACTCAATAGTCTTGCCCCCGTCGTCTAGTGGTCCAGGACACCGCCCTCTCAAGGCGGAAACGGCAGTTCGAACCTGCTCGGGGGTGCAAAACGCGAAAGCCTCAGCCAATCGGCTGGGGCTTTCGCGTTTCTGTGTGCGGGCCTTAGCCGCACAAAAACTCCCGTTAGCCGGGATTCACGCTTTAGCCGCTAAAACACCCGTTTGCCGGGTTCCGCCCCCTTAGCCGGAATCCACCCCTTAGCCGCACAAAAACTCCCGTTGGCCGGGTTTTGTTGGCTTAGCAGTTGTTGCTAAGGCGCAGATTCCGGCTAACGGGAGTGTGCAGGTTGTGGGATGGTTCTGCTGCTGGGACGGGCGAGGTGGAAGCCAGCACCCTGTCGAGGTGAGGGGGGCAGGGATGGGCGGCAGCGCCACCTCGCGCCCGCGAAGCTCAGGCCCGGGTGAGGGCTTCTGTCAGAGCGCGTCCAGCCTCAACAACCGACTGCGCGTGCAGGCGGCCGGGCTGGCGGGTCAGACGGTCAACTGGACCGGAAATCGACACCGCGGCAACGACCCGGTTCGACGGCCCGCGGACGGGCGCGGAAACGGAGGCGACACCTCGTTCGCGTTCGGCAATCGACTGTGCCCAGCCGCGGCGGCGGACACCGGAAAGCATCGTGGCCGAAAAGCGGGCCCCGCGCAGACCCGTGTGCAGGCGGTCCGGCTCTTCCCACGCAAGCAGCACCTGAGCGGCAGAGCCGGCACGCATCGACAGGGTTGCGCCAACCGGAACCGAGTCGCGCAGACCAACAGGGCGTTCAACAGCTGCAACGCACAGTCGCAGATCACCCTGGCGGCGGAAAAGCTGAGCCGATTCACCCGTGCGGTCGCGCAGTTGGGCGAGGATCGGTCCGGCTGCGGCCAGCAGGCGGTCTTCGCCGGCAGCGGAAGAAAGCTCAGACAGGCGAGGGCCCAAAATGAAGCGTCCCTGCAGGTCGCGGCCCACAAAACGGTGGTATTCGAGGGCGACCGCCAGACGGTGCGCGGTGGGGCGGGCCAGGCCAGTCAGTGCAACAAGTTCTGCAAGTGAGGCGGGCCCGGCTTCGAGTGCGGCAAGAACAGCCGATGCCTTGTCGATGACACCGACGCCGCTTCCGGTTTGACTGCTCATGCCACTATTGAACCGTCTCAAGATTCAAGATGCAAGTCCGACCTTTGGACAATAGTTCGTACAGTGAAACTCACATCAGGTGAAGCCGATGCGAAAGGACGTGCACTGTGGGCAGGACGCTTGCAGAAAAGGTATGGGATGACCATACGGTCAAGGCCGGAGAAGGTGGGGACCCCGATCTGATCTATATCGACCTCCACCTTGTTCACGAGGTGACGTCGCCGCAGGCTTTTGAGGGTCTTCGTCTTGCTGGCCGCCCCGTGCGCCGTCCTGACCTCACAATCGCGACGGAGGACCACAACACTCCAACGCTCGACATCTTCAAGCCGATCGCCGACCCCACCAGCCGCACGCAGATCGAAACGCTGCGCAAGAACGCTGAGGAGTTCGGCATCCGCCTGCACTCGCTCGGCGATGCAGAACAGGGCATCGTCCACGTTGTCGGCCCGCAGCTGGGGCTGACCCAGCCGGGCATGACGGTTGTCTGTGGTGACTCGCACACCTCGACCCACGGAGCCTTCGGGTCGATCGCAATGGGGATCGGCACCTCGGAAGTGGAGCACGTCCTGGCCACCCAGACGCTCCCGCTCAAGCCGTTCAAGACAATGTCGATCACCGTCAACGGCGAACTGCCGGAAGGCTCCAGCGCGAAGGACATCATCCTGGCGATCATCGCGAAGATCGGCACCGGCGGGGGACAGGGCTACATCCTCGAGTATCGCGGCGAAGCCATCGAAAAGCTGTCGATGGAAGCCCGTATGACCATCTGCAACATGTCGATTGAAGCTGGTGCGCGCGCCGGTATGGTCGCGCCAGACCAGACGACTTTCGATTACATCAAGGGCCGCCCGCATGCCCCGCAGGGCAAAGACTGGGACGACGCCGTCGAATACTGGAAGACCCTGCGCACCGACGATGACGCCGTTTTTGACGCCGAAGTCGTCCTCGAAGCCGAAGACATCGAACCGTTCGTCACGTGGGGCACGAACCCCGGCCAGGGCCTGCCGCTGTCGGCAAACGTCCCGAACCCGGCCGACATCGCCGACGAAACCGAACGCTTCGCCGCTGAAAGCGCCATCGAATACATGGGCCTGACTCCCGGCACGCCGCTGCGCGACATCCGGGTGGACACGGTGTTCCTCGGTTCGTGCACGAACTCCCGGATCGAAGACCTACGAGGTGCCGCCGACATCATCCGGGGCCGCACCAAAGACCCGAACGTCAGAATGCTCGTGGTGCCCGGTTCCGCTCGGGTCCGCCTGCAGGCAGAACAGGAGGGACTGGACAAGGTGTTCACCGACTTCGGTGCTGAATGGCGCTTTGCCGGCTGCTCCATGTGCCTGGGCATGAACCCCGACCAGCTGGCCGAGGGCGAACGCTGCGCATCGACCTCGAACCGCAACTTCGAAGGACGTCAGGGCAAGGGCGGCCGCACCCACCTGGTGAGCCCGCTCGTGGCTGCCGCAACGGCCGTGCGCGGAACACTGTCAAGCCCGGCGGATCTGGACTGAGGGAGGAAAGCTGTGGAGAAGATCACCAAGCACACCGGGATCGGCGTACCGCTGCGCCGCTCGAACGTCGACACCGACCAGATCATTCCGGCGGTCTACCTCAAGAGGGTGACCAAGACCGGCTTCGACGACGCGCTTTTCGCCCACTGGCGCAAAGACCCCGACTTCATCCTCAACCGCGAGCCTTTCTCGGCAGGCTCCGTGCTCATTGCCGGCCCGGACTTCGGTACGGGGTCGAGCCGCGAACACGCAGCGTGGGCGCTCAAGGACTACGGCTTCAAAGCCGTTCTCTCCAGCCGCTTTGCCGACATCTTCCGGTCCAACGCGGGTAAGAACGGCCTCGTTGCCGCGCAGCTCGAACAGTCCGATATCGAACTGCTGTGGAAGGTCATCGACAACAACCCCAACACGGAAGTCACAGTCGACCTCGAAACGCGGACCGTGTCTGCCGACACCGTCACGGTGCCGTTCCAGATTGACGACTTCACTCGCTGGCGGCTGATGGAAGGCCTCGACGACATCAGCCTCACCCTGCGCGACGCCGACGCAATCGACGCTTTCGAAGCGAAGCGGCCCAGCTACAAACCGCTCACCCTGCCGGCCCGAACGGAGGACTGAACGAGGCGGAGGCCGGAAAGAAGGCTGAGCGGCAGCCCGGTGGCACTCAGCCGGGTAATGGTCGCAGCAGAGCGCGAGGCCCGGGACCAGCACACACGCAAGTCCTGGGCCTCAGCCGTTCGGGCTAGCATAGAAGCCGGCTTATACGCTTCAGGCACAGGAGGAACATGCTCGAGGTCAACGGAGGCAATCCGCTCACAGGCACCGTTCGCGTCCGAGGCGCAAAGAACCTGGTGCCCAAGGCGATGGTCGCCAGCCTTCTGGCAGAAACGCCATCGAAGCTGCGCGGGGTTCCTCGCATCAGCGACGTTGACATTGTCACCGGACTCCTCGAACTCCACGGGGTCAGCGTCACCCAACACCCCGACGGGGACCGCCCCGACGGTGAACTGCACATGGACCCCTCTCGCGTGGAACAGGGCGCAATCGCAGACATCGACGCCCACGCCGGCTCATCGCGCATCCCGATCCTCTTCTGCGGTCCACTGCTGCACCGCTTGGGTAGAGCCTTCATTCCCGACCTCGGCGGGTGCCGAATTGGGGACCGGCCCATCGACTTCCACCTCGACGTCCTGCGCTCCTTTGGTGCGCAGATTGAAAAAACGGCCGGCGGCATCAGCCTCACCGCCCCCACGCGGCTGACGGGAACCAAAGTAGAACTGCCCTTCCCGTCGGTCGGTGCAACCGAGCAGGTGTTGCTCACCGCTGTGCGCGCCCAGGGCCTGACCGAGCTCAAGAACGCCGCTGTCGAACCCGAAATCCTCGACCTCGTGGCGATCCTGCAGAAAATGGGCGCCATCATCTCGGTTGACACCGATCGGGTCATCCGGATTGAGGGAGTCGACTCGCTGAATGGTTACACCCACCGGGCGCTGCCGGACAGGATCGAAGCGGCCTCGTGGGCATCGGCGGCACTTGCAACCGGCGGCGACATCTTCGTCGAAGGTGCCGACCAGCCCAGCATGCTCACCTTCCTCAACACGTTCCGCAAAGCCGGCGGCCAGTTCACCGTGAAGGAAAACGGCATCCGGTTCACCCACCCCGGCGGCCGCCTGCAGTCGTTGGCCCTGGAAACCGCCGTCCACCCCGGTTTCATGACCGACTGGCAGCAGCCGTTCGTCGTGGCGCTGACGCAGGCAACCGGACTGTCGATCCTGCACGAAACCGTGTACGAAAACCGCCTGGGCTTTACGAACGCACTCGTCAAAATGGGTGCGCAGATCCAGCTGTACCGCGAATGCCTGGGCGGCACGCCCTGCCGGTTCGGGCAGCGCAACTTCCGCCACTCCGCTGTGATCTCCGGGCCGACACCGCTGAAAAGCGCCAACATCGTTGTGCCCGACCTGCGCGGCGGGTTCTCGCACGTCATCGCAGCCCTGGCCGCCGAAGGCCGTTCCGAGGTGTCCGGCATCGAAATCATCAACCGCGGCTATGAAGACTTCATCGCCAAACTCGACGGCCTCGGCGCACAGGTGAGCCTGACATGAGCACAGACAAGAACAGGGGAGCCGGCCAAGAGGTGAACGGCGTGGAGCGCCGTGAAATGAGCGGCAGCCAGGCGAGCCGCGAGACGAAGGCGAACGGCGCAGCCGGGAAGAGCAGGCACCTCGGCTTCGAGGTTGCCTACGCCCCGAAGTCGCCCCGCCAGCAGCACCGCCGTGCGTCATTCCTCGCCCCGTTTGTGCGCGGCGGCCTGCGGCCGCTGGGGAAGATCGCGGTCCGAGGTGCCGAGAACATCCCGCAGGACGGCCCGCTGATCGTGGCCTCCTACCACCAGTCGAACCTCGACCCGCTGATCGTGGGAATATCGATCTACAACCAGGGGCGGCTGCCGCGGTTTATGGCCAAGCACACCCTGTTCACGTTCCCGGTTGGGCTGGTGACCCGCCCGCTGGGTCAGATCCCGGTGGTTCGCGGTTCGCGCGAGGCTGGGGACTCCCTGGTATACGCGAAAGCTGCTCTCGCCGCAGGGCAGACAGTCACGATCTACCCCGAAGGCACCCACACGAAGGACCCCGACATGTGGCCGGGAAAGGCAAAGTCCGGCACTGCCAGGCTTGCGCTGCAAACGGGAGCGCCGATCATCACTGTGGCCCACTGGGGTGTGCAGGACGCGCTGCCGGGCAAATCACTGCGCCCGCGTCTTGGCCCCAGGCGAGTGATGACCGTAGACTTCTCCGAGCCGATCGTCACCGAAGGCGTGCCCGAAACCAAGGAAAACGTCGCCTCGCTGACGGAGCACATCACTGCTCGAATCGCCTCCCAGCTTGCAGACCTGCGCGGTGTACCGTTGCCCGATCGGTTCCACAAAGCACTTGAATGGAGGAAAGCGTGACGACAGCCGTCATGGGCGCTGGATCGTGGGGAACAACCTATGCCGGCGTGATCGCCGATGCAGGATTCCCCGTGACCGTCTGGGCGCGTTCGGAAGAAGCCGCGCGCGAACTGCGGGAAGAACACACGAACTCCAAGTACCTGCCCGGCATCCGCTTCAACGATCGGGTCACGGCAACCAGCGACCCCATTGAAGCTCTGGGTGACGCAGAAGTCGTTGTGCTCGCCGTGCCCGCGCAGTCGCTGCGGGAAAACCTCCAGCAGTGGAAGGACTGCATTCGTCCCGACGCGATCATCGTCAGCCTCATGAAGGGCATCGAACTGGACACGGGCCTGCGCATGAGTGAAGTCATTGCCGAAGTCACCGGCTTCGACGACAAGCAGATCGCCGTTGTGTCCGGTCCCAACCTGGCACGTGAAATCGCTGAACACCAGCCGACCGCAACGGTTGTTGCGTGCACGTGCCCGGAAAACGCCGAAGAGATCGCCCGCCGCAGCGCCAATTCCTACTTCCGCCCGTACACGAACTCCGATGTTGTGGGCGTTGAACTCGGCGGTGCTGTGAAGAACGTCATCGCGCTTGCCGTCGGCATCGCCGACGGTCAGGGGCTCGGTGACAATTCAAAGGCTTCGATCATCACCCGCGGTCTGGCCGAGATCACCCGCCTGGCACTCGTCATGGGCGCCCAGGCGCATACGATGGCCGGCCTTGCCGGCATGGGCGACCTCGTGGCCACCTGCGCCTCACCCCTGTCGCGCAACCGCTCCTTCGGCCGCCTGATGGGCGAAGGCCTAAACGTTGACGAAGCCGCCGCAAAGACCAAGCAGACCGCCGAGGGCGTGAAATCGGCACCGGCCGTACTGGGTCTCGGCGCAGCACACGATGTCGACCTGCCCATCACTCAGGCCGTATCCGCCGTCATCGACGGACGCCTGCACGTTGACGACGTTGCCGGGCTGCTCTTGGCCCGCAAGCGCAAGGACGAATCGCAGAGCAGCTGAGGGGCTGGCGGGTTGCCAGGCGAGCAGTCATCCAGGCGGGTAGGCTGGATCACGCAAGCCCAACAGAGGAGGAACAGTGTCGAACTCACCTTTTGCCAGGCTCAACGACGTACCGCGCTTCGAACTGACCAGCACAGATGTTGCTGAAGGTCAGCGCCTTCCGCAGGCTCAGGCCTCCGGTCTCATGGGCGTTGACGGCGGCGAAGACATTTCGCCGCAGCTTTCCTGGAGCGGCTTCCCGGAAGAAACCAAGGCCTTTGCCGTGACCTGCTACGACCCGGACGCACCCACCGGCTCCGGCTTCTGGCACTGGACTGTCACCGACATTCCCGGCACCGTCACCTCGCTGCCGGCTGATGCCGGAAATCCCGAGGCGGGGCTCCTGCCCGAAGGCGCCGTCACGGTTCGCAACGACGCCGGTGACCGCCGGTTCGTCGGTGCCGCACCGCCGGAGGGCCACGGACCTCACCGCTACTTCTTCATCGTGCACGCTCTGTCGGAGCCGCTGGGCGTTGACGAAAACGCAACGCCGGCATTCGTCGGCTTCAACATCTTCTTCAAGTCGATCGGGCGCGCCTGGATCGAAACGAACTACGAACTCTGAGAAACCCTATGAGCACTCAGCGCACCACCGTCGCCGTTCTCTTCGGCGGCCGTTCCAGTGAACATTCGGTCAGCTGCGTCAGCGCAGCCGGCGTCGTCGACGCTCTTGACCTGGCCAGGTACCGTCCCCTGCCGATCGGCATTACGAAGAACGGCACGTGGGTCACGGTAGAAGACCCGACCTCGTTCAGCTTTGCCGACGGCGCAATGCCGGAAGTCGAAGAGAGCGGTTCGGCGGTTTTCGTGTCGCCGTCGACGCAGGGTGTTTCGCTGCTTGAACGTGCCGCCGACGGATCGGTGCGCGACCTTGGCGACATCGACGTGTTCTTCCCCGTTCTGCACGGTCAGTTCGGGGAAGACGGCACACTGCAGGGCCTGCTGGAACTCAAGGGTGTTCCGTTTGTTGGGCCCGGTGTGCTGACCTCTGCCGTCGGCATGGACAAGCACTTCATGAAGACGGTTCTGCGCGCAGCCGGGATTCCCACCGCCGACTGGCAGACCGTCACCGCGAAGCAATGGGCTGACGATCCAGCCGGTGTGCGTGAGCGCCTTGCCGCGCTGGGGCTGCCGGTATTCGTGAAACCCGCACGGGCTGGATCATCCGTGGGCATCAGCAAGGTTGCAGCGGTTGAAGACCTCGACGCCGCGCTGAACGAAGGCTTCGAACATGACCACAAGGTCATAGTCGAACCCGGCATTGACGGACGCGAAATCGAATGCGCGGTCCTGGGCTCCCACTGGGACGACGAACTCACTGCATCCGTGCCGGGTGAGATCGTCATCTCCGGCGACCACGAATTCTACGACTTCGAGGCCAAATACCTTTCCGCGGACGACGTCCACCTGGAGGCCCCCGCGGACATCCCAGACGACGTAGCCCGCACAGTACAGGCCATCGCCGCTGACACTTTCCGCGCCTTCGAATGCTCCGGGCTGACCAGAGTCGACACCTTCGTTCAGGCTGATGGCACGGTACTTGTCAACGAAATCAACACCTCGCCGGGATTCACCCCAACATCGGGATACCCGTACATGATGGGGAAGAGCGGCATCGACTACCCCGAACTCATTTCACGCCTCATCGACATCGCACTGGTCGACGTCAACCGCAGGTGAAGCTGCGGCGGGGGACGGGACCCGCGCTCGCCGGGGCACCCGGTCCGAAACCTGCGGACTCCCTTTAGCCGGAATCTGCGCCTTAGCAGTAACTGCTAGGCCAACAAAATCCGGCTAAGGGGAGTTTTTGTGCGGCTAAAGGGTGGATTCCGGCTTAGGGGTGCTTTTGCTGCTGTCCGGTGTGCGGCTGTACTGGTTCTGCAGGCAAGGTACGAGGTGCCGCTTTCGCCGGCACCGGAACCGCACCTGGGCTGGGAGTGGAGTTCCACCTCGCACGTCCTGTCATCACACGTGCCCCGCGACGGGGCTGGGCTCCGGTACGTTCCGGAGAGCACCTCGGTGTGCCCTTTCGGCAACTCGTTCATAAACCTGCGGACTCCCGTTAGACGGAATCTGCGGCTTAGCAGTAACTGCTAAGCCAACAAAATCCGGCTAACGGGAGTTTTTGTGTGGCTAAAGGGTGGATTCCGGCTTAGGGGTGCTTTTGCGGCTAACGGGAGTTTTCGTTGCTGCCCGGTGTGCGGCTCAGCCTTCACCTTCAGGCGCCTCGCCGTTTACGTCTTCGGCGCCGACGCATTCACGCTGCGCTTCGATCTGCTGAACAGCAGCAGACAGAGCCGACAGCGCCTCAGCACCGGCGATCTTTGTGGTGTCGAGGGTGAGCTCCACCGAGGGGCTGCGCCCGTAGGTTTCAAAAATCCACGTGTCGCCTTCACCTTCGCGGGAAACCCAGTCGACGTCGTCGGCACGTACACAGTGGTCGGTCGACGGTCCGGGCATTTCGCCGCCACAGCGCAGAACAACAGCGCTCGGATCACCCCATGCGGCTGTGGCCTGGGAAGATGCTTTGCGCTTCTCGTGATCGCCGATGACCTCCGGCAGACGCAACATGACATCCGCACAAGCGGGATCAGTTGCGTGAGGCTGCGGTTCAACGACAACAACCGGCGCACACGCCGACAGCCCTACAAGCGCAGAAAAGCCGACAGCTGCAGCGGAGAGCTTCCTCAAGACCATGTCCCTAAGGGTATCGTCCGCCCATTCGCACTAGGCTGATGCCCATGCCCAGCACGCCGAACCAGCCGGAACCCACCGCGCCGCAGCCCAACAACGACGTTGCGCCCAGCGACAACACGGAGCTGACACTCAAAGACGTCGGCGAAGACGGCGTGCTCGAACAGATCTTCTCGGTCCTGCAGGCGCAAACGGCACAACCAGCCCCCGCCTCGAGCCCGGTTGCCGGCCCGAGTGACCTCATCGTTGGCCCGGGTGATGACGCCGCAGTCTCACACACACCCGGCAATCTGGTCTCCAGCGTCGACATCCTCACAGAGGGCGCTGACTTCCTACCCGAATGGTTCGACCCCTACCGCCTGGGCGTAAAGGCTGCCGCGCAGAACCTCGCCGACATCTGCTCCATGGGTGCGACACCTCACGGCCTGCTGTTCGCCTTGGCCGCTCCGGACGACACCCCGGTCAGCACGGTTCGACTGCTGGCACAGGGGCTTTCTGACGAAGCCGCACGAGGTGGAGCCACAGTCATCGGGGGAGACCTGTCGTCTTCTCAGTGCCTCACCTCGACCGTGACGGCACTGGGCTTCATCGACCGGGGCCGGACCCCGATCACCCGGTCCGCTGCCAAGCCGGGCCACGATGTTTTCCTCGCAGGAACTGTCGGCTGGGCGGCAGCGGGACTGGCCCTGCTGTTCGCCGGCGTGCGCTTGGGAGACGACCCTCACCTCGCCCCGTTTATCGAGGTGCAGCTGGCACCTCGTCCTGATTATGAGTCAGTACAGAACCTGGCGACCTGGGCGGCAGCTGGGATTGACGCCTCGGATGGTTTGGCCGGCGACCTCGGGCGCGTGGCACGGGCCTCCGGCGTGCGCATCCGCCTGGACGAAACCGCAATCGACCGCCTGGCAGAACCGCTGCTGCCAGCGGCCGAACACCTGGGAACACCGGAAGCTGCCCGCGAATGGGTGCTCGGCGGTGGGGAAGACCACGGCTTCCTCGCGTGCGCTCCCGCGGGCAGCGCTCCGGTAGGGTGGACGCGGATAGGCGCGTGCGAAGAGGGCCAGCCGGATGTTCTGGTGGGCGACCACTCGGCAGCTGACAGCGCCTATAAACACTTCTGACACGGCTTAGCGGAAACGGACGGCTTAGCGGAAACGGACATGGTGAACGACAACAGCATGCGCTTGGGCGGGCGGCTGGCTGCCCGCTGGGCGCAGCAGGCAGTGGAGCGACTGCGCCGCCAGCGCGGCAGCATCGACTCCATCAACGTGTTCCCCGTAGCCGACGGCGACACGGGTTCAAACATGTACGCCACCGTGAAATCCGCCTACCGAGCTGTAGAGGCTATTGACGGGCCGGCAACTCTGCCGCGGGTCGTCGAGGCGATGGCAGCCGGTGCGCTGCGGGGCGCTCGCGGCAATTCGGGTCTCATCTTGGCCGTTGCCCTGCGGGGAGTTGCAGACGAACTCGGCGAGGCGGCACTCGCCGAAGGCGACCTGACTCCCGACCGTTTCGCCTCGGCTATTGAACTGGCTACCTACCGGGCACAGACCGCAATTGCCGAACCCACCCACGGCACCATGCTCACGGTGCTCCACGCTATGGCCGAAACTGCGCGCACTCAGGCTGATGAAGGCGCGGGACTCGTGCAGCAGATTGAAGCCGTGCGCGCCTGCTCGATTGAAGCGCTGCGCGACACCACCGGCCAACTGGATGTGCTCGGCCAGGCACAGGTCGTCGACGCCGGCGCCAGCGGCATCGTCGAGATCTTCGACTTGCTGTACCTCACCGTCACCGGGGGAGCGGTTGGCGAAACCCCCAGCCCCATTGCGGGGCTGACGGCTGTCCGGCCGAAGCTGACGGGTGATGGGGTTACGTGCGGTGGCGCAGGAGGTGCCGGGGCAGGAGGTGTCGGTGCGGCTGGCGCTGGTGCCGCGGCGGGTGCTGGTGCCGAGGAAGGTGCCGACACGCTGGAGCTCGTGTTCACGCTCAGCGACAGCAAAGACCGAACGCGGCCGCTCAAGCGCATCCTCGCGAAAGCCGACGCCCGGTCGGTCGTCATTTCGTGGCCCATGGTGCACGTGCACGTCACGAGCGAAGACCACGCGCTTCGCGTGCTGCGCGACGTCGAACAGTACGGGCTGGCGAAGCTGCGGACAGAGGACCTCGTCAACGGCGCGAACCACGGGCCGCTGCGCGCAGCGGCCGCGGCTTCCACAGCGCCGCTCATGCTGCGGGCCGCGCTGACAGGTGCGATAGCCATCCGACTGGACCGCGGCGAACAAGCCGGAAGCCTGCACGACGTCCTGTCTGACGGCACCACAACGGTGCTCGTTGCCGACAGCCCCGAAGGGCAAGCCGCCATCAACGCCGCAGCCGCCGACGGTGTGTACGCGATCCCCACCGGCAGCCCCATTTCAATGGTCAGCGCACTGGCGGTCTTCGACCCCCACGCAGACGCCGACGACGTCGCAGAGGACATGGGCGATGCTGCTTCTCTCGACATCCGCCGGCTGTGCTTCGCCGGACAGTCCGCGGCCGGCCCGCTGGTGTACACCAAAACTGACGTGCTGGTTCTATCTGAGGGCCGCATCCTCTTCATCGAACACACGCCGGAAGCTGCCATCGTCGAGGCCATCTCGCGTCTGGCCGCCGACGGTGACCCCGAACTCATCACCATCAGCTACGGCCAACAGGCAACGCCGAAAATGCGCGATGCAATGGAAGCCGCTGTGCGCCGCGCTTATCCGGAAGCCGAAGCCGAGATCTTCGATGCAGACCTCAGCGGGGTCTGCGCCGATGTGGGTGTCGAATGAAACCGCTGACAGACTTCGTCAGCAGCCGCGATGAAAAAGCACTCGCCAAGCTGGGCGTCAGCTCAGTCGGCGAACTGCTGCGGTACTTCCCGCGCACCTACATCCACCCGGGCACCGTCACCGAAATCAGCCGCCTGGAGGCCGGGCAGACCGCAATCGTCTACGCCACCATCGAATCAGTGAACACCAGGCCCATGCGCAATCGCCGGGGCACCATCACCGAAGTGACACTGGCCGACGAACACGCCGAAATCACTGCGACGTTCTTCAACCAGAAGTACCTCGCAGAACAGCTCAAAGCCGGCACCCGCATGGTGCTGACCGGTGACATCAAGGTCTATCGCAACTCCCTGCAGATCCAGAACCCCCGCTGGCTGGGACACGAGGACTACATCGACCGCGGGGATATCGAAAACCCCATCCCCATCTACCGGTCCAGCAAACAGTTCGCATCTGACCGGCTGGCTAAGACGATCCGCACCGTCCTCGACGTCCTCGGCCCAGAAGACTTCACCGATCCCATTCCCGCAGAGGTGCTCGCCGACCACGGCCTGCCTGACCTGCGAAAAGCCCTGACCATGATCCACCGGCCGAAAGACGAGACCGATATCAAAGAGGCTATGGAGCGCTTCCGCTTCGAAGAGGCCTTCGCCCTGCAGGCTGAACTCTACGGCCGCCGGCAGCGAGCCAAAGCAGAACAGTCCGTCCGCCTGCCCGGCAAAGTCGACGGCCTGCTCACAGCCTTCGATGAGGCCCTGCCGTGGCCGCTGACCAAATCGCAGAGGCGGGCGGGCACCGAAATCTCGCAGGACCTCGACTCGGATTCGCCCATGAACCGGCTGCTGCACGGTGACGTCGGCTCAGGTAAGACTCTCGTGGCCATGCGAGCCATGCTTCAGGCTGTCGACTCCGGCCGCCAGGCGGCCATCATGGCGCCCACGGAAGTCCTCGCCGCCCAGCACTATGAGAGCTTCTCCCGCATGCTCGGTCAGCTGCGCACCGACGACACCCTGTTCTCCAAGGCCGAAGGTGTGCGGATCGCGCTGCTGACCGGCTCAACCCCACAGGCCCAGAGGCGCAAGATTCTGCTGGATCTGGCCAGCGGGCAGATCGACATCATCGTCGGCACCCACGCGCTGCTGTCGGACACCACGATCTTCGCAGCCCTCGGCTTGGTCGTCATCGACGAACAGCACCGCTTCGGCGTCAACCAGCGCGAAGCTCTGCGCACAAAAGCCGGGGGAGTCATCCCACACGCCCTCGTCATGACGGCAACCCCCATCCCGCGGACAGTCGCCATGACCGTCTTCGGCGATCTCGACGTGTCCACCCTGACCGATATGCCGGGCGGGCCGAAGAAGATCGCCACCCACGTTGTCGCTCTTGGCACCCACCCGCACTGGATGGACCGCGTGTGGGAGGTCGTAGCCGAACACGTCGAGGCGGGGCTGCAGGCCTATGTTGTAGTCAGCCGGATTGAGGACGACCCAGAGCTGTTCGGCATCGACTCCGCGCTCGCCGCAATCAGCTCCGTTCCCCGGCTGGCCGGCCGCCGGGTTGACGCACTGCACGGACAGATGTCGCAGGAAGACAAGGAAGCCGTCATGGCGGAGTTCACGGCAGGCGACATCGACGTTCTCGTCTCCACAACCGTGATCGAAGTCGGCGTCGACGTCCACCGGGCCCGCGCCATGGTCATCCTCGACGCCGACTGCTTCGGCTTGGCCACCCTCCACCAGCTGCGCGGAAGGATCGGCCGCGACGGCGAGCAGGCGATCTGCTTCCTCGTCACCTCCCGCACCACGGAGGACGAGGCGGTGGGACGGCTGACCACGGTCGCCGGGACTTTGGACGGCTTCCGGATTGCCGAACACGATGTCGACAACCGCCGCGAAGGCGATGTTCTGGGCCGCGGCCAGTGGGGTTCGCGCAGTTCGCTGCGCTACCTGCGGGTGCTGCGCGACGAAGGCATTGTCGCCGCCGCCCGCACTGCCGCACATGCCTATATGGACACCCACCCGGACGGCACACCGGAACTGCGGGCCTATGTTGATGACCTCGCAGGCGATGACCTCATGGAGGTTTCATGACCCGCATCATCGCCGGCAGCCTTGGCGGTCGCAGGATCGAAACCCCGTCCGGCTCTGACACTCGCCCCACCTCGGACAGAGTGCGCGAATCCCTTTTCGCCCGCCTGGATTCCCTGGGCATGCTCGCCGACTCCAGCGTCCTCGACCTGTTCGCCGGTTCCGGCGCCCTGGGCCTGGAAGCGATCTCCCGGGGTGCCACCCGGGCCGTGTTCGTCGAGCGCGCCGGCAAAGCGGCTCAGGTCGTGAAGAAGAACATCCGCACCCTCGATCTCGCAGACAGCTGCTCGGTGCAGGTGCGCGCCGCACAACCGGCCGTCGAAGCCCTCGCGGGTTCAGCTGAGCGCTTTGATGTCATCTTCGCCGACCCGCCCTACCCGCTGGGGGAAGCAGAACTTGCTCAGCTGCTCGAAACAGCCGCGGGGCTTCTGAAAGACGACGCGTCGCTTCTTGTCATAGAGCGAAGCTCACGCTCGCCCCAGCCGCAGCTGCCGCATAGTCTTAGCGTGTACGCGAAGTCGCTTCACGGCGAAACAGCGCTGTGGCTTGTTGAGAGGAGCGGAGAATGAAGGTCGTCTGCCCGGGCTCCTACGACCCGATCACCCTGGGCCACATCGACGTGGCGCTGCGCGCGGCCAAGCTTTTCGACGAGGTTGTGCTCGCCGTTGTGCACAACCCCAATAAATCCGGCAGTTTTCCGGTCGACGAACGGGTTCGGCTGATCCGCGAATCCCTCGCCGAATCCGGTGCCCCCGACAATCTCACGATCGACGATGTGCCGGGCGGTCTGCTGGTCGACTACTGCCGGGACGTGGGAGCGGTCGGTGTGGTCAAGGGCATCCGAGGCGGAACCGACTACGCCTATGAACTTCCGATGGCGCGGATGAACAGCGAGATCGGCGACATCGAAACCATCTTCCTGCCCGGTTCGCCCCACTTGGAACACGTGTCGTCATCGCTCATCCGCGAAGTGCACGCCCTGGGCGGCGATGTTTCGTCCATGGTTCCCGGCCCCGTTCTCACAGCGCTTGACTCTCTGAAGAACACGTAGTGCGCCCCGGCTGGTTTTTCGGGCTCGTCCTCCACACCGTCCTTCTGCACGGCACGTTTAATGCTGCGAAGGTCATGGTGTCGTATAAGACGCTGGCTGAGGGCGGTGACGCTTTTGCCGTCGGCATGATGGTGACGGCCTATTCGCTCGTTCCGCTGTTTGCTGCACTTACCGTGGGCAGGCTCGTGGACCGCGGCCTGTACGTGCCGATCCTGTGGGTGGGAACTGCCGCCTGCACCGCCGCTTTGGCGGGTGCCGCGCTCAGTTCGGGGATTCCAACGCTCGTGCTGTTCTCCATGCTTTTGGGGCTGGGTCAGCTGCTTATGACGGTGTCATCGCAGGCCTTCATTCCGGCGTCCTTCGCACTGCACGAACTCAACGCGCGCTTCGGCACTCTGACCCTGGGCGTGTCGATTGGGCAGACGCTCGGCATGCCCCTGGCGGGTGCTGTTGCCGCATGGGCGAGTGACGGAACCGGTCCCAATGCCGAGGCGGGGCTGTGGGCCATGTGCGCGCTCGCGGCTCTCGCTTTCCCCTGTGTTCTTGTCATCATGCGCCGCCCCGCCGCCAAGCGGGTCGGGCGGGCGCAGGCGAAGGCTGCCGCTGTTTCGCCGCGGGCGCTGCTCGGCACGCCGGGCATGAAGCCGGCGATCTTCGCTTCGATGGCCACCTTGGCGGCAATTGATCTGATGAGCGCCTATCTGCCGGTCATCGGCGAAAAGCACGGCCTGTCGGTTGTCGTCGTCACCGCGCTCATCACGGTGCGAACAGTTGCGACGATCGTGTCGCGTGCGTTCATGGGTGCGCTCACGGCCCGGTTTGATCCGATGCTTCTGCTGTGGTTGTCCTCCCTGGCCGCCGGCCTCACGGTTTTCGCGATTCCCCTGTGGGTGTGGGTGCCGTTCCTCGCGGTCATCATGGTGGTGTCCGGTTTTGGCTTCGGGCTGACTCAGCCGTTGACGATGACGTGGGTGTCGATGCTGGCAACACCGGGCAACCGGGCCGCAGTCATGTCGATCCGCCTGGCTGGCAACCGCCTGTCACAGGTGGTCATGCCGATTGCGGCCTCGGCCGTAGCGTCCGTCGCCGGGGTCGGCTCGATCTTCTTCCTGTCCGGTGCCGTGCTGATGTTGGCGGCAGGCCTCACTCTGCGGGCACCTCGCCCAAAAACCGCCGAGGCGCCGGACCGGTGAGGTGCCGGTCGGCTGGTTTCAGCTGCCGGCCAGTTCCAGCAGGTCGCCGACGATTGAAATTGCCGTGAGCGCACTCGTCGACGGATTGTGCGGTGAGGGCGCACTGGAGATGCGGAACGTGAAGTCGCCCGCCGCGCCGGAGGCTTCGATGTCGTGGAACGTGGGGTCATCCGATCCGTTCCCAATCAGCTCAACGCGCACTCGGGCCAGTGAGGCCCGCAGGGACTCGGGCGAAACCCGACCGTCGGGAAGTTCCCGCTCGGCGGTTGCCCAGGCCAGAGCTGTTGCCACGTTGAGGTTCGAGGGGAACTTCTCAATTGCCTCCGCCGGATCACCGTCGAACACCTGCGCGGTCTGCCCGGCGGGCAGCTGTTCCAGGCGGGTGCGCTCGTCATCGTCCATCCAGTCCTGGACGAGGGTGGACGCCTTCTTCGTCGTCGTGATGGACACGCGGTCAAAGCCAAGGAGGGCGGCTGAGCGCAGCACGTCGAAACCGCCGATCGCACCGTTGGTGACGACCAGATTCGGCATGCCCAGCAGCACCTCGGCCGTGGCCTGATCAGCCAGCGCTCCCACACTGGTCAGCACGAACGGCTTGCCGATCGCGGCAATTCGCGGGGCGTAGGCGCGCACTGCGGCACCACCTGCACACTCAACAATGACGTCGGCGCCCTCAGCCGCCTCTTCCAGACGGTCCTGCCCAAAGATCGGGATGTCGGACTCACGATCAGTGTCGCGGTGGACAACAGCCCCGCACACTTCGACGGGGCGGCCCTCCAGCAGACTCTGAATGTCGTTGGCAATCGTGCCCATGCCGATAAGCAGTGCTTTCACTGTGTCCTCCCTGACGAACCGTTTGCGGCCGCCGAAGCGGTGCTTTCGTCAAGGTTCTCAGCGCTCTTCCTGTGCAGCAAGGGGTAGAGCACCCAGAACGCGATCGTTCCGGCCACGAGTCCCAAAACTGCCGAAAAGAACGTGTTGACCAGCCACCCCAAAGCCGCACCGAACGCTCCCGTGGCTGCGGCAACCGCGGTTTCACAGGCGTGGACGAAGTCGTAGATCGGGCTGAAGCCCAGATCGTGCATGCCGACCAGCAGAATGTGACCGCCGACCCACAACATCGCGATGACGCCGACAATTGAAAGTGTCTTCATGACAATCGGCATGGCCTTCACAATGCCGAGCCCCAGCTTTTCGGTTGAGGGCTTCTTCGCCAGGTGCAGTCCGACATCGTCCATCTTCACAATGACTGCCACGACCCCGTAGACCAGGGCTGTGATGAACAAGGCAACCACGATGAGTGAAATGAGCCTGGTCCAAAAGCCCAAGTGGTCGACCGTGGACAGGGCGATGACCATGATTTCGGCCGACAGGATGAAGTCGGTGCGCACAGCCCCGCGGACGATCTGCTTTTCCTGTTCGGGACCGCGTTCGACCGCCGGAGCCTCTTTCGCCTGGGAACGACCGAGAGCCAGCTCCCACAGCTTTTCGGCACCTTCGTAGCTCAAATACAGCCCGCCGATCATGAGCAGGGGAGTAAGTGCCCACGGGAGGAATTGGCTGAGCAGCATGATCGCCGGCAGGATGAACACCAGTTTGTTGATGATCGACCCGCGGGCGATCTTCCACACAACGGGGAGTTCGCGAGCCGGCGAAAAGCCGTCGACATAGCGCGGGGTGACTGCGGCATCGTCAACAACAACACCGGCGGCTTTGGCCGAGGCCCGTCCTGCGGCCGCGCTGATATCGTCGACGGATGCTGCAGCAGCGCGCGACAGTGCGACAACGTCGTCAAGAAGGGCGGCAAGACCACCGGCCATAGGAGGATCCTCACTGTTGGAATGCGGGTCAGACAGATTCTACGGGCACTATCTGCACGGGGAGCACAGCAATTTGCCCGGCCACGGCGGCCTGGACTAGAATGGAGCGCTGTGTGTCATCAGGGGCACACATATTTCGACGGCCATCGAACACTGGGAAACGCGAAAGGGGAGAGCCGTGGAACGCAAAGATCTGCAGCTCGACCTGCGCAAGCTCGGCGTAGCCGACAAGCCCGGCGCGTGGACCGATGTCGACGTGACCGTTGCCGCCCCTGAGGACTTGCGGAACGAAATGATCGGCGTCCCGGAAGGGGATCCGCTCACGGTTCGTCTGCGGCTGGAAAGCGTTGTCGACGGCATCTACGCCTCGGGAACCTTCGAAGCCCTGGCCAAAGGTCAGGATGCGCGGACGCTCGAGGACCTCGAACTGCCCCTGTCAGTCGACGTCCAGGAGCTCTTCGTCTACGAACGCGGAGAAGACGAAGACTCCTATGCCGTTGAACGCGATAAGATCAACCTCGAACCGCTCATCCGCGATGCAGTCGTGATGGCGCTTCCGCTCAACCCGGTGGAATCGGACGACGATGGCGAATTTTCGTACACCGTCGGCGAATTCCCCGAAGACGAAGAAGCGGGATCGATCAACGATCGCCTCGCGGCACTGAAACATCAGTTAGAGAAGAAAGAGAGCTAGACGTGGCTGTTCCGAAGCGTAAGATGTCGCGCAGCAACACCCGCCACCGTCGTTCGCAGTGGAAGGCTCAGGTCCCCGGCCTGGTCAAGACTGTGGAGAACGGTCGCGTTGTGTACTCGCGCCCCCACCACGCAAAGCTGGTGGAAGACTCCAACGGCAACCCCCTGTTCCTTGAATACAAGGGACGTAAGGTCGCTGACGCCTGACACTATGACTGAAGCGCAGAATCTGCGTGAACTCAACGAGCGTCTCGGGATCGACATTGATCCCGAGACGCTTCGTCTTTCACTCACACACCGTTCCTACGCCTTTGAAAACGGCGGCATCCCCACCAATGAGCGCCTGGAGTTCTTAGGCGACTCCGTGCTGCAGCTGGTTGCCACCGAATGGCTGTTCCACAACAACCCGGCAATGGCCGAAGGGCGTTTGGCGAAAATGCGCTCCGCCGTCGTCAACACCCGTGCCCTGGCCGCTGTGGCCCGCCAGTACGGCATCGGCGACTACCTTCTGCTGGGCAAGGGCGAAGAGCTCACCGGCGGGCGCAACAAAGACTCGATCCTGGCCGACACGGTCGAAGCGATCATCGGCGCCTGCTACATCAGCCAGGGCCGGCAGGTGGCGGAAGACCTCGTGCACAGGTTCGTTGACCCCATGCTCGATGACGCCGTCAACCTCGGTGCCGGCATGGACTACAAAACCACCCTGCAGGAAGCCGCCGCGGACCTCAGCCTGGGAGTCGTCACCTACGACATCACCTCGGAAGGACCCGACCACGCGCGCGTCTTCACGGCACAGGCCCAGCTGGGCGACACCACGTGGGGCAGCGGTGAGGGAACGTCGAAGAAGAACGCCGAACTCGTCGCCGCCGAAGCAGCCGTCAAGGCCATCCGGGAGAAACACCCCGACTGGTCCCGCGCCTGATGCCGGAACTGCCGGAAGTTGAGCACGTTCGCCGCGGGCTTGAACCGTGGGCGGTCGGCTCGCGAATCGAATCCCTGCGGGTGCTCGACCCGCGCATTCTGGGCACCACCTCTAAGCGGACGGTCGATCCGACCGCTGTTGACCGTCTGACCGCCTCAGTTCCCGGCAGCCTCGTTGAAGGGGCGTGCCGCCGCGGCAAGTTCATGTGGCTGCCCCTGGCCACAGGCTCCGTCTTTCCCGACTCCGCTCCCGAGGTGCCGGCCGGCTGGGCAGTGGCCCTCCACCTCGGCATGTCAGGGCAGGTGAGGATCCACACCGCCGCAGATGCCATGCACAGGCACACCAGAGCCGTGTTCAACATGCGCTCAGCCGACGGGACCCCGTGGCAGATGCGGTTTGTCGATCAGCGGATCTTCGGCCACATCGGCCTGGAGCCTCTCGTGACGGGGCTTGGCTCGCCGCGTCTGGTTGCGGCATCCGCCGCCCGGATTGCACCGGACCCCTTCGAGGACGGATTCGATGCGGAAGGCTTAGCGCGGACTCTCAAGGGCCGCCGCACAGCAATCAAGGCCGCTCTGCTGGATCAGGGCGTGGTGTCCGGAATCGGCAATATCTACGCCGATGAGGCGCTTTTCGCCGCGGGCGTCCACCCTGCCGCCCGGACCGACCGCCTGCGCATCAGCCGGATCAAAAAAATCCTGCACGCTGCCCGGGCAGTCATGGCACGGGCCATTGAGGCCGGCGGAACGAGCTTTGACGAACTGTACGTCAACGTCAACGGCGAATCCGGATACTTCGACCGCAGCCTGGGCGTCTATGGGAAAGCCGGCAGCGCGTGTACCCGGTGCGGTGAAACCGTGCGCAGCAGCACGATCGCCGGACGCACATCCCACTGGTGCCCCTCCTGCCAGAAACCCCAGAGGCGGTACTGAGCGGCCGATCCCGGCTGCGTGCACGGCCGGCCGCCGAGCACCGCGGCAGTCAGGAGCGGACCAACCGCCTGATGGCCTCGCTTGCCTCCTGCAGCTTCTCCAGCGCTTCGTCCTCACCCTGTTTGGCGGCATCGAGCACGCAGTGCGCGAGGTGGTCGTCGAGCAGTCCGGTGGCAACGCCCTGCAGAGCCCGGGTGAGTGCGCTGACCTGCGTGAGGATATCGATGCAGTACTTTTCCTCGTCGATCATCTTCGCGATTCCGCGAGCCTGGCCCTCGATGCGCCTCATGCGGGCGAGGTAGCGGCCCTTGTCGCTGATGTAGCCGTGCTGGTGGTTCTCAGATGCCGTGTCCGTCGTCATAGCCGTGTCCTATGCCTCTAGCGCTCCAGGACGGAGCGGGTGCTTGATTCGGGGGAGAGGTCGATGCGCCGCAGCAGCTGGGCATTGAGCGCTACGACGACGGTCGACAGCGACATGAGAACCGCGCCGACCCACATCGGCATGACGAAGCCGATCGGTGCGAGGACGCCCGCTGCCAGGGGCACGGAGATGAGGTTGTAGCCGGCCGCCCACCACAGGTTCTGCTTCATCTTGCGGTAGGCGGCGTTCGACAGCTCGACGACCGACAGAACGCTGCGCGGATCGGAGCTGGCGAGGATGATCCCGGCGGAGGCGATGGCGACGTCGGTGCCGGCGCCGATCGCGATGCCGACATCGGCCTGCGCCAGCGCCGGAGCATCGTTGACGCCGTCTCCGACCATGGCGACATTCTTGCCCTCCTCCTGCAGGCGGGCGACCCGAGCCGACTTGTCTTCGGGACGCACTCCGGCGAAGACCCGGTCGATGCCGAGCTCGCTGCCGACCTCGACGGCGACCGCCTCGGCGTCGCCGGTGATCATGACGACCTCGATGCCCAGCCTGTGCAGCGCGTCGACGGCATCGCGGGACTCCGGTCGAACCTCGTCGGCGAGCTTGAGCCCGCCGGCCACCTGCCCGTCCCGGAGGACGTGGAGGATGATGGCGCCTTCGTCCCGCCAGTCCTCAGCGGTCTCGACCTCATCCTGGCCGGTCTCCTCGAGCAGCCGCGGTCCGCCCACGCGGACCTCGCGGCCGGCGACATCGGCGGTGACGCCGACAGCGGGCGATGAGCTGAAGCCGGTGCCGGTCTCAAAGGACAGTCCGCGCTCCTCGGCGGCTGCGACGATGGCCCGGGCAAGGGGATGCTCGCTGTCGGCTTCAGCGGAGGCTGCAAGGGAGAGCACCTCGTCGGCGTCGAGATCGCCGACAGGCTCGACGCCGGTGACGACCGGTTCGCCCTTGGTGAGCGTGCCGGTCTTGTCGAAGAGGACCGCATCGACCCGGCGCATGGACTCCATGGCCAGGCGGTCCTTGACGAGCACTCCGCCCCGAGCCGCGCGCTCGGTGGCGATCGAGACGACCAGCGGGATGGCCAGGCCCAGAGCGTGCGGGCAGGCGATGACGAGCACTGTGATCGTGCGGGTGACGGCGTCGTCCGGACCGCCGGCGATTGCCCAGACCACTGCCGTGATGAGAGCGGCCCCGAGGGCGAACCAGAACAGGAGGGCCGCGGCGCGGTCGGCGATCCGCTGGGCTCGCGACGAGGACCCCTGGGCTTCGGCGACGAGCCGGTTGATGCCGGCCAGGGCCGTATCGTCGCCGGTGGCGGTGATCTCCACGCGCAGGCCCGAGTCCGAGGCGACGGTGCCGGCGGTGACCGCATCGCCCTCGCCGCGGGAGACGGGACGCGATTCGCCCGTGATCATCGATTCGTCCATGTCGGCGCGGCCGTCGACGACGGTGCCGTCGGCGGGAACGCTGCCGCCCGGTCGGACGATGACGACGTCGCCGACCCTGAGCTCGGCCGGGTCGACGGTCACGACATCGTCGCCTTCGACGCGCTCGGCTTCATCGGGCAGGAGAGCGGCCAGGGAGTCCAGGGCGGACGTCGTCTGCGCCAGCGAGCGCATCTCGATCCAGTGTCCGAGCAACATGATGACGATGAGCATCGCCAGCTCCCACCAGAACTCCAGCTCTCGGTCGACGAGGCCGAGGGTGGAGGCCCACGAGGCGAGGAACGCCACCGTGATGCCGAGGGCGATGAGCATCATCATCCCCGGGCTGCGGCTCTTGAGCTCGTCCCAGGCGCCGGTGAGGAACGGGATGCCGCCCCAGAAGTACATGACGGTGCCGAGCACCGCGGCGGCCCAGACGGCCCAGTCGGGCACCGAGTAGCCGATGAGCGCGGCGAACATCGGTGACAGCGCTACCACCGGGATCGCGATGACCAGGTTGGTCCAGAACAGCCGGCGGAACTGGGCGACGTGGTCGCCGTGCCCGCCGTGTCCTCCGTGGTCGCCGTGCCCGGTGTGGTGGCTGTGCTCGGCTTCGTGTGCGGAGCCGCCATGGTGGTGTGCGCTGTGATCCGTCATCGCTCTCTGCTTCCCCTCAATCTGTCTGCTCTGCCCTCAGCGGTCTCAGGACTACGGCTTGATTTCGCTTTCGACAACCCACTTGTGGTTCTTCATCTTCATGCCGTCGGCTTCGTAGTCGACCATGTAGACGGTTTCGTCAGTCGAGGATGCGATCGTGGCCGTCGCGCCCTTCATGCCCTCCATGTGCTCGGCTTCGAGGGTGACGTCGGCTCCGTCCTCGAGGCGTTTGTCGCCGGCGTCCTCGATCTCCTGTTGGACGACCCACTTGTGGTTCTTGACCGGATCGCCGCCGGTCGTCGGGGTGTAGTCCACCGCGTAGATGTAGGTGTCGAATGCGCCGACGATGGTGGCCTTCGCGCCGTCCATGCCCTCCATGTGGTCAGCGGTGAGCGTCACGTCGGTCCCGACCGGATACTTCGGGGACTCGGCCTTGTCGATGCCCTTCGGTGCGGGACCGCCGTCGGCCGGGTGGTCCGAGTGGTCGCCTGCGCTGTGGCTGCCCGCGGCGGTGTTCGTCGGGCTGCTGTTCTCTGCGGAATCGTCTGCTCCGGCGCCACAGCCGGACAGGGCGAGGGCTCCTCCGAGGATTCCCGCGGTGACTGCTGTTGTGAGGCGCTGCTTCATGGGTCTCCTTTCCTTCAGTCTGCGTCTTCGACGCTATACCCCTAGGGGGTATCTGTCAAGGGGTGGGGTGGCTCTTCCCGGGCAGGCTGCGGACGCCGCGGCCGGCCGCCTCAGCGGCATCGCGATCGGCGCCGGCACCGACGTCGCC
>NZ_KV786083.1:0-47131 GCF_001806835.1 Brevibacterium sp. HMSC24B04 | reverse complement strand
CGCCGGCACCGACGTCGCCATCGCCTCCGCCGGGGGCATCCTCGCACCGATCGGGTTTGTCATGCCGATGTGGGTCGGCGCGGTTCTCATGTCGCTGTCGACCGTCGTCGTAGCGCTCAATGCCCAGCTGCTGCGGCGCATCGACCTCTCCCCCGAATCAAGCACCCGCTCCGTCCTGGAGCGCTAGAGGCATAGGACACGGCTATGACGACGAACACGGGATCTACGGAAAAGCCGGCATCCTGTGTACACGGTGCGGTGAAATTGTGCGCAGCAGCACGATCGCAGGACGCTCATCCCACTGGTGCCCCGGGTGCCAGAAGCCCCAGCGGCTGCGCTGAGAGGTCCGGCTATTTGCTCCGACACTGCCGGGGGCTTACTCTGAGGGCGGTTCATGGGAGCCGGGGCACGCCCGGCTGAGAGGGCGAAGCGGCCGACCATCAGCACTCGAAGCGGATCATGCCGACGTGAGGAGAATGGTGAAGACAGCGGTCATCGGGGCGGGAATCCTCGGACTCGCCACAGCCCTGCGGCTGCAGCGCGCAGGCCACGACGTCGCCGTTTTCGATCCCGCGCCGGTCAGCGGAGCCTCCTACGCTGCCGCTGGCATGCTCGCCCCCGTCGCAGAAGTCCAGTTCGGCCAAGACAGCCTGCTGCCGATCATGCAGAAAGCCCTCGACGAATACCCTGAGTTCCTGGAACTGCTCGGGGTGCCGCATGACGCGGTCGGCTATGAAACCGCGGGAACCCTCCTGGTCGCAGCTGACCCTGGCGACCGCGAATACCTCGAACGCATGGAACGGGCCTACGAAGCGCGCGGACTGGCCTTCGAGCATTTGCCCGGCAGCAGGCTCACGCGTCTCGAACCCGCCCTTGCTCCGGGCTTGTCAGCCGGGGCTGAAATCCCCAGTGACCTGCGCATCGACCCACGCCGTTTCACGAACGCCATGCTGGAAGCACTGGGACCGGAGGCACTTGTCCGGCAGCGCGTCACCCGCCTGGACGGTGCGGCCGTCGAAACCGCTGACGGCGTTCTTCACAGCTTCGACACGACAGTCGTGGCCGCCGGCATGGGCATCGCCGACATCGCGGGGCTGCCTGAAGACGCGGCACTGAGCCTGCGGCCGGTCTACGGCGATGTCATCCGCGTGCGCGTCCCCGAAAGCCGTCTGCGCTTCGGCCCGCTGCTGACGCGCACCGTCCGCGCCGTCGTCACCGGCCGCAGCGTGTACGTCGTGCCGCGGGCAAGCGGTGAAATCGTCATCGGCGCATCCGTCCGCGAAGACCGCCCCGACACAGACCTCGGCAGCGTTGCCGACCTCCTGGCTGATGCCATCACGGTTGTTCCCGGGCTGCGCGACTGCGACCTCATCGACGTGACCACCCGCGCTCGCCCCACAACAGAAGACGACATGCCGGTGGTGACACGGACTCAGGTGAGCGGCACCTCGGCAGTTGTTGTTGCAGGAGGACTGTCCCGGCACGGCATCCTCCTGACCCCGTACATTTCCCGCCTGGCGGCCCAGGCCGCCGACACCCACCCGGAAGGAAGGATCCCATGAGCATCAAGGTCAACGGCACCGAGCAGGAGCTCGACGGCAAGCTCACGGTGCTTGACGTCGTGGCGCGCACGACCGACAAGGAGTTCAACCCGGACGGAACACCCGCAGACGGCAGCCGACCCGGCATCGCAGCAGCACTCAACGGAGCTGTCATCCCAAGGGCCCGCTGGGCAGAAACGGATGTCGCAGACGGGGCTGTCATCGACATCGTCACAGCTGTGCAGGGAGGCTGATGTGCAGCCGCTGACAATCGGCCCGACCACCCTGACCTCCCGGCTCATCATGGGAACCGGCGGGGCAGTAGACCACACCAACCTGCGGGCAGCCCTGCAGGAATCCGGCACTGAACTCACCACCGTCGCCATGCGCCGCTACAGCCCGACAGAAGCCGATTCGCTGTTCGCCATGCTGTCCGAACTGGACATCAAGGTGCTGCCGAACACCGCAGGCTGCTACACCGCGGCCGACGCTGTGCTCACCGCTGAACTGGCCCGCGAAGCGTGCGAAACCTCGCTCGTGAAGGTCGAAGTCATCGCGGACGAAAAGACCCTCCTGCCGGATGTCATTGCCACGCTTGAAGCCACGGAGATGCTCGCCGAGCGCGGCTTTGTGCCCTACGTCTACACATCTGATGACCCTGCCGTGGCCAAGCGACTGGAATCCGCTGGTGCCGCGGCCGTCATGCCGCTGGGTGCACCGATCGGCTCCGGCCTGGGCATCCTCAACCCGCACAACATCGAGCTCATCTGCTCGCGCGCCTCTGTTCCGGTGGTGCTGGATGCCGGGATCGGCACGGCGTCCGAGGCATCACTCGCCATGGAACTGGGATGTTCCGCTGTTCTTCTGGCCAGTGCCGTCACGCGCGCCGAAGACCCCGTTGCCATGGCACGAGCCATGCGCATGGCAGTTGAATCCGGATACTGGGCCGCACGCGCCGGCCGGATTCCCACGCGCCGGCACGGTGCTGTTGCTTCCAGCAGCTTTGATGGAATCGTCACAGGCCACGACCCGGCCGAAGGATTCCGCGGAATGGGGGTCACACAGTGAGAGACAGCACGCACCTCAAACTGACACCGGAGGACGCGGATCGCTTCCGCCGGCAGATGGGTTTGGCCGGTTTCGGCGAAGAAGGCCAGGCCAGGCTGCTGAAATCGCGGGTCGCTGTTGTCGGCGCGGGCGGGCTCGGAGCTCCCGTCCTGCAGTACCTGGCGGCAGCCGGTGTCGGCCACATCGAGATCATCGATGACGACGTTGTCGAACGCAGCAATCTGCACCGCCAGGTCATTCACTCCGAATCCGATATCGGCAGGCTGAAAGCAGAATCAGCCGCCGATGTGTGCCGCGGTCTGTTCCCCGGCATCGAACTGACCCTCCACACCGACCGCCTGACCGCCGATAATGCCCTGCACGTGCTGCGGGATGCGGACCTCGTCATCGACGGCACCGACAGTTTCGATTCCCGCTACCTCATTTCCGATGCGTGCGAAATGCTGCGCAAACCCGTCATCCAGGGTTCGGTCCTGCGCTTCTCCGGTCAGGTGGGCGTCTTCTGGGCGGGAAAGACCGGCACCTACCGCGACCTCTACCCGGAAGCCCCTGACGCGGGCTCCACACCCACGTGTGCGGAAGCCGGAGTCATCGGCGTGCTGCCGGGAATCATCGGCACGCTTATGACGATGGAGGCCATCAAGCTGCTCGCCGGCGTGGGCGAATCCGCACTCGGCTCGGTTCTCATCTACGACGGACTGGCCAGCACTATGCGGACCCTCACGGTTGCCGCAGATCCCGACCGCGCACCGGTCGAGCACCTCGACTCCGCGGCTGTCATCACCCCGGCAGCCCTCGAAGCCCGCCTACAGGCGGGCCAGTCGACCCTGCTGGTCGACGTGCGCGAAGCCGACGAGTACGCCGCCGGAACCATTGCCGGGGCGCACAGTGTTCCACTCAGCGCCCTGCTGGAGGGAGCACAGCTGCCGGAGTCCGAGGCGCCGCTGACTGTGCTGTTCTGTCAGGCCGGTGTGCGCTCGCTGCAGGCACTCGACATTCTCAAAGCCCGCGGAATGCACGAGGGTGCCGCCAGCCTTGTGGGCGGAATCAACGCCGTCTGAGGCCGGACATGCGGCTATGCTGATCTGAATGTTCCTCAAAACCCTGTCGATGCGCGGCTTCAAGTCGTTCGCGTCCGCCACCCGGCTTGAACTCGAACCGGGCATTACGTGTGTGGTCGGACCGAATGGTTCAGGCAAGTCGAACGTCGTCGACGCGCTCGCATGGGTCATGGGGGAGCAGGGAGCGAAGAACCTCCGAGGCGGAAAAATGGAGGACGTCATCTTCGCCGGCACCTCGAAACGGCAGGCCCTGGGCCGGGCCGAAGTCAGTCTGACGATTGACAACACCGACGGGGCCATCCCGATTGACTACACGGAAGTCACCATCAGCCGCACGCTGTTCCGCTCAGGCGGCAGCGAATACGCCGTCAACGGCGCACCCGCCAGGCTTCTGGACATCCAGGAGCTGCTCTCAGACTCCGGTCTGGGCAAAGAGATGCACGTCATCGTCGGCCAGGGACAGCTGGACCAGGTCCTTCACGCCGACCCCTTTGAGCGCCGCGGAATCATCGAAGAAGCCGCCGGTGTCCTCAAACACCGCAGGCGCAAAGAAAAAGCCGTCCGCAAACTCAACGGCCTGCAGACCAACCTCGACCGCCTGCAGGACCTGCGGGCAGAACTCGCCCGACAGCTGGGGCCCCTGGGCAGGCAGGCTCGTGCCGCCCAGCGTGCCGCAACCGTCCAGGCGGAACTGCGCGATGCCAACGCCCGCCTGCTGGCCGACGACATCGTCCAAACAGAAGCCGCGCTGCAGAACACGGGCGATGCCCACACGGAATCCCAGCAGCGTCAGCACCTAGAGGCGCGCATTGCACAGCTGGAAGAGGAAATCTCTGAGGCGCGCACCGTCGCGGTGAAGGCAGAAGAAGAACACGACCGCCTCTCGCAGCTGCTGCGCAGGGTGGGGCAGGCTGCCACTCGAGCCAAGGCGGCAGCTGGCCGCGCTCGCGACCGTGTGGAATTCCTCCGCACACCCGCCCAGAAGCTCAGCGGCGACGAACCCGAAGCGCTGCTGGAGCGGGCCGAGCACTTCCGCGGTGAGCTCAGCGATGCCGAAGACCAGCAGAGCAAGAGGGCACAGAGCCTCGAAGAGCTGGCGCAGACCCGCTCGGAGATTTCAGGAAAGCTCGAGCAGGCAGAAGCCGCGCTGAAAGCCGCACGGGCGGAAATCGCCGAAAAGGTCCGCATCCGGGCCGGCCTTGAGTCCGATGTCGAAACAGCCAAGCGCGCACTCGAGGGGATTGCCCGCGAAAAAGCCGACGCCGCGCCGGCACGGGACAAGCTCCTGGCCGACATCGAAGCCGCACGCGCCGAAGCCCAGCGTGCAGAAGCCGCCGCAGCTGAACTCGAAGGCGACCAGATCGGCATCGACGACACTGTGAAGGCCGCGGCGGAAGCCACCGCGCAGGCCCAGAAGGCATTTGACGAAGCCAGTGCGCGCAGTGCCGAACTGACCGGTCAGCTGCGCAAGACGGAGGCCCGCATTGAGGCCCTGCAGCTGAGCGCCTCGCATTCGGCATCAGCCGAGGACCTCCTCGCCCTTGAAATCGACGGGGTGACCGGACGAGTAGAAGACCTCCTGGAGATCGAAGCGGGCTTCGAAACAGCAGCTGCGGCAGCACTCGGCCCGTTTGCGCAGGCACTGTTTGCCAGCAGCCATGCAGCAGGGCTCGCACTGTTGGACAGCACGGACGACGGTGCCGACGTCGACACCGTCATCGGCTCCACGGCCCAGACCAGCGGTCCTGAAGCTCTCGAGGTCAGCGGCGGCAGGCGAGCTGTTGACGTCGTGGCCTCCACGGATCCCGCACTGCACGCCGCCTTGCGGTCGGTGCTCAGCCGCACCGTCATCGTCGATGATTCCGATGCTGCGCTTGCGCTTTTGGAAGACCACCCTGACCTGACCTGCGTGACGCGGGCGGGAACCGTCATCGAAGCCCACCGCGTGCGCCGCTCCGGCAGGGCGGAAGCCGCCCGCGCCGAAGCGCGCAATGCGCTCGCAGAAGCCCAGGCCGGCATCGGCGACCTCACACGGGCAGCCGCAGACGCCTCGTCGGAAGTTGAGAAGCTGCGCGAAGCCCTCCGGACTGCCCGCAGTGACGAACAGCAGGCGCAAGAAGCCCGGCGCGACGCGGAAGCTCAGGGTATCCGCGCCCAAGGCAGCGTTACGGCCGCCAAGGAGCGCGAGCAGCTGCTGGAGGCAGAAATCGAGCGCCTCGATGCCCGCAGCGCACAGCTGGAAGAACGCCGAGCCCAGGCGGAAGAGCAGCGTGACAAAGCCCAGGCAGCCCTTGCGGGACTCGACAGCGTCGATGCCGAACCCGACACAGAAGACCGCGACCGTCTGGCACAAGAACACTCGCAGCTGGGCGAAGAGGTCATGGAAGCCCGGATCGCGGCCCGCTCAGCCGATGACCGCGTGCGCTTCCTAGCCGACCGCATCGACAGCCTGCGCCGCAAAGCGCGCGCCCAACAGGCCGAACGCGAACGCCTGCAGCGCGAAGAACAGGCGCGCAGGCTGCTGGCAGACAGAACCGAAGCCGCCGGTGCCATCGCCGTGGAACTCGCCGAACATCTGGCCGAACGCGAAAAGAGCGCCGAAGCAGAACACGCCCGGCTGCAGTCAAGCCGCGCGGAAGCCAACCAACGTGCCGAAAAGCTGCGGGAAAGCCTGGAAGAGCTCCGCGGAGAATTGGCGAAGCTTGCAGAAGCCGAACACGCGGCAGCGCTGAAACGCGAACGCTTCGTACTCAAGCTCGAAGAGCTCAGCCGGCGAGCGGAACAGGAAATCGGCCTGGCGGCCCAGAACCTCGTCGAACAGTTCGGCCCCCACCTCGACGTCCCCGACTTCTCAGCTGACGTTGACAGCGACGCTGACGAACTGCCGACCCGGCCGTTTGTGCGCGCTGAAGTCGAAGCCGCACAGAAAAAAGCCGAGCGCGAAATGAAGCGCATCGGCAAGGTCAACCCGCTGGCGCTCGAAGAGTTCACCGCGCTGCAGGAACGCCACGACTACCTGGAAAAGCAGATCAACGACATCGAAGAGACCCGCGAGGATCTGCGCGGCATGGTCAGCCAAATCGACGAACTCGTCAAAGAGGTCTTCGCCGAGGCCTTTGCCGACACGGCACGTGAATTCACCGACATCTTCAGCCGACTGTTCCCCGGCGGTGAAGGGTCGCTGTCGCTGACAGACCCCGACGACATGCTCACGACCGGGGTCGAGGTGTTCGCCCGGCCAGCCGGAAAGCGAGTCCGCAGGCTGTCATTGCTGTCGGGTGGGGAACGCTCGCTCGTCGCTGTTGCCATCCTCGTGGCGATCTTCAAAGCCCGGCCCAGCCCTTTCTACGTCATGGACGAAGTCGAAGCGGCACTCGACGACGCGAACCTCACGCGTCTTCTCGGCGTTTTCAAAGAGCTGCAGGAAAGCTCGCAGCTGATCGTCATCACTCACCAGAAACGCACAATGGAGATTGCTGACGCCCTCTACGGCGTCACAATGGGCGGCGATGGAATCTCAAAGGTCGTCTCACAGCGGCTGGCCGACAGCCGGCAAGGCGAATAGGTGGTTCTCGAATAGAACTATCAGCTTGGTCGCACTAAGCTGGTCTTCTGAGATCCGCCGAAATCACGCCGCCGAGGAGCTTCTGCCCATGTTCTGCAACCGCCCAATCACGGGGTGCTGATGGCTGGTCTGGGCAGCTTTGTCATTCTCCTCATCGGCTTGGCGATCATTCTGACGATCGGCATCATCATCGTGCTCGCCGTGGCTGTGCCGCGCCTGCGCGAAGAAGGCCGCATCAGGGCCAGCTCCTCGCAGCGCTTCCGCCTGCCTCACTCGTGGACCGGCTATGACGACTACGGCTTCTTCGGAGCAGACGAAGAAACCGCGCACCTTCCCACGCGCGAACAAGCCGCCGTCACCGCGATGGCCGACCACCACTACGTGCTCATACCGCAGCCGCGCCGTCACGCGGCACCGAGCCTCTCAACGCTGCGGCCGCGCACCCGACACTGGAAGGTCCCGGAAACCGGTGCGGGGCTGAGGACCACCCTGAATATTCTGTTCCGCTAGATTGGGTGCCATGGACACTCTTGTCACAGTCGGCATCATCCTGGCCATTGTTCTCATCGCCGTGGGCTTTGTGCTCTTCGGCCCTGCGCGTACTAAGCGCCGCACTCCGCCGGCACACGTGCCGGACCTCGTCGAGGACACCGAAACCACTGAGGTCGAAGAGGAGCGGCGGTACGAAACCCCCACCGAACCGACCACCCGCCTGGCCCGGCTGCGCGCTCGACTGGCCAAGTCCAACAACGTCTTCGGCCGCGGTCTGCTGACTCTGCTTTCCCAGGACACTCTGGACGAACAGACGTGGGAAGACATCGAAGATTCGCTCATCATGGCCGACCTCGGCGTTGACACGACCGCCGAACTGGTCGACTCGCTGCGCGAAAGGGTGCGAGTGCTCGGCACCCGCGACCCCGAACACCTCAAGCCCCTGCTGCGCGAAGAGCTCATCAAAGTCGTCGACCCGACCATGGACCGCACGCTCAACGTCGATCGCACGGAGGTCGCTCAGACAGCCGGCGACCCCGCCGTCATGCTCGTGGTGGGCGTCAACGGCGCCGGCAAAACCACCACCGTGGGCAAAATCGCCCGCGTCCTTGTAGCCGAAGACCGCAAGGTCGTACTCGGAGCGGCGGACACCTTCCGTGCGGCAGCCGCAGAGCAGCTCACCACGTGGGGCGACCGCGTGGGTGTCGAGACCGTCCGCGGAGAAGAGGGCGTCGACCCCGCATCGGTTGCCTACGCAGCCGTTGAACAGGGCAAGAGCGACGGCGTTGACGTTGTCGTCATCGACACCGCCGGCCGCCTGCAGAACAAGCGCGACCTCATGGACGAACTCGGCAAGGTCAAGCGCGTGGCAACCCGCCCGCTGGGCGAGGGGCACGAGGTTGACGAAGTTCTGCTCGTCCTGGATGCCACCACCGGTCAGAACGGCATGCAGCAGGCGAAGGTGTTCGCCGAATCCGTCGACATCACCGGCATTGTGCTCACCAAGCTCGACGGCACCGCAAAGGGCGGCATCGTCGTCGCCGTTCAGCGTGCCCTGGGAGTGCCCGTCAAACTCATCGGCCTGGGCGAAGGTGCTGACGACCTCGCGCCGTTCACCGCCGAGGGCTTCGTCGACGCGCTGCTCGAATCCTGACCGGGACCGGCACAGCCGCTTGACCCCACCGGTGCCGTGGGACAGCGGATCCGGACGGCAACAGCTGAGAAACCGGGCCCGGCGCATCGTCTATCCTTGTCTGTTGAGTTTCAGTCCACATAAGAAGGCAGTCAGAACCCGTGTTCAACTCTCTTTCCGATCGCCTGACAGCAACCTTCCGCAATCTGCGCGGCAAAGGCCGCCTGACGGAAGCAGATGTCGATGCGACAATCCGCGAAATCCGCCGTGCGCTTCTCGACGCTGACGTCGCGCTTCCGGTGGTGCGCTCCTTCACGGGGCGCGTGCGCGAACGCGCGCTGTCGGAAGAGGTTTCGCAGGCGCTCAACCCCGGCCAGCAGGTCGTCAAGATCGTCGGTGACGAACTCAAGGGAATCCTCGGCGGGCAGACCCGCCGCCTCGAATTCGCCAAGAAACCGCCGACGGTCATCATGCTCGCCGGTCTGCAGGGTGCCGGTAAGACCACCCTGGCCGGAAAACTCGCTCACTGGCTGCGCGGCGAAGGCCACCGCCCCATGCTCGTGGCCTGTGACCTTCAGAGGCCGAACGCAGTCAACCAGCTCCAGGTGATGGGTGAACGCGCCAGCGTTCCCGTCTACGCTCCGGAGCCGGGCAACGGCGTGGGCGACCCCGTGGCTGTTGCCAAGAACTCGATCGAAGAAGCCCGCCAGAAGCTGCACGACGTGGTCATCGTCGACACCGCGGGCCGCCTGGGCATCGACCAGGAGCTTATGCAGCAGGCCGCCGACATCCGTGCTGCCGTCAACCCCGACGAAGTCCTGTTCGTCATCGACGCCATGATCGGTCAGGACGCTGTGCAGACCGCCGAGGCCTTCCTTGAGGGCGTCGACTTCACGGGTGTCGTCCTGTCGAAGCTCGACGGTGATTCACGAGGCGGTGCCGCCCTGTCGGTCGCTGAAGTCACCGGAAAGCCCATCATGTTCGCCTCGACCGGCGAAGGGCTGAAGGACTTCGAACAGTTCCACCCGGACCGCATGGCCGACCGGATCCTCGACATGGGCGACATCATGACGCTCATCGAGCAGGCCGAGCGCACCTTCGACAAGAAGGAAGCTGAGAAGCTCGCCAAGAAGGTCGAATCCGGTGATGGCTTCGACCTCGAGGACTTCCTCAAGCAGATCGGTGCCATCCGCAAGATGGGCTCGATGAAGAAGATGCTCGGCATGATTCCGGGCATGGCCCAGCACCGCCAGCTGATCGAACAGTTCGACGAACGTGAATTCGACCGCATCGAGGCGATCATCCGCTCGATGACACCGGCTGAGCGCGCCAACCCCAAGATTCTCAACGGATCCCGCAGGGCCCGTATTGCCCGCGGTGCCGGTGTTGAGGTCAGCCGCGTCAATCAGCTCATGGAGCAGTTCGCCGCCATGCAGAAGATGATGAAGCAGATGGGCGGCGGCCGCGGCATGCCGCAAATGCCGGGTATGCCCGCCATGCCGGGAATGCCGGGCATGGGTGCCGGGGGAGGCCGCAAGCAGCGCCGCAAGCCCGGCGGCAAGAAGCGCAGCGGTGCCGGCAAGTCCGGCAATCCGGCCAAGCGCGCCCAACAGGAACGCGAAGCGCAGCTGCGCCGCGAAGGCAAAGCACCCAGCCAGCAGGGCGCATCCTTCGGCGGCATCGACCTGGGGGATGACGAAGAGTTCGACCTGTCGAAGCTGCCCAAGGGCTTCGGCGGCTTCTCGAAGTAAACCCCCGGTGGAAAGCCAGCGTCTTTTCTGGCACAATAATCTGCTGTACTTGTCTGCCCGCTGATCCCTCTCAGCCAGCGGACAGGCTGGAACACGAAGATACGAATCGCTGACATCCCCACGTCATGCGCTCGGTTCTTCACCCTGATCGCAAAAGGAGACACCACAGAAGTGGCAGTCAAAATTCGTCTGAACCGCATCGGCAAGGTCCACGCACCGCACTACCGCGTTGTCGTGGCTGACTCGAAGACCCGCCAGAACGGCCGTCCGATCGAAGAGATCGGTCTGTACCAGCCCACCTACAACCCGTCGGTCATCAAGATCGACTCGGAGCGCGCACAGTACTGGCTCTCAGTGGGTGCTCAGCCCACCGACCAGGTCAAGGCTCTGCTCAAGCTCACGGGTGACTGGGCTAAGTTCACCGGCGAAGGTGACACCACCAACCGCGTCGAGGGCCAGGCTGAAAAGCAGGAATTCGAAGCTCCCGAAGCCAAGTCGGTCATCAAGCCGAAGGAAGAAAAGGCTGAGGAAGCTCCGGCTGAAGAAGCCGCCGAAGCTCCTGCTGAAGAAGCACCCGCTGCTGAAGAAGCAGAAGAGGCCTGATCATGCTTGCGCAGGCGCTTGAACACCTCGTACAGGGAATCGTCGACAATCCTGACGACGTTTCCGTGAGGGAGCGCAGCAGCGGTCGCGGTACGACCCTCGAAGTGCGCGTCCACCCTGACGACCTCGGTCGTGTCATCGGACGTGCCGGACGCACCGCCAAGTCGCTGCGCAAAGTCGTGAACGCCATTTCCGGCGAACGCGTGCGCGTCGATCTTGTCGAAGCCTGATCACACTCGCAGTCTTCAAACAGCGCCCCGTGGAGGATTTCCTCCCGGGGCGCTGTTGTGTTTGATATCGCAGGTTTGGCACACCCGTTAGCGACGGATCTGCGCTTTAGCCGCAAGGGCCCACCCGATAGCAAGAAAAACTCCCGTTAGCCGCCACTGTTTTCGGGTGTTTTTGTTGCTAAACGGTGTGCGGGTGCAGGAAGGGGCCGAGGTGGAGGTCCGGTTTTCGTCGGCCGCCGGGGTGCAGGGCGCGGCTGGGCCGCAGCAGCTCGGGCGCGCCCCACGGCAGACCGCCCGCCGTTACACTGGAGGGGTCCGTCAAGCTGTGAAAGGCCCCTGTGAGTCAAGTTGTCGCCCGGCTGGGCAAACCACACGGAATCCGCGGTGAGTTCACCGTCGAAGTCCGCACCGATGATCCCGATGAGCGCTTCCTCGTCGGCAGTGAGTTCTCCACTCAGCCGGACATCGGCACTCTCACCTTGACCCGCGCCAGGTGGCATCGCGACCGCCTGCTGCTGACCTTCGCCGAAATCAGCGACCGCACGCGGGCGGAAGAAGTCCGCAACACCCTCATCAGCGTCGAAGCGGATGACAGTGACGACGACAGCGCCTGGTACGTTGCCGACCTCATCGGCCTCGACGTGATCGAAAACGACACCGTGATCGGCAAAGTCGCCGACGTCATCAACAACCCCGCGCAGGATCTCCTCGAAATCACCCTGCACAGCGGGGCTGAGGCTCTTATCCCGTTCGTTGAGGAAATCGTTCCACACGTCGACACCGACTCCGGTACCGTGACGATCACCCCTCCGGCGGGACTGCTGCCGCAGGACGGCGAATCGTGAGACTCGACGTTCTCACAATCTTCCCGGACTACTTAAGCCCGCTCGACCTTTCCCTCATCGGCAAAGCCCGCAGGGACGGCCACCTGGACTTGCGGGTGAGCAACCCGCGCGACTACACCACTGACCGCCACCACACCGTTGATGACACTCCCTACGGCGGCGGTGCTGGCATGGTGATGAAAGCCGAGCCGTGGGCACAGGCCCTGGAAAGCACACTCGAGGGCACCTCGGGAACAGGGGAGCGGCCCGTGCTGATCGTGCCCAGTCCAGCGGGTGTCCCCTTCACCCAGAAGATCGCCCGGGAACTGGCGCAGCGAGAACACCTCGTGTTTGCCTGCGGGCGCTACGAGGGCATCGACCAGCGGGTTGTCGAATGGGCCGCAGACGATGGCCGCTTCGATGTTGAGCTCATCAGCATCGGCGACTACGTGCTCAACGGCGGTGAAGTCGCGGCACTCGTCATGATCGAGGCGATTGCCCGGCTGATCCCGGGCATCATCGGCAACCCGGAATCACTGGACGAGGAAAGCCACGAAGACGGGCTGCTCGAATATCCCGCCTACACAAAGCCCGCCGAATGGCGCGGCCGCGGCATCCCCGAGGTTCTGCTGTCGGGGAATCACGCGGCAATTGCCCGCTGGCGCTACGAACAGCGGCTGCGCAGGACAAGCGAGGTGCGTCCCGACATGCTCGAAAAGCTGTGGGACAGCCTCAGCAAGAAGGACCGCGACTACCTCGACTCGCTTCGCGGCCGGCACTGACCAGGTGCCGAGCCGCACTGCGCGGGCATTTTGACGGCACTGAGCCGGCGCTCTCGGGCGTACGAGGTGCCGGCCCGGCACGATGCGGATCTGCGGTTCTGATCTCGACTTGGCGAGGCGTGCGCCTGTGCACTAAACTGGGTCTCTGCGTTTGCTGACTTCAGCCTGCCTCGGAGGGCTCGCAAGTCCATAAGGGAAGCCGCAAGGCCATCCGGCAGACCATCCGCCCATCCGCTTTCTGCGGATACTGACACGCGCATGTACGATCCGGGGCGCGCATGCAGGAGAAACCAATGCAGAAACTTGATTTTCTCGACAAGGCTTCGCTGAAGACCGACATTCCCAACTTCAAGGCCGGTGACACCGTTGACGTGCACGTGCGCGTCATCGAAGGCTCGCGTTCGCGTGTCCAGGTGTTCCGCGGTGTTGTTCTGCGCCGTCAGGGCCAGGGTGTTGGCGAAACCTTCACCGTCCGCAAGATCAGCTTCGGCATCGGCGTCGAGCGTACTTTCCCGGTTCACGCACCCACGATCGACAAGTTCGACGTGCTGACCCGCGGTGACGTTCGCCGCGCCAAGCTGTACTACCTGCGCGACCGTCACGGCAAGGCCGCTCGCATCCGCGAGAAGCGCTGAGCATGACGAACTGAGGGCGCGAACCGATCGGTTCGCGCCCTTCGTCATATCCGGAACATGCACACATCACGCACTCGCCGCATCCTGCCGGTCATCGCATGGCTGGCCATCGTGGGCCTCCTGCTGGCCGGCATCCTACGCGGCTTCGTCGTGCAGAGATTCTCCATCCCGTCTGAATCCATGGAGCCCACCCTGCAGCCGGGGCAGAAGATCACCGTCTGGCGCGTCCCGGCGCTGAAGGGAGACATTGAACGCGGCGACGTCGTCGTCTTCGACGGCCGCGGCAGCATGATCCCCGGCACAGGTCCCGGCGGGGTGCAGAACATCGCATCGTGGTTCGGGATCGGACCGAAGAACGTCTTCTACGTCAAACGCGTCATCGGCATCGGCGGCGACGAAATCGTCTGCTGCGAGGACAACCAGCTGACCGTCAACGGTGAGCCATTGCAAGAGCCGTACCTGAAAGATCAGGAGGGCTCCGCCTCGGAAATGGAATTCCACGTGCGCGTGCCCGAAGGGCGCGTGTGGCTCATGGGCGACAACAGGCACGATTCGACTGACTCGCGGAACCTTCTGGGCCGACCCGGCGGGGGAATGGTCCCGCTCAAGCGGATCATTGGAACAGTCCGAGAATCTGACCAGCAGGCGCCGCGATAGGATGGCCCGGTGACTGAACGGAAGAAGGACGGCAGCAAGGCCCTGCGGGGGCTGCGTGAAATCGCGATCATCGTGGTGATCGCTCTCGTCGTTTCCTTCGCTATCAAAACCTTCGTCGTTCGCTCGTTCTACATCCCGTCGTCATCGATGGAGAACACACTGCAGATCGACGACCGCATCATGGTCAACCAGCTGCCGTGGAACGAACCGCAGCGCGGACAGATCATCGTCTTCGATGACCCGGGCGGTTGGCTGCCCCCAGACACATCGGGCAGCTACAAGCCGAACCCGGTGCTTGAGTTCCTGGGTCTCGTACCGGCCAACGCCGGCCAGCAGCTGATCAAACGCGTCATCGGCGTCGGCGGTGACACAGTCGAATGCTGCGACGAAAAGGGCCGCCTCAAGGTCAACGGCCAGCCGATTGACGAAACCTACATCAAGCGCGGAACCGACCCTTCGGCCATCAAATTCAAAGTGGAAGTCCCCGAGGGCAGCTACTGGGTGATGGGCGACAACCGCGCAAACTCACTCGATTCGCGCTACAACACCGAATCTGCCGGCGGACCGTTCGTATCGAAGGACAACGTGGTCGGCACGGTGTTCGTCATCAACTGGCCACTGGACCGCTTCTCACGCGTCAAAGCCGCCACCGAAGTCTTCGCCGACGTTCCCAACCCGTGAACGGACTGACTGACCTCAGCCTTGAACGGCAGCTGTACGACGACGGCATCCGACGGGTCATCGGAATGGACGAGGTGGGGCGCGGCTGCACCGCAGGCCCCGTCGGGGTGGGTGCCGTCTGGTTCTCACTCGATGAACTCCTGGCCGAACCCGCTGACATCCCGGCGGGGCTCAACGACTCGAAACAGATCACACCGGCGCGCCGACCCGGTGTCGCCCAGTCGGTCCGCGACTGGCAGGAGCACGCGCAAGTGAGTTACGCCTCGGCTGCCGAGATCGACGAAATCGGCTTGACAGCAGCACTGGCACTGGCAGGCCGCAGGGCCCTGGCAGAGCTTCCCGAAGCCGACGTCGTGCTGTTGGACGGCAAACACAACTGGCTGTCTTATGAACCGTCCCTTGTGGACGCACACCTGTTTGCTGACGCTGACGCGGTGGTCCCCGAAGTCCGCACCTTCATCAAGGGCGATGGGCGGATTGTCACGATCGCCGCGGCCTCCGTCATCGCGAAGGTCGACCGTGATGCGCTCATGGTCGAACTCGACGCGCAGTTCCCCGAATACGGCTGGGCGGGCAACAAGGGGTACCCCAGCCCCGCGCACAAGCGCGCCGTGGCGGAATTTGGGCCCACCGAGTGGCACCGCAGGTCATTTGCCCTCTGAGGGTCGAACACTAGGGTAGGAGCTATGAGCGTCGAAGACCTTGAGGCTTTTGAAGCTGCTCTCGAACTGCAGCTGTATCGCGAATACCGCGACGTCATCAGCCTTTTCTCTTACGCCGTGGAAACCGAACGGCGGTTCTACCTGGCCAACTCCGTTGACGTGCAGCAGCACTCCGACGGCCGGGATGTCTTCTTCGAGGTCACGCTCACCGACGCCTGGGTGTGGGACACGTGGCGCACCGCCCGCTTTGTGACGAACGTGCGGATACTCACCTATAAGGACGTCAACATCGAAGAGCTCGCCAAGAGCGATTTCCCCGGCCCCGAGGACCTCGACGGCTGAGTCTGCCGCTGTTGTGAGGGTCGGCCACCGGGCGGCTGGGTGCGCTGTTCAGCCGGTGCTCACTTCCGTGCCTGCGCCTGTGGACTGAGGGCAGGTTATCCCCAAGACCTTTGACGAGGTGCCGCTCCACTTGGTCTGCCGGGCACCGTTGGCGGCATGAATGAGCCGCAGAGAAAACCACACAACACAACGCTGGGTGCCAGGGGCGAAGAAATCGCCGCCAACTACCTTGAGCGCGACTGCGATTGGATCATCCTCGACCGCAACTGGCGATGTCGTGACGGTGAAATCGACATCATCGCCTATGACGACGAAGACGTCGTGTTCGTTGAAGTCAAAACCCGTTCGAGTGCCTTTTCCGGCGACCCGCTGGAAGCTGTTGACTTCCACAAGCTGCGCACCCTGCAGGGCCTGGCCACACGCTGGGTGACCGAACAGAAGGGCTACATCCCCAGCTACCGGATTGACGTCATCGGAATCTGCTTCGGCGGTGAAGCGCCGACGCTTACCCACATTGAGCAGGTGTTCCATGACTGGTGAAGCACCAACCACGCTGGCCGACGCACCCGCCTACACCGTGATCAAACCGAAAGCCCGGGCCATTGGAGCCACGAGCGCAGTCGCCCTGTGGGGGCTTTCCGGCACGGTCATTGCCGTGGAGGCGAGCATCAACAACGGGCTGCCGGGCATCGACATCGTGGGGCTTCCCGATGCTTCCGTTTCGGAAGCGCGCAAACGAGTCCGTGCGGCGGTGTCGAATGTGGGGCTGAGTCTTTCGGCTCAGCGCATCACCGTGAACCTGTCACCGGGCAGTGTGAAGAAAGCCGGAACCGCGTTCGACCTGAGCATCGCAGTGGCGCTTCTTGCGGCAGAAGGGGCTGTCAACCGCGACTCCGCGGCATCGTGCGTCTGCATTGGCGAACTGGGCTTGGACGGCAGACTTCATCCGGTCAACGGTGTGCTGCCCATGGTGTCAGCGCTGCGGAAGGAAGGCCTGCGGCGTGTGATTGTGCCCAAGGCGAATGAAAGCGAAGCTCTCCTGGCTGGCGATGTCGACGTGCGCGGGTGCATCAGTCTGGCCGATGCCGTGCGGGTGCTCGGCGGGGATGTGCGTCCCGTTGACCTCGTGCCGGTTGAGCTGAGTGGTCGGCGGGCAGTCGAGCCGCAGCGTCCGGGCGATCTCGCGGACGTGCAGGGTCAGGACGACGCCCGGTGGGCCCTCGAGGTTGCGGCTGCCGGTGGGCACCACCTGCTGATGAGCGGCCCGCCCGGGGCGGGCAAGACAATGCTCGCCGGCTGCCTGCCTGGTCTGCTGCCGCCCCTGTCACCTGACGAGGCGGTGGAAGCCTGCTCGCTGCAGTCTCTGGACGGCACACTTGATCCCGAGCGGGGACTTGCTGCTGTTCCTCCCTTTGAATCTCCGCACCACCGCACGACTGCCGCGGCAATGGTGGGCGGTTCCAAACCGGGGATGATCGGCGTGCTGTCAAAAGCCCACAGGGGAGTGCTGTTCCTCGATGAGGCCCCCGAATTCAGTCGCGATGTTCTCGAAGCCATGCGACAGCCCCTGGAAAGCGGAGTGTGCAGCATTCACCGGGCGTGGGGCTCGGTTGATCTTCCCGCCCAGTTTCAGCTTGTGCTGGCGGCAAACCCGTGCCCGTGCGGTGGTTCGACCGGCAGGCAGTGTATGTGCAGTCCCACGGAGAAAAGGCGCTATAGAGCCAAACTGTCCGGTCCACTCATGGACCGCGTGGACATTCAGCTGACAGTGCAGCCCATCAGTCCGGCCGACCTGCACAGAAAAGAAAAGCGCGAAGGCTCAGCAGAAGTCGCACAGCGGGTTGCCCAGGCTCGGCAGGTGCAAGCAGAGCGGTACAGCACTGACGGCTTTTCCCTCAATGCGCGAGCTCCGGGCAGTCGACTGCGGGAGATCTTCCGCTTCACACCGCAGGAAACAGCGCACCTGGATACCGCTTTAGAACGCGGAACGCTGTCGATGCGCGGCTATGACCGGGTGCTGCGCATAGCCGCAACAATCGCCGATCTGCGCGGCATTGAACGCCCCGGGCGTGACGAGCTCATGGCGGCGGCCGCACTGCGAACCCAGGAGCAGCTATGACCGATATTGCCGAACTGCGAGCAGCCGCGAACCTCCTGCGCACAGCAGAGCCCACCGACCGGATGCTCGCGGTGTGCATACGCGCCGAAGGCGTGGAAGAAACATGGCGCGCGCTCAGTGAAGCGGCACGCCACGACGGGACAGACAACGCCGGGGCGAAGAGCTTCATCGCGCGCTGTGCGGCCACATTCGGCATCACGGCCAGCACGGAAGCGGTGAGCAAAGCCGCCGAACGATGGCGCGCCAGAATCGCAGGGCACGACGGCGATGCCGACCGTGACCTGAGGATTATGGAACGGCTTGGCGCTCGCCTCATCACGCCGGACAGCAGCGAATGGCCAGAGCAGCTGGATGACCTCGGTTTGGATGCGCCAACAGCCCTGTGGGTGCGCGGACCGGGCAATCTGGCCGAGCTCGCAGATGTTTCCTGTGCTCTTGTCGGTGCTCGTGCCGCAACCGGCTACGGGACCGCGCTTGCCAAGAACACGGCGTTTGAACTGGCTCGCGACTGCGTGACCGTCATTTCCGGCGGAGCATTCGGCATTGACGCGGCAGCGCACGCCGGGGCTCTTGCTGCATCAAGCGGACGAGCCTCAACAATCGCGCTCATGGCCGGGGGAGTGGACCGCATGTATCCGCGCGGCAACGCGGACCTGCTGGAAGAGCTGTGCCGCAATCACCTGGTGGTCTCCGAGTGCCCACCGGGTGCCACACCCATGCGGCACAGGTTCCTGGCGCGCAACAGACTGATAGCCGCACTGTCATCAGCCGTTGTGGTTGTCGAGGCGGGCTGGCGCTCCGGGGCTATCAACACCGCGCATCACGCAGCTGAACTCGGTCGCCCACTGGGTGCATTTCCTGGGCGCGCCTCGGATGTTGAATCCGCCGGATGCCACCGTCTCATACGGGATGCCGGCGCTGTGCTCGTTGCCGAAGCTGACCACGTGCGCGAACTGCTGGGCACGGCGGACATCGCCGAACTGTTCAGCCGGGAAAGTGCACAGGCACACGGCAAACAGGCGGACGGTCTTAGCGATGCCGAGCTCAAAGTGTTCTCCGCACTCCCGGTGCAGCGCGGCGTTGACTGTTCCACTCTCGCAGTGAGGGCGGGATTGGACCCGCAGACCACGACGGCCGCGCTCGCCGCACTCGAACTTGCCGGGCTGGCACAGCGCAGCGGTGACGAGTGGCAGAAGGGCCGGTGAACTGTCCCCGCTATCCTGGATTCATGACCTCGAACCTTCCCCGCGAGGCACTGCCTGCCGAATACGCTTCGGCCCTTGAGGACTACGAGGCTGATCTCACGGTCCATCAGACAGTGTCCGAACACACCCGGCGGGCATACTGTGCCGATGCACAGTCCGTGCTCGAATTCCTTGTGCGCGCCGCCGGCGGGGAACCCATTGCCCTGCGGGACGTCGAACTGGCCAACCTGCGCCACTGGCTCATGGAGATCCACGAAAACGGGGCATCGCCCAGCACAGCGGCACGGCGCATCGCGGGTGTCAGGTCGTTCTTCACATTCCTGCGGCGCAGCGGCCGCATCGAGGCTTCACCCGCCGAGCGTCTGCAGGCACCCAAAAAACCCGGCCGGCTGCCGGCTGTCCTCAAACAGAGTGCCGCTGAAACTGTGCTGGCCAACACCGCGCAGACCCCCAGTGCAGACACGGAGCAGACAGCAGAGCCCACCCCGGTGCAGCTGCGGGACCGAGCCATGGTCGAACTGCTCTACGCCACGGGCATGCGCGTATCAGAACTCACAAGCCTCAACCTGGACTCGATCGACTTCACCAACAAACTCATCACGGTCATCGGCAAGGGGCGCAAAGAACGCCGAGTGCCCTTCGGCGGGCCGTCAGAAGCTGCGCTGAACGCCTGGTTGGACAAGGGGCGGGATGCGCTGGCCGCAGAGCCTGAAGCCCTGTTCGTCGGCGTGCGCGGAAAGCGCATTGACCCGCGTCAAGTGCGCGAGGTCGTAGGGCGGGCAACTGCCGGCTACAGCGATTCCCCAAAGCTGGCACCGCACGGTCTGCGGCATTCAGCGGCAACTCACATGGTGGAAAACGGGGCTGACATTCGCCAAGTGCAGGAAATGCTCGGGCACGCCAGTCTGAGTTCGACGCAGATCTATACGCACGTTTCCCTGCAGCGGCTCAAAGACACCTACCGGCAAGCCCACCCTCGCGCATAAAACGGGATATACGAGTTTGGCCTGCCGATGAACAGGCCGTCTGCTGTCAGCTGCGAGAAAGATTGACCGGCTGCTGGCCTGCGCTTACAGAGTTCGGCTGGCGAAGGAAGTCCCTGAGGGTTGAACTGGGTGTCTGCGAACCAGCCGTAACGTTGATTTCACTGCCTGGCGCGAGGTCTGCATCGAGGACTTCGCAGACGAGGTCGGCGATATCGTCCAGGCGCACAGGCTGGAAGTCGATGTCCGATGAAGCAAGCTGCAGACCGGGCGCCGCATCGATCATCATTGCCGAAGGCCTGATGATTGTGTAGTTCAAACCGGAAATCCGCAGTGCTTCGTCCGCCATGGTCACTGATTCCGGGTGGGCACAGCCCACAGCGGCGGCGAGAGATGCGCACGGCGTAACCTGCACAAAGCGCTCAACACCGGCAAGCTTGGACGCCTGCTGCGCGCGCAGTGACCCCACAAGGTTGTTGGAGAACACGTCGAAGCTGTTGTCCAACCGCGAGCCTGCCGCGTATACGACGGAGTGGACCCCGCTGAGGGTTTCGGCGAGTTCCTCGATTGCTGAGCGGGAAACATCGGCCAGGACGGGGGATACGCCGAGGTCAGAAAGCTCCATCTGCTCGTACATCTGCTCCGGGCGGCGCACAATTGAAACGACCTCGTCCGGGTACCTGTCGGTAATAGCTTTGCCGAGGCGGCCAGCGCCGCCGATGATTGCCAAACGGGGGTTCTGGGGATTCACAGCTTCAGAATGCCTGAAGACCGCGCGGGGGCCAAACCGGGCACATTACTGTCCCGTATCTCGGTATTCCCAGTGCCACGGCTCAGGCAGAGAGCCCGATGGCTCTGCCCACGGCGGGTGCACCCAGCCGAAGCGGGCGGCGTTCGACTTCATCCACTGATGCTGCGGTGTGCCGAACCTGTTGATGCCAGAGCCCAGGTCCACGGCCAGCGCCCACCCGTGGTTTGAGCGTCCAGGAGTTGCTGCCCATTTGCCTTTGCGGCGTTTGAGTGCCACCTGCGTTTGGTAGTCGCGGTAGGAGTCGGTCACTGAGATCGGATGGCCAAACCTCTGGGCAAAAGCAGCTGACAGCGCATCAAATGATTTCGCAGCATCGCATCGCAGCCTGTGGCCTGGAGCCGATCGCAGCGGGCACAGGGCAACCGCCGGGATCTGTCCGTTGCTGTAGCCGCCCCATGCGCCAGCGCCTGACTTTGCAACAGAGCCTCCCTGTGCCGCGGCCGGCAAGCGGTCCGGTGCCTGCCCTTCGGGCAGCAGGATCGAGGCGTCGGAAACAAAGAAATCAGCCGGATTCAGATAGTCCTTAGCCCGGTCCAGCCTCCACACGCCGACGTGGACACAGCCCTCAGAACAGTGCGAAGCGTCCGCAACGGTGCCGATCACCTGCCCGGCAGCAACCTGATCGCCCTTGCGCACAGTGCTCGCAACGGGTTCGAACGACACCGCGTAGCCGCCCACTTCGAGACTGACAACCGGTTTTCCGGCGACCTTCCCGGCAAAGCGCACGGTGCCTGTGGCAGGGGAGCGGATCGGTTCGCTGACGGCGGCGGCGACATCGATCCCACGGTGGCCCGCCTTCCAGTTCTGTTCGGGTTTGTCGAAAGCGCGCACAATCTGCAGGCCCGGAACGGGAGTCAGCCAACGGTGCGCAGCTTCAGCACCGGCGCCGTCGGCGTTCTGGGCGTAGGCAGAAGCCGGCCCGCCCACCACGGTCAGTGCGGCGAAAACAGAAGCTGCGATAACAGCAACAGCAGAAGATAGAGCAGAGGTGATGACTTTCATGCACTCAGTTCAGCCCGCACCTTCACCTTGCCGCGAGGCCCGGAAAACACCTGTGGGAAAGCCCGGCGCAATCCCCAGCCGCGAGAACTGAAGTCACCTCCACTCCGGGAGTTCCACCTCGGCGGCCCTGGCCTGCGGCAGCCCCGTTTTGTCTGGGTTGAGCGACAGCGTAGAATGAAACCAGCAGAAGCGTGTCCGCTTCTGACTTCGCGCATCCGATTCAACCGATCTGCCGAAGGTGCGCGCTGTCCACAGCCAACGGATCCCAAGTCCGGTGGAAAGCGCGTCGACAGATCCACGGGTGCCAGGATCAACCGAAAACCGTTCCGCGGTCTATGCCCACGGGCTCACCGCAGGAACCCTAGGCGCGCAAGCGCAGAGAAAGGAGACCTCGGCATGGCCGTCGTCACCGTTCGCCAGCTGCTCGAATCCGGCGTTCACTTTGGTCACCAGACCCGCCGTTGGAACCCGAAGATGAAGCGCTTCATCTTCACCGAGCGCAACGGCATCTACATCATCGACCTGCAGAAGTCGCTGGGTTACATCGACACCGCCTACGACTTCGTGAAGGAAACCGTCGCACACGGCGGTTCGATCCTCTTCGTCGGCACGAAGAAGCAGGCTCAGGAAGCAATCGCAGAACAGGCCACCCGCGTGGGTCAGCCCTACGTCAACCAGCGCTGGCTCGGCGGTATGCTCACCAACTTCCAGACGATCGCCGGTCGTCTGCGCCGCCTGAAGGAACTCGAAGAAATCGACTTCGAGGACGCAGCGGGCGAAGGTCGCACCAAGAAGGAACTGCTCATCCTGTCCCGCGAAAAGGACAAGCTCGAGCGCACCCTCGGCGGTATCCGCGACATGCAGCGCACCCCGTCGGCCGTGTGGGTTGTCGACACCAAGAAGGAACAGCTGGCCGTTGACGAAGCTCGTAAGCTCGGCATCCCGGTCATCGCTATCCTCGACACCAACTGCGACCCTGACGTTGTCGACTACCCGATCCCGGGCAACGACGACTCGATCCGCTCCGTCAAGCTGCTGACCCGCGTGGTTGCAGACGCAGTCGCCGAAGGCCTCATCAAGCGCCACGGCGGCAGCGAAGAGGGCGAAAAGAACGTTTCCGCCGTCGAACCGATGCCCGAATGGGAGCGCGAACTCCTCGAAGGCAAGTCCGAAGGCGCCGAAGACAAGGCCGAAGCTGACAAGGCTGACGCCGAAAAGGCCGAAGACAAGGCCGCTGACAAGCCCGAAGCCTGACCACACGTCCCTTCGACCCCGTATCTTCCAAAGGAGATTCCATGGCGAACTACACCACAGCTGACATCAAAGAGCTGCGCGAAAAGACCGGCGCAGGCATGATGGACGTCAAGAAGGCACTCGACGAAGCCGCTGGCGACAAGACCAAGGCCGTTGAGATCCTCCGCGTCAAGGGCCTGCAGGGCGCTGCCAAGCGCGAAGGCCGTTCCACTTCGGACGGCGTTGTTCTGGCACGCGTCGAAAACGGTGTCGGCACCATGATCGAGTTCAACTCGGAAACCGACTTCGTTGCCAAGTCCGACACCTTCAGCAAGCTCGCCGAAGAGGTCCTCGACCTGGCCGTTGCAAACAACGCCGACAACGCTGAAACCCTGCTGAACACCGAAATCGACGGCAAGCCGGTTTCGCAGATCATCACCGAAGGCGGAGCATCGCTCGGCGAAAAGGTTGACCTGCGCCGCGTGGGCCGCATCGAAGCTCCTTCGATCGCGCAGTACATGCACCGCACCAACAAGGACCTGCCCCCGCAGGTCGGCGTTCTCTTCGCCTACGAAGGCGGCGACGACCAGGTTGCACACGATGTCGCAGTGCACATCGCAGCCATGTCGCCCAAGTTCTTCTCGCGCGAAGACGTTCCCGCTGAGGTCGTCGAAAAGGAGCGCGAAGTCGCCCTTGAGACCGCCAAGAACGAAGGCAAGCCGGAGCGCGCCATCCCGAACATCGTGGAAGGCCGCGTCAACGCATTCTTCAAGGACAACTGCCTGCTGGACCAGGGCTTCGCCAAGGAGCCCAAGACCCCGGTTTCGGCTGTTCTGAAGGAAGCCGGCATCGACGCGAAGGGCTTCCTGCGCTTCCGCGTGGGCGTCTGATCGTCTGAACTGCTGAAATGCCCCCTCGGCTCACTGCCGAGGGGGCATTTCTGTGTCTGGGTTTCCTCCGCCGAGCTGTTTGGGCGGGCTGGTCGGCAGGGTCAGCACGCAAGACTCACGAGGCGCCGCTCGGCTGCGCCTGTTCCCGCCGGGGGAGTGCGGTTCAGGCGACGAGCAGCGCACCGCCCAGTGCTGCTGAACCAACGCCCAGGGTCACGAGTGCGGCCAGAATGAGTGGGCGCACACCCATGCCGATGAGCGACTTGAAGTGCACGCCAAGGCCCAGCCCGAACATCGCTGCGGTCAAGAAGATCTTCTGCACCCAGTCGGCTCCGGTGAGGAACCAACCCGGCAGAGGCAGGAAGGTGGTGGCGACAGCTGCGACGATGAAAAGCGCAACCCACAGCGGCACAAGGGGCACACGAGCCGAAGATTCTGTGCCCTCTGATGCTCCGCCTCGTGCCATCCAGCGGCCCAGGAAGAACACGACCGGGGCGAGCATGAGCACCCGGGCGAGTTTGACGATGACAGCCGGCTCCAAAGCCGCGGAGCCCAGGATCCCGCCGATGGCGGCAACCTGCGCGACCTCGTGCACACCCGCACCCGTCCAAATGCCCGCGGTGCGCGGATCGAGGTGCCACAGACCGGCAAGCGGGGGCACCACACCGATCATGATGGTGCCGAACAGCACCACGAGAGCAACCGCGGCCGCAGTGTCCTCTTTGCGGGAACGCAGAGTGCTCTGCGCCCCGGCAACAGCAGCGGCGCCGCAGATGGAAAAACCGCAGCCGATCAGCATCGAAAGATCACGGCCCACTCCCAGCAGGCGGCCAAGGCCCACGCTGAGGAAGAAGCCCCCGGCCACAAGAACTACGACGAGCACAATCACGAGCGGACCCATCGCAGCAATATCCGTCAAAGACAGCTTGAAGCCCAAGGCGATGATCGCAGCACGCAGCAGCGGTTTGGACGCAAAGGCAACACCGGGATCAAAGCGCGCAGGAAGCTCAGGCAGCAGATTGCGCACAAGCATCCCCAGCACAATGGCCATGAGAACAGAGCCGGTATGGGGAACAAAGGCCGCAAGACCAAAGGCCGCCGCAGCGGCAGCACCGCACAGCAGCAGGCCCGGCAGCAGGCTCAGCAGTGCGGACGGGAGGGAACGGGCGGACGTATTCACCCCTCTACTATGCTCCTGGTCGATGTGGGTGCTGAAGCCGCCCCCGCCGCACACGGCGGAATACAGAAACAGCAGGCCCGGATGGGTAGACTGGGAACGATCCAACCGAAGGAAGGAAGCAGATGCCGCACACTGTGAGCGAGAGTCCGAAACCCGAAGCCACACACCGGCGCAGGGTACTCCTCAAACTCTCCGGCGAAGTGTTCGGCGGCGGCTCGGTCGGCGTGAACCCCGATGTCGTCGCATCTGTCGCTCGTGAAATCGCCCCCACTGTCGGCGAAGTCGAAATGTCGATCGTCGTCGGCGGCGGCAACTTCTTCCGCGGGGCTGAACTGCAGAACCGCGGCATGGACCGCACCCGTGCTGACTACATGGGCATGCTCGGCACCGTCATGAACTGCCTTGCACTGCAGGACTTTCTCGAACAGCTCGACGTCGACACGCGCGTGCAGACCGCGATCCCCATGCCGCAGGTGGCCGAAAGCTACATTCCGCGCCGCGCCATGCGCCACATGCAGAAAGACCGCGTGGTCATCTTCGGTGCAGGTGCAGGCCTGCCGTTCTTCTCAACCGACACCGTCGCCGCCCAGCGCGCACTCGAAATCCACGCTGACGAAGTCCTCGTGGCAAAGAACGGCGTCGACGGCGTCTACACGGCAGACCCCAAAACCGATCCGACCGCAAAGAAGCTCGACAGCATCTCCTACCAGGACGCTCTGCAGCGCGGGCTCAAAGTCGTCGACGCGACCGCTTTCAGCCTGTGTATGGACAACAACGTCGCAATGCGCGTCTTCGGTATGGAAGGCGAAGGAAACCTGCGCTCGGCCATCATGGGCGAGAACATCGGCACCGTGCTCTCTGCCTGAGAGCCAGCACTATTCATAGGAGACACAATGATCGATTCTGAGCTTAAGGACGCACGCGGCCGCATGGACGGTGCCGTCGAGGCCACCCAGGAGAACTTCGGATCGGTGCGCACCGGTCGCGCCAACCCGCAGCTCTTCGCCAACATCATGGTCGAGTACTACGGAGTGCCCACCCCGCTGCAGCAGCTGGCCTCCTTCCAGGTTCCCGAAGCGCGCACCCTCCTGATTTCGCCGTTCGACCAGTCGGCTCTCGGCAACATCGAAACCGCGCTGCGCAACTCCGACATCGGTGCCAACCCCGCCAACGACGGCAACGTCATCCGCGTGGTTCTGCCGGAGCTGACCGAAGAGCGTCGCCGTGACTACGTCAAGATCGTCCGCGGCTACGCGGAAGACGGCAAGGTCTCCATCCGCAATGTCCGCCGCCGCACCAAGGACACCCTCGAGAAGTTCCAGAAAGACGGCGACCTCGGTGAAGACGAAGTCCGCGCGGGTCTGGCGGAACTCGACGAGCTGACGAAGAAGAAGACCGACGAAATCGACACGCTTCTCGCAGCAAAAGAAAAAGACCTGATGGAAGTCTGAATTGACTGCTCAATCACCTTCGACTTCCTCGGGCGACAGCGCAGCAGAGCAAGCGCCGTCGCCTGAGGAAGTCACCCCTCCGGCGGAAAAGGACTACGGACGGGCCGGGCGCAACCTGCCGGCCGCAATCGGGGTCGGCGTTGGAATCGGCGGGGCCGTACTTGCCAGCATTCTCATCTACCCTCCGGCCTTCCTCGTCGTCGCAATCATCGGCGTTCTCGCCGCCACCTGGGAACTGTCCACCGCGCTGTCACGCTCCGGAGCGGACGTCTACCGACCGCTGACCATGATGGCAGCGGCAGGGCTCGTGCTGTCGAGCTGGTTCGGCGGACGCGAAGCCGTGTGGGTGGCGTTCACCCTGTCAGCGGGCATCATCATGCTCGTGTCGCTGATGACCGGGCGGCCCAACCCGGTGAAAGAAGTATCGCTGTCGCTGTTCGCCCTGACCTACGTCGGTCTCATGGCGGCGTTCATCATCCACATCCTGCACCAGCCGCAGGGCGATCTTCTGCTCATCACGTTCTTGGCACTTGCCGTGTCCTCTGACACCGGCGGGTACGTGTTCGGAGTCCTGTGGGGCAAGCACCCCATCGCCCCGAGAATCTCACCGAAGAAATCCTGGGAGGGCTACGCCGGTTCAACCGTCTTCGCCGTGACCGTCGGAATCTGCATGGCCGTCTTCGCCTTCGACGTTCCATGGTGGGAAGGCGCCGTGCTCGGCCTGGTGATTCCGGCCTTCGCCACACTCGGCGATTTTTCAGAATCCATGATCAAACGCGACCTCGACCTCAAAGACATGGGCAACCTGCTGCCCGGCCACGGCGGTGTCATGGACCGACTCGACTCGATTCTGCCCAGTGCACCCGTCGTGCTCGTGCTCTACACGATCCTGCCGGGATTCATCACCACCGGCTGACACATGCGGCTGTTACACGCTCCCCTTGGCCCGAAGCCCAGGGGAGCTTTGGAATAATAGGGGAGTCATGAGCAACACGCGTCGCAAACAGGTCCGCCCCGTCGTCGAACACGAAGACGGCACAACATCCAAGACGCCCACCCGCGATGGCCGCCCGCTGCTGAACTTCCGCGCCCCGCGCGTCACCCAGCCGCCACGGCACTTCGCAGACATGTCGATGGAAGAACGGCAGGAAGCCGTCCGCGAACTCGGACTGCCCGCATTCCGCGCCAAACAGCTGTCCAACCACTACTTCCAGCGCAACATCACCGACCCCGCGCTCATGACGGACATCCCCGCTGACAAGCGCGATGCCCTCGCCGAAGCCTTCTTCCCACCGTTGCTGACAGAAGTCCACCGGCTGAAGACCAAAAACGGCGACACCATCAAATTCCTGTGGCGACTTTTCGACGGAGCACTCGTCGAATCCGTCCTCATGCGCTACCGCAACCGCATCACACTGTGCGTGTCATCCCAGTGCGGCTGCGGTATGAACTGCCCGTTCTGCGCCACCGGCCAGCAGGGGCTCACCCGCAACATGTCGACAGCCGAAATCGTCGAACAGGTCATCCGAGCCAACCAGGTCATTGCGGCCGGAGAACTCGCACCGACCGCGGAGCCGGACATCAACATGCTCGGCGAACAGGCAGCCGCGGTCGGCGACGAGTCCGGTGAATCCGATGCGGGTGCTGAAGCTGGGAACGACAGTACTGGGGCGAAGCCTTCCGGTACCCAAACACCCGCTGGGGAAGAGCGCGTCACAAACATCGTGTTCATGGGCATGGGCGAACCCCTAGCCAACTACAAGCGGGTCATGAACGCCATCCGCCGCTTCACCGACGCAGCCCCGCACGGACTGGGAATGTCCCCGCGCCGCATCACAGTGTCAACCGTGGGCCTCGTGCCGGGCATCCGCAAACTCATGAGCGAAGACATCCCAGTCACGTTTGCCCTCAGCCTGCACGCGCCGGATGACGGGCTGCGCAATGAGATGATCCCAGTCAACACCCGCTGGAACGCCGACGAGGCGATTGACGCAGCCTACGACTACTACCGCACCACGGGCCGCAGAGTGTCGATCGAATACGCGCTCATCAAGGACATGAACGACCACGCGTGGCGCGCGGACCTGCTGGCCAAGAAGCTCAACGCCCGGGGCAGGGGATGGGTGCACGTCAACCCGATTCCCCTCAACCCCACTCCGGGATCAGTGTGGACCGCATCAGAACCCAAGGTGGCACAGGAATTTGTGGACCGCCTGGTTGCAGCGGGAGTTCCCACCACCATTCGCGATACCCGCGGACAGGACATCGACGGCGCCTGCGGTCAGCTGGCCGCAACCGGCGAGGACTGACCGGCACCGAACACCACAAGCAACAGCACGCATCAGCTAAGAGGAGGCCACATGGAGGGTAACTTCCCCAGAATGTCGGGGTGGAAGTCCGGCTATGACCCCGGACAGGTCGACAGCTTCTTCAAGCGCGCCCGCGAATCCTATGAGCGCGAACACCCCCGCCCGGGTGACCTCGACGCGCGCGCTGTGCGCACCGTCGGCTTTGACCTGGTGCGCCGCGGCTATCACGTCGGAGTCGTAGACGCTGCCCTTGACCGTCTGGAAGACGCCTTCGCGAAAGCCTCCCGCGAACGGCTGATCGCCGAACAGGGCGAAAAGGCGTGGATGGACAGGCTGTCGTCTGCCGCCGGATCCCTGCAGGCACGTTTGGAGCGCCCCCACGGTGAGCGCTTCGCGCACGCTGCCAGCCGCACCATCGGCTACGACATCGCCGAAGTCGATGAACTGTGCGACAAGATCAGCGGCTACTTCACACAGGGCCGCGCTATGAGCGTTGATGAGGTCCGCCGCGTTCTGTTCCGCACTCGTCGCGGTGAGCGCGCCTATGATGAAGACGAAGTCGATGCGTTCATTGACCGCGTCGTCGAAGTCATGGCCTCCGTCGACTGAAGGGACGCCCGTGAACACCGATCTGCACTGGTTCCGCAAGCCTGAGACCAACGAGCCGAAGGACAAGGGCACGTTCAACCCGGTCTTCGAACTGCTCGACCATCCCATCGTCATGGGCCGCGGTGCAGACGAGTTCGCGTCCGGCCAGATCGAACTGAGCTTTGAAGATGCTCTTGATCGGGCAGCGAAGTTCGCCGGGATTCTGCGCGCTGTGGCCGAACCGGCTCCGCAGATGCTCATTCTGGAAGACGGGCTGAAACCCGCCACTCTGCTGTTGGCCGTCCTCGGTGCTATGCGCGTGGGCACATGCGCCGTCATCGGTGCCAAGGGACTCACCCCGCAGCAGAAAGCCAACGCACCGATCCTCCGGCCGGCTGCAGTTGAGGCTTCCTCTGAACAGCCACAGCCAGCGGGCGAAACCAAAGCGCGCGCCGGAATGCACACGGCCACACGGACCATCGACACTCACTTTGAAGGTGCCGAACTTCTTGCAGACGGACCGGACAGCTCACCGAAGCCGGTCGACATGCTCATGAAGCAGGCCGCCTTCAAGCACGCGGCGGCTGAACCTCTGGGCCCGGGGCGTACGCTCATGCGCCTTGACGGCATTGAGGTCACCGCACTGGAGAGCCTCGAAGCGGTCCACACTCTGCTGCGCTGAGCCAGCACACGACTGAGCCAGCACACACCCGAGCCCGCAGCTGCACACGCGCACCCAGCAGGAGCCCGCGAAAACCCCGGCACACAGAAAAGCCCCGCTCCACCTCGGGAGCGGGGCCTTTCTGTGCCTTCAGTGCGTCAGGTGAGCATCAGGCGAAAGCGTTGATGCCGGTGAGCGCACGGCCCAGCGTGAGCTGGTGAACTTCGTGTGTGCCCTCGTAGGTCAGCACGGTCTCGAGGTTGATGGCGTGGCGCAGCGGCGAGTACTCGCTGGTGATGCCCGAACCGCCGAACAGGGCGCGCAGGTCGCGGGCGATGTTCATAGCGGTGTCGACGTTGTTCATCTTGCCCAGCGAAATCTGCTCGGGGCGCACGCCGTCCTTGGAGTCCTTGAGGTCACCCAGGTGCGAAGCCAGCAGAGTGATGTTCGAGTACTGGCCGAAGGCCTTCGCGAGCTTCTGCTGCGAAATCTGGAAAGCGGCCAGCGGCTTGTCGAACTGGATGCGGCTGCCGGTGTACATGAGAGCCTGCTCCAGCGAATCGCGAGCAGCACCGGTGACACCCCAGACGATTCCGTAGCGGGCTTCCGACAGGCAGGACAGGGGTCCCTTGAGGCCTTCTGCCTTCGGCATGACGGCCGAACCGGGCAGGCGGACGTTGTCCAGGACGATTTCGCCGGTGATGGATGCCCGCAACGACAGCTTGCGCTGGACGGTGGGGGTTTCCACGCCGGGGGTGTCGGTGGGAACGACGAAGCCGCGGATCATGGGGCGGCCCTTGGCGTCGGTCTCTTCCGTCTTGGCCCACACGACTGCGACGTCGGCAACGGGGGAGTTGGTGATCCACATCTTGGCGCCGTTGAGGATCCAGTCGTCACCGTCGCGCTTGGCGGTGGTGCGCATGTTCGACGGGTCCGAACCGACGTCCGGTTCCGTCAGGCCGAAGCAGCCGATGGCCTTGCCTTCGCCCATGCGGGGCAGCCATTCTTCCTTCTGCTCTTCCGAACCCCAGTGGTGGATGGCGAACATGGCCAGCGAGCCCTGCACCGAGACGAGCGACCGCAGGCCGGAGTCGACGGCTTCGAGTTCACGGCAGGCGATGCCGTACATGCGGGCGGAAGCACCGGGCAGCGTGTAGCCGTCCAGGTGCATGCCGAGCAGGCCGAGTTCGCCGAGGCCTTCAGCGAGTTCGCGTGCCGGGATGGTGCCTTCGAGGTACCAGTCGCCGATCTTTTCGCGTACGTTTTCATCCAGCCAGCTGCGGACGATGCCGGCCCATTCGCGCTCTTCCTTCGAGAAGAGGTGATCGAGTCCGAGGATTTCGTCCGGGTGCGAGGTCTTGGCCATTTCACTCCTTTTTCAGAGGGCTCAGTGAGGACTTCCAAAAAGAGTATAGCCGAGATATGTATTTTGTGTGACCAATGTCCCTTTAGGCCTTCTGAGCGCAGATTCAGCCTTATCTGCCAAGATGGCCGGGTGCTTCACATCTCAGTTCTCGGTTCGACCGGTTCCGTTGGAACCCAGACCCTCGACGTGGTCAGCTCCCACCCGGACCGCTTTCAGATTGTCGGTCTCGTCTGCCACACGAACATTGCGGATGCCGCCGAACAGGCGGTCCGCTTTCGCGCCCGCGCCCTGGGCGCCGTCGGCGCATCATCACCTGACGAGGTGGAGCGGGCTGTTGCTTCTGCCGCCGCTGCCGCTGGGGTCGAGAACCCCGTCGAGCAGGTTTTCGTCGGACCGCGTGCGGCTGACGAGGTTGCACGCCTTGAAGCTGACACTGTTCTCAACGCCATTACGGGGGCTGCGGGGCTGACTGCCACTCTTGCCGCCCTGGAGAGCGGCACGGATGTGGCACTGGCAAACAAAGAGTCGCTCATCATCGGCGGCGATGTCGTGATGGAAGCCGCGGCCCGTACGGGAGCCCGCCTGCTTCCGGTCGACTCTGAGCATTCGGCCGTGTGGCAGGCTCTGCGTTCCGGCTGCCGCGAGGAAGTCAGCCGGCTGGTGATCACGGCAAGCGGTGGTCCTTTCCGCGGTATGACGCAGTCTGATCTTGAAGCCGTCACGCCCGCGCAGGCGCTCAAGCACCCCACGTGGGATATGGGGAAGGTCATCACCACGAACTCGGCAACCCTTGTCAACAAGGGTCTCGAGGTCATTGAGGCGCACCTGCTCTTCGATATTCCCTACGACCAGATCAGCGTCGTGGTGCACCCGCAGTCGCAGGTCCACTCGATGGTCGAATACGTCGACGGGTCGACAATTGCACAGGTCAGTCCACCGGATATGAAGCTGCCGATCGCCTACGCCCTGGGCTATGAGGAGCGGCTGTCGAACATCACGACACCCAACCGCTGGGACGAGCCGACCCAGTGGACTTTTGAACCTGTCGACCACGAGGCGTTTCCCGCCTTGCGCTTGGCGGTGCGGGCCGGTCGCCTGGGAGGAACAGCACCCGCTGTCTACAACGCGGCGAACGAAGTTCTGGTGGATGCTTTTCACGCCGGACAGATCTCCTTTCCCGGCATCAGCCGGGGAATCAGCGCCGCACTCGATGCCCACGCTCCACAGGATGGAAAGCTCACGGCGGAACTCGTCTTGGCTGCTGACCGCGAAGCCCGGGAGTTTGCGAAGCGCTGGGTGGCAGAACAGGCATCAGGCGGGGGAGACCGGGCATGACGGCCCTGCTGTACACCCTCGGAATCGTCTTCATGCTCGCGGTTGTCGGGCTTTCCATCGGGCTGCACGAACTTGGTCACCTGATTCCCGCCAAGCGCTTCGGGGTGAAGGTCACCCACTACATGATCGGGTTCGGGCCGACCCTGTTCTCCTTTAAGCGCGGCGAAACACGCTACGGCGTCAAACTGCTGCCGCTGGGCGGCTTCATCGCCATGCCGGGCATGTACCCGCCGAAGTCAGCGGTCCACGCTCGCGCCGAAGATCTTCACGGAGTCGAATCAGCCCACGACATCGTTGAGGCCGACGCCAAGCGGCGAGCCGTTGAGGGCGAAGATCCGCGGGAACAGGCCGGGCGCAAACGCCTGTTCGCACAGAGCATGGAGGATGCCCGCGAATTCTCCAATCAGGGCATCGGGCCAGGTGAAGAGGGGCGCACCTTCTACGCCCTGTCGGTTCCCAAGCGCCTGGCCGTCATGTTCGGCGGACCGGCGGTCAACCTCGTCCTCGGCATCGTCTTCTTAGGGCTTGTGCTCATGGGCATCGGCGTTCCGGGCCTGTCCACGCAGCTGTCCGGTGTTGTCGAATGTGCCGTTGACGCCGAAACCGCGCAGAAGCGCGGACCAAACGCCGAATGCCAGCCGGGTGATACTCCCGCACCGGCCAAGGCCGCGGGACTGAAACCGGGCGACACCATCACTGCTGTTGACGACACTCCCGTCGACACGTGGGAACAGGTGCAGGAGCTCATTGCGGCCAGTGCGGGCAGAACCGTCACCGTGGCCTATGAGCGGGACGGCTCTGAACACTTGGTGCGCGTGCCCATCATCGAAACCACGCGAGCGGTCTATGACGATGAAGGCAAGCAGAAGTTCACTGCTGACGGAAAGCCCGAAACCACCACCGTCGGCTTCCTTGGGGTCTCCCCGCAGAAGAAGCACTATCCGCTGTCGCCATCGGAGTTTCCCGCTGAGGCCGGAAAAGCCATCGGACAGACCTTTAAGGCACTGGCGACCCTGCCGGTGAAACTCGTCGACATCGGGAAGGTTGCCGTCGGGGGAGCAGAGCGCGACCCCAACGGTCCGATGGGCATGGTCGGTGTGGGGCGTGTTGCCGGCGAAATTGTTTCTGCCGAAGCTTTCGAAGTCGTCGACAAAGTGCAGCTCGGCCTGAGCCTGGCAGCCTCGCTCAACCTGTTCCTCTTTGCGTTCAACATGGTTCCGCTGCTTCCCCTGGACGGCGGCCACATAGCGGTCGCCCTCTACGAAGGGGCACGCCGCAGAATCAACCTCTCCCGCAGAAGAGGGCTCATCGGCCCCTTCGACACCGCAAAGCTGCTGCCGCTGACATACGGGGTCGTCGGCGTCCTCCTGTGTATGACGGTGCTGCTCGTCTACGTCGACATCGTCAAACCCGTGCGGCTCTTCGGCTGAGGCAGACTGCCTCGGCGGGGATTCCTTCAGTCTGAGCAAGGCTTCCTCGCCGTACCCGGTCCCCGATGTATTTCTGAGCGCTGACTGTGCACTGTCTGGCAGTGCGCACAGAGGATGCGCTATCCTGCTCACAGCAATTTGGAAATATGACCTGCCGCACGTTTTGCCGTCGGCAGGCCTCAGACAAGGAGCCCCATGAAGAAGAGCGTTCTTCTCAAGATCGCGGCCGCCGCAAGCGCAGCCGCCCTCGTCCTCACCGGATGTGAGCGCGGCGGAGCCGAAGGCGGTTCGGCAGCACCCGAAGAGAACTTCACCAAGGACCTGACCTTCGCCACCGGTGGCACCGCGGGTGTCTACTACCCGCTGGGCAACGAGTACGCCCGCATCCTGCAGGACACCGACGCTGACCTGAAGGTCAACGCCGTTGAAACCGATGGCTCCGTCGACAACCTCGGCCGCATCGCCAAGGGCGATGCTCAGCTGGGCTTCACCCAGTCGAACACCGCCAACGACGCAGTGCGCGGCTCCGGTGACTTCGAAGAGGTCGGCAAGCTCAACAACGTCGGCTGGATGGGTCAGCTGTACCCGGAAGCAGCCCAGATCATCACGCTTGAGAAGAGCGGCTTCAACTCGGTTGAAGACCTCAAGGGCAAGAAGATCGCCGTCGGCGCTCCCGGTTCGGGCACGGCAGCTGTCGCCAAGCTGATCCTCGACGCCTACGGCTTCAAGGAGGGCGACTACGAGCCCTACGAAGAGAGCTTCGCTGACGCCCGCTCCAAGGTGCAGGACGGCAACATCGACGCCTCGATCGAAATCCTCGGCGTCCCGGCCGCCTCGCTTTCGGAACTGGCCGCTAATGCAGACGTCAAGCTGCTGCCGATCGACAAGGACAAGGCCGAAAAGATCGCAGCTGAAACGGAATACGAAGCCTACGAAATCCCCGGCGGTTCCTACGACTTCGCCAAGGACCCGGTGCAGACCGTGACCGTGTTCGCCTCAATCGTCGGCTCGACCAATCAGATCAGCGAAGAAGACGGCTACGCGATCACCAAGGCGCTGTACGAAGACGCAGGCAAGATCTCACTGGCACAGGGCAAGCTCATCAAGGCCGAAGACGCTCTGCTCGGCCGCGGCGACGTTCCGCTCCACCCGGGTGCTAAGAAGTACTTCGAAGAAAAGGGCATTGAGGATCAGAACTGATCCTCAAACCCTCGGCTGACAACCGCGGCGACGGCGCATTGAGCGCCGTCGCCGCGTGCGCCGTTCAGACCCCATCCCCAGACAGGCAAGAAGATCATGACTCCCTCTGACACCGCCAAAAACCCGGACGCTGGTTCCGCCGACGCGGAGCCCCTGGACCAGCAGAAGGCGCAGGACCTCGCAGACAAGGTCATGCGCGACCTGGACAGCGCTTCGCGCTACCGCATCAACTCCGACATGGGGCCGTGGCGCATCGCCGTCTTCGTCCTGTCTGTCGCTCTGACCCTCTTCCAGCTGTACACAGCGCTGTTCGGCACCCGCCCCACCCTCATCCAGGGCTCGATTCACGTGGGCGGTGCCATGGGCATCATCTTCCTGTTGTACCCCCTGCACAGGAGCCTGAGCCTGAAGACGGATGAGAACCGCAAAGCGTACTACGCGTCGCTCTGCGCTGACACCGTCCTGTCGCTGCTGGCAATGGGCACCTCGGTGTACCTGCTGGCCAACTACACCTACCTGACGGGCGTGGGCGTGCAGATCCACGGCTACTCGACCCTTGACACGATCGTCGCGCTCATTGCGATCCTTCTGATCCTCGAAGCCACCCGCCGCTGCGTGGGTCTGCCGATCGTCATCATCGCCGTTGTCGCCTTGCTCTACTTCTGGTTGGGCAACTACTCACCGATCATGCGCTACCACGGCACCACGTGGCAGAACATGGTGCAGCAGACCTACTACTCGTCGCGCTCAATTTTCGGTGTGCCGATCCAGGTGTCCTCGAGCTTCATCTTCCTGTTCCTGTTCTTCGGCGTCATCCTCGTCCGCACCGACATCGGCGCATACTTCAACTCGCTGGCATTCCGCCTGACCGGCCGCTATGCGGGTGGTCCCGCAAAGGCCGCCGTTGTCGCCTCGGCCATGCAGGGAACCGTCACCGGCTCCTCGGTCGCCAACGCTGTGACTTCTGGTTCGTTCACGATTCCGCTGATGAAGAGGGTCGGCTTCAGCCCGAAGTTCGCCGCTGCTGTTGAAGCCACCGCGTCGACCGGTGGGCAGATCATGCCGCCCGTTATGGGTGCTGCCGTGTTCATCATGGCCGAATACACGGGCGTGCCCTACTCGCAGATCATCCTGATTGCGATCGTTCCCGCGTTCCTGTACTTCGCCGGCGTTATGCTCGCCGTCCACTTCGAAGCGCGTCGCCTGCGCATCGAAGGCTATTCAAAGGACGAACTTCCGCGTTGGAAGATGCTGCTCAAGCGCCTTGACCAGCTGCTGCCGCTGGCCGTCATCATCGTGACCCTCCTTGCGGGAACCACACCGCAGAAGGCCGCTCTGTGGGGCATCCTCGTGGCATTCGTCATCAGCCTGCTGCGCGCCAGCACCCGCCTGGGTGTCAAGGACACCATCCTGCTGCTGGAAGAGGGCGCGAAGACCGCTCTGCCGGTCATCGCCGCATGTGCAACCGCCGGTATGGTCGCCGGCATTGTGACCGCAACCGGTCTGGGCGGCCGCCTGGCCGACAGCATCCTCACCGCGGCTGGCGAGAACTTCTTCCTCGTCATGTTCTTCACCATGATCGCCTGCCTGGTGCTGGGCATGGGTCTGCCGACCACCGCGAACTACGTCGTCACGGCCACCGTGGCAGCGCCGATCCTCATTTCGAACTTCGATGTGCCGGTTCTGGCCGCACACCTGTTCGTTTTCTACTTCGGTCTGCTTGCAGACGTGACCCCTCCGGTGTGCCTGGCCGCCTACGCTGCTTCGGGCATTGCCGGATCGAACCCGCTGAAGTCTGGTGTCACCGCACTCAAGGTTGCGATCGCCGGATTCCTGGTGCCCTACGTCTTCGTGATGGAGCCGGTGCTGCTGTTCCAGGGCGACCAGAACCCGCTCATGTTCATCCCGGTGTTCATAACAGCACTGCTGGGCATGGCGGTGTTGTCGGCCGCCGTGGCAGGGTTCTATTTCCGCAAGCTCGCCTCCTGGGAGTCGGTCATTCTGGCACTTGCCGGCCTTCTCCTGGTCTACCCGGTCATCGCCATGTCGCTCGTCGGTCTGGTCGTCGCGGTCATCATGGCGGTCTACCAGCGAGCAGGTGAACGGAAGAAGGCTCACGGCGCATCCACAGGGGCAGGGGTCTAGAATCGTTCTGCGGGCCGAAGCTTTGGCCTAGGCCCGCAGAACTGTGCACATCCCCACAGCCTCGTTCGAAAGGGAACCGCCTGTGACATCGGTCAATCTGGGCATGCCGAAACCGCCCCCGCCTGTTCTGGCACCCCGCCGCACAACCCGACAGATCAAGGTCGGAAGCGTCGGAGTGGGATCGGAATCCCCGGTCAGCATCCAGTCGATGACGACCACCAAGACCACCGACATCAACGGCACTCTGCAGCAGATTGCCGAGCTCACGGCCGCCGGGTGCGACATCGTGCGTGTCGCCTGCCCGTCCGCCGACGACGCCGAGGCACTTCCTGCAATCGCCCAGAAGTCGAAGATCCCGGTCATCGCCGACATCCACTTCCAGCCGAAGTACGTCTATGCGGCCATTGACGCCGGATGCGCCGGTGTGCGCGTCAACCCCGGCAACATCCGCAAGTTCGACGACCAGGTGAAGGAAATCTCCAAGGCGGCCTCGGATGCCGGAGTGTCGTTGCGCATCGGCGTCAACGCCGGGTCGCTCGATAAGCGGATCATGGAGAAATACGGTTCGGCCACTCCGGAAGCACTCGTTGAGTCCGCCGTGTGGGAGGCGAGCCTCTTTGAGGAACACGACTTCCACGACTTCAAAATTTCGGTCAAGCACCACGACCCCGTCGTCATGGTTCAGGCATACGAAATGCTCGCTGAACGAGGCGACTGGCCGCTGCACCTGGGTGTGACCGAAGCCGGTCCCGCGTTCCAGGGAACCATCAAGTCGGCAACCGCTTTCGGCTCTCTGCTCTCCCGGGGCATCGGCGACACCATCCGTGTTTCTCTGTCCGCCCCGCCGGTCGAAGAAGTCAAGGTCGGCGAACAGATCCTGCAGTCGCTCAACCTGCGTCCGCGCAAGCTTGAAATCGTGTCCTGCCCGTCCTGTGGACGCGCCCAGGTCGATGTCTTCGAACTGGCCGAAAAGGTCACCGCCGGCCTTGAGGGCATGGAAATTCCGCTGCGCGTGGCCGTCATGGGCTGTGTTGTCAACGGTCCCGGTGAAGCGCGCGAAGCCGATCTCGGCGTGGCTTCCGGCAACGGCAAGGGACAGATCTTCGTCAAGGGCGAAGTCATCCGCACCGTGCCGGAATCGAAGATCGTCGAAACGCTCATCGAAGAGGCCCACCGCATCGCCGAAGAGTCCGATGAACCTTCCGGCCCACCCGAGGTCATCGTCGGGTGACGGTTCTGGCAGCCCCGCTGCTGCATGAGCACACCGACTGGTTCGCCGCGGAGATCGCCCGTGATCCCGCGGCGAACGTCTTCCTGCAGGCACTGCTGGAACGCTCGCGCACAGCCGAAATAGCCAGCCCCGCCGGCCGGATGGTGGGCTGTTTTCGGGATGGCCGCCCGGTTGCCGCCTACTGGCTGGGCAGCACGATTGTTCCGCTGAGCGCCGACCCCGAAACCAACCGGGTGATGGCCGCAATCCTCAACCACGAGGGACGCAGGCCATCGTCGTTTGTGGGTCCCGCCGAGCAGGTTCTCGATCTGACCAGCAGGCTGAACTGGGGAACACCCCGGGATCGCAGGCCCAACCAGCCGCTGCTCAGTGCGCTTGCCCCGCCGACCGTTGTGCCGGACCCCCTGGTCCGGCAGTTCTCCCCGTACGAGGCGGAGGTTGTCTTCCCGGCTTCCGTCGCCATGTACGAAGAAGAGGTGGGGTATTCACCTCTCGAAGGTGGGAGCGCTGGCTATCGAAACCGGGTCGAGGGGCTCATCGCCAGCGGGCTGTCGCTGGGCTACACGGCGCGCACCGGGCCGACCGGTCACCCCATGCCACTGTGGCCCAACCGGATGTCCGACGAACAAGTGGTGTTCAAAGCCGATATCGGGATCGGTTCGGGAACATCGGTTCAAGTGCAGGGCGTGTGGGTGCACCCTGAATACCGCGGCAGGGGAGTGGCCTCGCGCGCCATGGCCGCCACGACGGCACTCATTCGCCGGCGTTTCGCTCCGATCGTCACGCTGTACGCCAACAGTCACAACGCACCCGCTCTGCGCGCATACGCAAAAGCCGGCTTCGTCCCCGTCGGCACCTTCGCAACGGTGACCTACTGAGGCGAGCACACGCGCGCAGACAACCCGTTAGAGCCGCACAAAGGCGCGTGAACAGCGCGGCGTAAGCGGCGCCTCGTCAGACTCAGCGGGACGTGCGCCCGCGCAGCCGGTCCCATGCCCGGCGGTCCTTCTTCGTGGGCCGGCCAGCACCCTTTTCGCGTTTGGGAACCGGGGCGCGCAGCAGCGGGTTCGGTGGGGGAGACGTATCGATGTAGCAGGCTGCGGCCATAGATGCGGGTCCGCGGGTGTCGAGGAAACCCTGTACCGTGAGCACGCGCTCAGCACCCGGCCGGCGGATGACGACAACTTGGCCGATCTTCACCTTGTCCGACGGCTTGGCCCGGTCACCGTCAATGCGCACGTGCCCGGACTTGATCTGCTTCTGCGCCAAAGACCGTGTTTTGAACGCGCGAACACACCACAGCCAGACATCAATCCGCTGGCTTGTGCCGGCATCAAAGCTCAGCTCCGGCATGAGGCTCCTTTCGGCGTTGTCGGCCCGGTGGCGAAGACACTGCGAACAACTGTAGCGCCGGTGATAATCTTGCCCCGATACCTGCCCGAAAAAGGAGCCCACATGACCCTGCGGCTGTCGAAGCTGTTCGTCCGGACGCTGAAAGAAGATCCGACCGATGCAGAAATCAAAAGCCACAAACTGCTGCACCGCGCCGGCTACATTCGCCGCACCTCACCCGGTATCTTCTCGTGGCTGCCGCTGGGCCTGAAGGTCCTCGAGCGCGTCGAAGCGATTGTCCGCGAGGAAATGGAGCGCGCCGGCAGCCAGGAAGTCCACTTCCCGGCACTGCTGCCGGCAGAGCCCTACCAGCAGTCGGGGCGCTGGGAAGCCTTCGGCGAGGGCATTTTCCGTCTGAAGGACCGCCGCGAGCACGACTACCTGCTCGCACCGACCCACGAAGAGGTGTTCACCATGCTGGTGTCCGACCTCTATTCGTCGTACAAGGACCTCCCGCTGGGCCTGTACCAGATTCAGACCAAGTACCGCGATGAGGCCAGGCCGCGGGCCGGTCTGCTGCGCGGACGCGAATTCATCATGAAGGACGCCTATTCCTTCGACACGGACGACGCGGGCCTCGACGCTTCCTACGAAGCCATGCGCCGGGCCTATATCAACGTCTTCAACCGCCTGGGCCTGCCGTACGTCGTTGTGGAAGCCACCCCCGGTGCGATGGGCGGTTCCGGTACGCACGAATTCCTCTACCCGAGCGAAGTCGGCGAAGACACCTACGTCCGCTCCGACGGCGGCTACACCGCCAATGTCGAAGCCGTCACCACTCCGCTGGCCGACCCCGTGCCGTTTGACGGTCTGCCGGAAGCACAGGTCATGGAAACTCCGGACTCGCGCACCATCGAAACCCTCGTCGAAAGCGCAAACGAAGTCCTCCCGCGCTCTGACCGCCCCTGGACGGCTGCAGACACGCTCAAGAACGTCGTGTGCGCCCTCATCCACCCCGACGGCGAACGCGAAGTCATCGTCATCGGCCTGCCCGGCGATCGCGCTGTCGACCTCGACCGCGCTGCGGGAACCGGTCTGCTCGGCGACGGTGAAGTCGACCTCGAACCGGCAACCGAAGACGACCTCAAGAAGCACCCCGGCCTCGTTCCCGGATACATCGGCCCCGGAAACTCGCTCGACGCACCCATTCTGGGTGCCGAAAGCTCCACTGGTATCCGCTATTTCCTCGACCCGCGCGTCTCTGAGGGCACACAGTGGGTCACCGGTGCCAACGAAGACCGCAAGCACGTCTTCAACCTCACCGCCGGCCGCGACTTCAAGGCTGACGGCTACATCGAAGCTGCTGAAATCCGCGAGGGCGACCCCGCTCCGGACGGCTCCGGACCGCTGCAGCTTGCCCGCGGTGTGGAGATCGGCCAGATCTTCAAACTCGGCACCCGCTACGCAGAAGCTCTCGGCCTGAACGTGCTTGATGAAAACGGCAAGTCCCGCGTCGTCACGATGGGCAGCTACGGCATCGGCGTCACCCGTGTCCTGGCCTGCCTGGTCGAAGAGTTCGCCGACGACAAGGGCCTGCTGTGGCCGGTGCACCTGGCTCCCGCCGACGTGCACATTGTGGCCACCGGCAAGGGCGACGAACCGCTGGAAGCTGCTGAAAAGCTCGCCGCCGCCATTGAAGCGGCCGGCTTCCGAGTTCTGTTGGATGACCGTCCGAAGGTTTCACCCGGCATGAAGTTCGGCGATGCTGAGCTGCTGGGTGTGCCGAACGTCCTTGTCGCCGGCCGCGGCCTGGCCGACGGTGTCGTGGAACTTCGTGACCGCTTCACCGGCGAATCGACCGACCTGCCGGTTGATGAAGCCGCTGACGCCGTCGTTGCTCGCCTGCGCGAACAGTACGCCAAGCAGGACGCCGTCGAACTTCTGTAAGCGCCAGATGCTGGCAGTCGAACTGCCGGCTGAACGCAAACGCCGGTGCCCCAAGCGAAAGGCTTGGGGCACCGGCTTTTTCTGTCGTATCAGCGCAGCTGCGCGTCAGCCGAGTGGTTTGAGCTGCTGGGTGGTAATACCCTGCACGCTGACTCCGGTGAGGGCACGGGCAACCCACAGGGAGCGCTCCGCGTCTTCTGTCAGCCGGGGATTGCCATCGGCGGCGGCGCGTAAGTACCAGAACATGTTCTGGACCTCACGAGCAACAGAAGCGCCCATCGCCCCGCTGGGGTTGATCTGTGCGCAGCGGGAAAGCTCAGCGGCGAAGCCGCGCAGCCAGTCCGCCTGTCCTTCCGGATCCGTTCCGGGGATTTCGCCCAGTCGGTTCCACATGAGCGGCGCAAGCATGTATTCGGTGGGGCCCGTCAGGGGCTGCGGGTCGATGGCCTTCCACGTGGCGATGCCGTTGGCGTCCGGATTGCCGGCAAGGATGTTGTAGTAGTGCAGATCGGCGTGCAGCAGCCAGCTGTCTGCAGCACCCGCCAGTTCTTTCGTCCACGACAGCGCAGTCGAGAGCACCTGCTGGTCGGTTTGTGTGAATGCCGGAAAATCTTCGACCAGACGTACATCGGCGTCAAAGCGCTTCAGCCATGCGGCGGCGATGTCCTGCACGCGCACGAAACCGCTGCCGCCCGGTACGCGCAGCGCCTGCACCAGCTGTCCCCAAATAGGGGCAACTGCGTGAAGCGGCTCCGTCGACAGGTTGACTTCGGTCCGCAGTCGTTCCTGCAGGGTGGCACGCATGGACGGGTCGTCTTCTATGATCCGCACAGCACCGTGCCCACCCCACGCGCGCAGCGCCCGGATGGTCTGTTCGTGCACCGTGGGATTGTCGGTGTTCGGGGCGGCTATGCGCAGCACCGCGGGAAAGCCGTCGTGCAGGCGGACCGGGATGACGAGGCTTTCCGCGCCCGCCCAAGGGGAGCCCGGCTGGGGGTCGTCCGTGAGCTTCCACCGGTCGAACAGCTCGAACACGATGTGGTCAAGGGCAGCAGCCCAGGCCTGTGCGCGTTCCTCACCCTGGGTCTGCGTTGCCGAATTGAGGAGCACGGGAGGTACTTTCACTGAGCTTCTCCTTCATAGCGCAGCAGCTGCCTGCCGCCGAAGCCGATGCGAGCATCAGCGCTCGCTTTGAGTTCGCGGCCGGCCAGCGGCACGGCGGCGGGGTCCTCGAACACTCCGAACAGGGCTGCGGCGACCGTGTCTTCCAGCTGCTGGGCGAGCTTCTTTGCCGACCCGGGGTCAGACGGGTTGTGCGGCAGGTTCCACGCTGGACGGTTCGCGGCTTCTTCGCGTTCGCCCTGTTTGAGCAGTGTGTTGGCATCAGCCGCAGCGTTGGCGAGTGCTTCCACCCTGGCGGTGGCCGCCCTGCGTTCCCGGCTATCGGGCTTCATTGCCAGGGCGACCTTGGTGTATCCGTAGGAGGCTTTGAAAGCCGCCTTCGCAAATTCGTGCAGAGGGTCGGCATCGTCACCTGGGCTGTACGGCTTGCGGTCCGCGAAATCGGGGTAGCCCTGGGCAGGAAGCTGGGCGAAGCGCTGCTGGGCTGGTTTCCAGTTCGGCAAGAGGTTCGATGCGCCGACCGCCACGTCGACGATGATGGCTGTCTGGGGTCCGCCGAGTGTGTGGATGTCGCGCAGGACCAGGTCGACGATGGAGTACATGGCAGAAACAAAGGTGTTCTGCGGGGGAATCTCGGGGAATCCGGAATTGTCTGATGTCCAGGGCGGGCCGATTGCGGCAGTGAGCCTCGAGCGCTCTTCTTCGTGGTCATCGTCGTTGATGGAGGCCAGAACCGCGGCTATCCGGCCGCGGGAGGATTCTTCGGCCTCGGCCTGTATGCGGTCTTCTGGCGAACCGAAGCGCAGGCCGCACCCGGACAGTGCCGCAGTCGCGCTGAGCAGGAGGAAAGCGCGTCTGCTGGTGTGCTTCGGTCTGGAGTAGGCCATTCGCTCATCCTACTCGTCAAGAGTATGCGGGTGTGAAACAAAACCTCGGATGCGTTCACGTGAGCAGGGTGCGTTGTTCTTGTGCTGGTCGTGCGGCAAGAATAGGGGCATGGCTTATTCAGAAGACGACATCGCCCAGGCCGCAGCCGGCCCGCTGGAAGAGCTGGGTCTGCTGGTGGAAGACGTGAAGATGCACGCCGCGGGTGTGCACCGGCGGCTGGTGGTCACAGTGGATCTTGCGGGTGACACGACCGAGGCTGTGTCTTCGGACCTCATCGAGCAGGCCACCCGCGTCATCTCCGAGGTGATCGATCCGCTTCCGCTGTTCAACGACAAGCCGTACGAACTCGAGGTGTCTTCCCCGGGTGCGCTGCGCCCGCTGACCGAACCGCGTCACTTCCGCAGGAACGTCGGTCGGACGATCGAGGTGAGGCCCACCGAGGGCAAGAAGACCACCGGTGTGCTCACCGGCGTGACCGGACTCGGCATTGTTCTGGAGCCGGGTTCGGGCCGCGAACCGGTCGAGTTTTCCTTTGATGGAATCGAAAAAGCCCAGGTGGTTCTCAAATTCCGCTGATGCGGCATGCTTCGTACATGAACTAGGGTTGAACCGAAAAACTGAATAACAAGACAGAAGAGGAGCGGGCAGTGGACATCGATCTTGGCGCACTAAGGCTGATTGAAAGCGAGCGCGAAATTCCGATGACGACGCTGGTGGGGCTGATTGAACAGGCTCTGCTGAGCGCGTACCACAACATGGAGGGCCACTACCCGGACTCTCGTGCGGAGATTGACCTGAAAACCGGCAAGGCCACCATCTGGGCCACGGAATTCGACGCCGACGACAACCCCATCGGGGAATTCGACGACACGCCCGATGACTTCGGGCGTATTGCGGCTATGACGGCGCGCAATGTCATTCACCAGCGCCTGCGCGCAGTTGAAGACGAAGGCGTGCTCGGATCTTTCCGCGACAAAGAGGGCGAGATCGTCTCCGGCATTATCCAGCAGGGCCGTGACGCAGCCATGATCCAGGTGGACCTGGGCGAAGTCGAAGCTCTTCTGCCGCCGCACGAACAGGTGCCCGGTGAAGACTATTCGCACGGCAGGCGCATCCGCGTGTTCATCGCCGATGTTCGTCCCGGCAACAAGGGTCCGTCGATCACGGTTTCGCGAACCCACCCGAACCTCGTGCGCAAGCTGTTTGCCCACGAAGTCCCGCAGATTGCCGACGGCAGCGTGGAAATCGTCTCAATTGCACGCGAAGCCGGACACCGCACCAAGCTCGCGGTGCAGGCAACCGTACCGGGGCTCAACGCCAAGGGCGCCTGCATTGGCGAGATGGGCACCCGCGTGCGGGCCGTCATGAACGAACTCGGGGCCGAAAAGATCGACATCGTCGACTACAGCGATGACCCGACTGTCTTCATCGCCAATGCCCTAAGCCCGGCGGAAGTCGAGCGCGTTGAGGTTCTTGACTCCGCCTCGAAGATGGCGCGCGCCTATGTGCGCCCCGACCTTCTGTCGCTTGCGATCGGCAAGGAAGGTCAGAACGCCCGCCTGGCCGCCAAGCTGACAGGGTGGAAGATCGACATCGTCGAAGCCTAGGCCCCGCGGGCAGGTAAGGCCCGTGCTGTAGACTGACATGCGTGGTCTCTTCAACTGGCGTGCCCGAACGCATGTGCATCGGGTGCCGTGCAAGAGCACCGCAGACCGACCTCATCCGTCTGGTGCTGCAGACCGAGCCGATTCGGATTGCAGTTGATGAGGGCCGAGTGCTTCCCGGAAGGGGCGCTTGGCTTCATCCGCAGACAGACTGCCTAGAACGGGCAGTGAAGAAGAGCGCATTCGCAGCTGCCTTCAAGCAGAAGATCCCGCGAAGCGCATACGAAGATCACGGAAAGTGGTTGCAGAAGATGGAAAACAAGTAGTGAGTGCTCAGAAATGACACCCAAGACTTACGGACGTGGACAGTGAAATGAGCACTGTTCCGACTCGATGAGGTTCTCTCCTGTTCGGAGAGAACCCGGACAGGAGAAAAGTGGCAAAGCCCCGTGTTCACCAGCTCGCAAAAGAGCTGGGAACGACAAGCAAGGAAGTGCTTGCGAAGCTCCAGGAAATGGGCGAGTTCGTAACCTCGGCCTCCTCAACCCTGGAAGCTCCCGTCGTGCGCAAGGTCCGCGAGGCCTTCGACGGTGCAGACAAGCCCGAAGCCGAAGCTGAATCGGCCGCCAAGAAGCCGGCGGCAAAGAAGCCCGCCGCCAAGTCGACCGCTGCCAAGTCGACAACCGCTAAGCCCGCAGCTAAGAAGCCGGCCGCGAAGTCGACGGCTGCTAAGCCGACCGCTGCTAAGTCGACAACGGCAAAGCCGGCTGCATCGAAGGCTGCCGGCGCAAAGACCACGGCATCGCCGGCAGCGCCGAAGCCTGCGGCTCCCAAGCCGGCACCCAAGCCCGCGGCCAAGAAACCCGCCGCTCCGAAGCCGGCACCCAAACCTGCCGCAAAGAGCGAAGAATCCCCGGCACCTCGTCCGGCGGCACCTCGCCCAGGCGGTTCGCGCCCCGGCAACAACCCCTTCGCACCCAAGCAGGGAATGCCCACCCCCGGCCCGCGCCCGGCGGCACCTCGCCCCGGACCGCGCCCCGGCGGTTCGCGCCCCGGCAACAACCCCTTCGCAC
>NZ_KV786082.1:0-136507 GCF_001806835.1 Brevibacterium sp. HMSC24B04 | reverse complement strand
ACACAAACTCAACCAACGTCCCCGGTTAGTACACTAGCAACCACTGCTAAAGCGTGGATCCGTTGCTAACCGGTGTCCCCCTGAAAAATACGTGGCGCCAAGAGAGTTGGGCACGCACCACCGGCCGGGTTAGGCCCCACCCGCCACCGGCACTCGCAGGACGAACTACCGGCCTGCACACACCCGTTAGCAACAAAAACACCCGCTAGCCGCAAGCAGACACCCCTTAGCCGGAATCTGCGGCTTAGCAACCACTGCTAAAGCGTGGATCTGTTGCTAACCGGTGTCCCCCTGAAAAATACGAGGCACCGGAAGGGTCGGGAGGGTCAGGAGGGCTCACTCACCGGACGAGGTGCCGGGAAAGTTGGGCACGCACCACCGGCTGGGTTGGGCCCCACCCGCCTCCGGCACTCACAGGACGAACTACCGGCCTGCTAACACACCCGTTAGCAACAAAAACACCCGTTAGCCGCAAGCAGACACCCCTTAGCCGGAATCTGCGGCTTAGCAACCACTGCTAAAGCGTGGATCTGTTGCTAACCGGTGTCCCCCTGAAAAGTACGAGGCGCCGGAAGGGTCGGGACGGACCCTGCAGGGCCGAAGGGACGAGGTGCCGGAAGGATTGAGAGGGCTCACGGTACGAGGCGCCAAGAGAGTTGGGCGCGCGCCACCGGTTGGGCTGGGCTACACGCCGCCCCCCGCACCCGGCTCACACAGTGGTGAAGTGCAAGAACGTGCCGACTGTCAGCGACACAAAAGCCGCACCGGCACACAGAAGCTCAATGCCCAGTCCAATGCCAACGGCAACGAGGGTGCCCTTTGTGGTCTGCAGCGCTTCACCGGCAGTCGAATGCCGCACCCATTCAGCAATGAACAGGCCAACCACAAAGCCGACGAGCAGCCCCGGTCCAGGCAGAACAAACATGCCGACAACAGCACTGAGCGCGGCTATTGCAATGACCCGGTTCGGCACCTGAAGCTTCTTCAGCCGATTTCCCGTCAGCACCCATGAGGCCGTTACGCCTATGACCGTCATGACGATCCCGACCGCAGCGCATACCCAACCCGCGGTCGAGTTCACCGCAACACCCCAGCCGATCAGCACAGCCAGGTTCAGCAGCGACCCCGGAAGAACCGGCACGATGATGCCGGCACACCCGATCACCAGACCGACAAACGCAATGACGGTCGCCCACACCTGGGCGTCAGCGCTCAGCATCATCGCCTTCGTTCGAGGCACCGGCATCTGCCGAGGCACCGGCATCTGCCGAGGCGCCGTCACCACCCGAGGCGCCACTCACCTCACGGCCGGACTCATCACCACGAGACTCACCATCGCCAGCATCACCAGCACCCGCAGCGACCATTTCGAAGTCTTCGCGGCGGTCGTCGATGACGGGTTCGGCGGTGTCGTCGTCGTGCCGGCGGACGTCAGTTTCTGAGTGTGCGCCGCAGCCGTTGCTCAGTGACACCACACGCCCGTCAAACGGCGATGCCGCGTTGGCGCACAGCCCGAACTGGGTGCGTACCGACCCGGCAATGGGCATAAGGAAACCGCATGTGCGGCACTTGGCAGACGCCTCGACCGCGTATTCGGAGTCCGGCCCGGAATCGGATTCGGCCCAGCGGGCAGCAGCAGCTGCAATGCCGTCGCGTGACAGCACGCGCTTGCGACCCAGACCGAATTCAAAGTTGGGGATCTGGTCGATGTTGTCTTCAGGTTCGACCTTGACCTGCTCAAGTCCCAGTTCAAGGTTCGGATCGTTTTCGACCTTCGGCAGGACATCGCGAGCGCCGATGTCCGACGGGCGCAGCCTGTCCTTCCACGGCACCCAGTCCGGTGCGACAAGCGCATCTTCGCCGGGCAGCAGCGCTGTTTCAGAGACCGTGACGGTCTCAGACCCGGGCACCAGCGCCAGAATCGCCGTCCAGTACCAGCCCGGGTAGCCGGGTGTGCGGCATTCGAAGATGTGGGATGCGGCGTAGGCGCCTTCGGCAACAACACCCAGGTGCTCGCCGATAGACGTTTCGTCCGTCATTTCGGCGATCGCTGCGCGCGCAGTGTCGACCGCCTGAGCCAACGTGGGGTTGATCTCCCCCAGCGAGGCCCTCCATTCGGCGTAGCAGCTGGTCATCAGCCCTCCAGATCGTCGGCTACGTGGCGCAGGACCTCAGCGACTTTCGCGGAGAATTCCGCGTCCGGGTAGCGGCCCTGTCGCAGTCCAGCCAGCGTGTCATCGAGCATCGAGATGACATCTTGAATCATATCTGCCGTCTTTTCGGGGTTGGGGCGCACGCGCGGCGGAGCGTCCAGCAGTCGTGCGCGCAGCACCTGACGGCCGCGGCGGGAATCCACGATGTCGAAGTCCAGGCGGGATCCCTTGTGCACGGTCACGCCGTCGGGCAGTGACGACGAGTGCATGAAGAACTCTTCGCCATCGTCTCCTGTGACGAAGCCGAAGCCTTTGTCTGAGTCAAACCACTTCACGCGTCCAGTGGGCATTGTCTGTCCTTTTCTGTGCGCACTCGCGTGCGCGTCTGTTTCTGTGCGCACTCGCGTGCGCGTCTGTTGGTCTGCTGCGGGCCGAACCTCACGAGGTGCCGGTCAGCTCCGCTTGTCTGTTGGGGTGTGCCTGGGAGGCTGGGCGGGCGAGGTGCCCGCGGGTGTTCCTGTCTGCTCTGTCCGCACCGGGTTCGGCCTGTCTGTTCTGGCCGGTCTGCCCGGAGCGCCGGAGTGAGTGTGCGCTCTAGGTGCGGCGGCGGAAGATCGCGGTGATCAGCCACGCCAGGAACAGGATGAACGATGCGCTTGGGGCAATCATTCCCACCCAGGTCAGAACCTTCGATGGGTGGCCGACGGTCAGGCCCTGCACAATCACCACGACAAGGGCGATTGCGCCCAGCAGCATGAGCGCAAGCGCGGTGATCAGCGTCCACGATGTGCGCTGTTCGTTCGTGCTTGTTGTCACTGTGGGCCTTTCGGTGTTGTGGCTCTGCCGACGGGGTCGACTACCCATTCTAACCGCCGGCTTTCTGTGCTCCGTCTAGACTCGTAGGGATGAAGGGCTTTCAGACTTTCACCGCGTGGCTGTCCACCGCCCCGGCCGACTGGTTTGCGGATTTTGTCCGCACCCGGCGGGATCTGGTGCGCACCGACACAGCGTCACTTGCTCGCCTGGCCGGTTCGGCTTCCACCCGCAAAGGGGTCGCGGTTGCCATGGAGGCGCTCAATGCCGAAGAGCTGCAGACCGCTCTGCGCGCGGCGAAGGCTGCCCGCGTTGATCCTGTTGTTCCCCGCTCTGCTTTGGAAGCAAGCTCAGATGTCCTGGACCGTCTGATTCTTCTGGGCCTGCTGTGGCCCGCACAGAACAGCACAGAAGACACAGCCGCAGGCACCCCCGGTGATGCCGAGTTCTTCGGCTTCCAATCCGAAGCGATTGCCCTGCTTCCCACCTCGGCAGCAGAATCTGCCCGCCCGCCGGAGTGGACGGAATACTCACGGCCAGACGAACCAGTCCTCACCCCAATCCCCAAATCTGTTGCCCTCAACGCCCAGGCTGCGGCCGCAGGTGCCGCGGGCGGCACAGTTGCCGCTGCCGTCCGGGCGATCGAGGCCGATCCGCCCAGCCAGCTGATGTCCGGCGGTGTCGGCAAACGCGACGTCCAGCGACTGGCTTCCGCCCTCGACCTCGAATACGCGCAGACGATCTTCGTGCTCGAACTGTGCGGCGCACTCAACCTGGTGGGCGTCGACACTTCCAGCATCGACCCGGTGTGGCTGCCCACCAGCGAATACGACATTCTCAAGCGCACCGACCGCGGCAGCCTGCACGCTGCACTCGTGCGCGCTTGGCTGCACATGGGCGAAGACATCACCCACATCGCCGCCGGCCACACGCCCCGCGGCGACCGCGTGCACCCGCTGAACTCCGTCGTCAAACCCACTACCGCCAACCCCTATGGCGGCCACCCCTCGGCCCTGCCGCCGGTCCGCTCGGCTCGCTTCCGACTGCTGCGCTCCCTCCTCTCTCCCGAGGTGCCGCTCCCCCAACCGGACTCCGGAACCTCGACCGGCACCTCGGCAGATTCAGGCAACTCGGCAGACCAGAAAACCGCAGAAACACCGAGCATCCGGCTGACCGACCTCACGGCGGCCCTCCAGTGGCGCTATCCCCTAGCACCGGCGTTCAACCGTGAAACACTGGCCCAGATGCTCAGTGAGGCGGAATTCCTGGGGCTCGTCGCCACTCCCCTGACCGCACCCGACTCCTACGGGCTGACCCCTCTGGGCCGCGCGCTTGCCGAGCACCTGAACACATCCCTGCCGGCGGCCGCACAGCCGCTCGACTACGCGGGCTCAGCCGCCACGGTGCCAGCCGACTTCGCCGAAACCATCGGCGAACTCCTGCCCGACTACGCCGAAACCGTCGTCATCCAATCCGACCTCACCGCGGTCGCCACCGGGCCCGTCCACCCCGACCTGGCGCAGAAACTCGATTCGCTCGCCGACATCGAAACCCGCGGCCAGGGCACCGTCTACCGCTTCACCGAAAAGAGCATCGAACGAGCCCTGCACACAGGGCTCAGCCGCACCGACATCGTTGACACACTGCGCGAATGTTCCTCGACCGGAGTGCCGCAGCCACTGGAGTTCCTCATCGACGGAGTTGCCTCCAGACTCAACCGCGTGCAGGTCGCCAGCGCCCGCGGCGCAGTCATCGTCGACGACCCCGACGAACTCGACGCCCTCCTGGCCGACCCGCTGCTCATCCCAGCCCAGCTGACCCGCGTGGCCCCCACCGTCGCATTGGCCGGCATCAGCTCCGACCGCCTGCGCGTCCTGCTGGAGGGCGCTGGCACATCGACCCTGACGGAAGCGCCCACGGCACAGCCGCAGCGCGCGCCCAAGCAAACCGCGCCCGCCGTCACCCGGCGGACAGCCCGCATTGCCGATGCAGACCTCGACCGCTACATTGCCGGGGTGCGCAGCAGCGCTGAAGCAGATGACGGCGACCCGGCATCCACCTCGGGCATTCTGCGCAGCGCCATCGACCGGCAGCAGAGTGTTGCCGTCACGCTGGCCCGCGCCGACGGCAGCAGCACCACCATCACGCTCACCCCGACCGCAATCACCGGCGGACGAGTGCGCGGAATCCGCAACGGCAGCGAAATCGCCGCCTCACTGTCGCGGATCATCAGCGTCACCCCCGCCGAGGAAGGCACTCAGTGACAGGTCCCCTCGTCGTCCAGTCCGACAGCACAATCCTTCTGGAATCCGGCCACCCCGACGCGGCCGAAGCAGCAGCGGCCATCGCGCCCTTCGCCCAGCTGGCGCGCACACCCGAATACATTCACACCTACACCATCACCCCGCTGGGACTGTGGAACGCGCGCGCCTCCGGCCACGACGCCGAATCCGTCATCGACACCCTGCTCGAATACGCCAAATACCCCGTCCCGCACGAACTCCTGCTGGAAATCGTCGACCTCATGGACCGCTTCGGCGTGCTGGTGCTGACCAGTTCGCCCGTACACGGCCTGGTTCTCGAATCCTCCGACACCGCGCTGCTGGACAACCTGGCCGAACAGCCGGAAATGCAGGGAATCTTCGGCACCCGGATCGACCCCGGCACCGTCGAGGTGTACCCCTCCGAACGCGGCGAACTGAAGTTCCGCCTGCTCAAACTGGGTCACCCGGTGGCCGACCACGCCGGCTACGTCGACGGTGAAGCGCACGCCATCGACCTCAACTATCACGAGGCGGAGCCAGGCTCCGCTGGTTCTCCCGGCTCCGGCGAGGGGGCGGGCGGCTCCAGCGGCACCGATGAGGGCGAGCGCGAAGGCGCGGGGGCCGAAGAGTGGCACCTGCGGCCATACCAGGACGAAGCCGTGCAGACCTTTATGCGCGGTGAATCCGGTGTAGTCGTCCTGCCCTGCGGTGCCGGAAAAACCATTGTGGGTGCCGCGACCATGGCACAGGTGAGCACAACGACGCTTATCCTGGTGACCAATTCGGTGTCCGCCAAACAGTGGAAGGCCGAACTGCTGCGCCGCACCAGCCTGACGGAAGACGAAATCGGCGAATACTCCGGTGCGGTCAAAGAGATCCGACCGGTCACCATCGCCACCTACCAAGTGCTCACCACCCGCCGCAAAGGCTCCTACCTGCACCTAGAGCTGCTCGATGCGCGCGACTGGGGCCTGGTCATCTACGACGAAGTCCACCTGCTGCCCGCACCCGTCTTCCGGCTGACCGCTGGTCTGCAGGCGCGCCGCCGCCTGGGCCTGACAGCTACGCTCGTACGCGAAGACGGCCGCGAAGACGAAGTGTTCAGCCTCATCGGCCCCAAACAGTTCGAAGTTCCGTGGAAGGAAATCGAAGCCGCCGGCTACATCGCCACCGCCCACTGCGAAGAAGTGCGCGTGCGCCTGGACCGCTCAACCAGGGTGGCCTACGCGAGCGCAGAAGGCGAAGACCGCTACCGGCTGGCGGCCACCAGCGACGTCAAACTCCCCGTGGTGCGCCGCCTGGTGGAAAACCACCGCGACCAGCAGGTGCTCGTTATCGGCCAGTACCTCGACCAGCTGGAAGAGCTCGGCGAAGAACTGGGAGCACCGGTGCTGACCGGCAAAACCGGCGAAGCTGAACGCGAAAGGCTCTACGAAGCTTTCCGCACCGGCGAAATCAAAGTGCTCGTCGTGTCGAAAGTCGCCAACTTCTCCGTCGACCTGCCCGAGGCCTCCGTCGCCATCCAGGTGTCCGGCTCCTTCGGCTCACGCCAAGAAGAAGCACAGCGGCTCGGCCGAATCCTCAGACCAAAAGAAAACCGCCAAGCGGCATCTTTCTACACGGTTGTCGCAGCTGAAACAGTCGACGAACAGTTCGCCGCCCACCGCCGCCGGTTCCTCACAGAACAGGGTTACAGCTACACCATCAGCAGCGCCTGACCAGAACAGAACCGGAACAGAGCAGGCCCGCGCCAGCGGCACCTCGGCATTTGGGGACCGACCCGGGCAGAACCGGTCAGTCCTCCGGCGCCTCCTCTTCGACAACCAAGTGCATTTCGGCAGTCTCCGGGTGGACGTTCGTGCGGGCAATGACCCGGCGACGCTCCTGCCGATTCTCACCGAGCTTGACGAAGACCACTCCGAGGAGCACAAACACACCGCCGATCGCCTGCACCGCCACCGGCAGGTCACCCAGCAGAATCCAGGCCATAACCACCGACATCGGAACCTCAACCAGGTTCAAGAAGCTCGAAATGGTCGACCCGACGTAGCGCACACCCACAACCGCCGTCGTGTATGCCCCGCCGGTGCACAGAAGCAGAGCCAGCGCAACCACCCACCAAGGAAGAAGAACGCCGCCCGCAACGAGGTCCTGCGTTGTCATGCCGGCCGGAATGATGCCCACAGCGGTGATGAGGGCAACCACAACCGCGCCAATCCCCATCGTGATGCAGATCAGAGTCACCGACGGGAAGCTGAGGTCAGCCTTGGCGGACATGACGAAGAACGCCGCCAAGCACACGGCTGCCGACAGCGCGTAGAAAACACCGAGCAGATCAACTGACGATCCGCGCGGATCAAGAATGATGAGCAGACCAACCGCGGCGGCGACAATACCGATGAATGTCAGGGTGGACGGGCGGAAGCGGGTGCTGGCCCACACCCACAGCACAATCATGAGCGGCGCCGTCATCTCCAGAAGCAGCGCAATCGGCGGGCTCATGCGCTCAACCGCCAAGAAGAACAGCAGCTGCACACCGGCCATGCACACAACACCGTAGGTCAGCACATACCAGCGGACCTGCCACACTTCGCGCCAGCGGCCGCGCATCTGAATGAACATCGGAATCGCAAGCAGGAGGCAGCTGCCGGCCAGACGCACAAACGTCACCGGCCCCGGCGTCCAATCACCCGCGTACATGAGCTTGCCCAAAGGTGCGCAGATCGCGAAAAGAAAGCATGACACCAGCGTGATGAGCAGACCCAAAACAAAGTTCCGATTCACCGGATCATCGTGAGGGCTGGCCCTGATCTAAGTCAACACGGGCCCACAAGGCAAGACTCCCCCGACAGCAAGCCGAAGCACGTCAGTCAAGAGCACGGTGAGACACGGGCGAAATTGCGGCCACCTCGACAGCCTCAAAGTCACCAGCGGGCGGTAACGTTGTACCCATGTTTGCCATTCTCACGATCACAGCTGTCGCACTGCTGTTCCTCGGCAGCATCGCACTGGCAGTTCTCCACTCTCTGTGGTGGCTCATAGCCGTCGTCGTCTTCGCCGCTCTGCTCGCACTGGCCATCTACGACGTCATCCAGCCCCGCCTGGCCGTGCTGCGCATCTACCCCCTGCTGGGTCACATGCGGTACCTCATGGAAGAGATCCGCCCCATGATCCAGCAGTACTTCGTGGAAAGGAACTGGGACGGCCGCCCCTATGACGCCGATGCCCGCGCCCTCATCTACGAACGCGCACAGGGAATCCACGCCGAAAAGTCGTTCGGCACGGAACTCGAAGTTCGCGACTCCGGCTACGAATACCTGCTGCACTCCGTTGTCCCCGGCAAGCGTCCCGAAGGCGAACACCGCGTGGTCATCGGCGGTCCGCAGTGTTCCCAGCCGTTTGACGTATCGCTGCTGAACATCGCCTCAATGTCCTACGGCGCTCTGTCCGTCAACGCCGTGCGCGCCATGAACCGCGGCGCCTACAAGGGCGGCTTCTTCCAGGAGTCCGGCGAAGGCGGCGTCACCCGCTACCACCTGGAATCCGGCGCAGACATCGTGTGGGAGTTCGGTTCCGGCTACTTCGGATGCCGCACACCGGAAGGCAACTTCAACCCCGAAATGTTCTCGCAGAGGGTCGTCCACCCCAACATCAAGGGTGTTCTCATCAAGCTCTCGCAGGGAGCAAAGCCCGGCCTCGGCGGTGTTCTGCCGGCCGAAAAGATCACCCCTGAAATCGTTGAAGCCCGCGGTGTCGAGCCCGGCAAGGACTGCATTTCGCCGCCATCGCACACGGCGTTCACAACCCCCACCGAGCTCATGCAGTTCGTGGGTCAGCTGCGGGAACTGTCCGGCGGCAAGCCGATCGGATTCAAACTGTGCGTCGGCCTGCGCACCGACGTCCTGGCCATCGTCAAGGCAATGCTCGAAACCGGCATCCTGCCGGACTTCATCGTGGTCGACGGTTCGGAGGGCGGCACGGGTGCCGCTCCACTGGAATACGAGGACCACGTGGGCACCCCGCTGACCGAGGGCCTCATCCTCATGCACAACGCGCTCGTGGGTGCGGGCATCCGTCAGCACATCAAGATCGGCGCAGCCGGCAAGATCGTGGCCGGCACCGACATCATCCGCCGCATCGCCCAGGGTGCTGACTACTGCCTGGCAGCACGCGCCATGATGATGGCAACCGGCTGCATTCAGGCTCAGCGCTGCCACACGAACAAGTGCCCCACCGGTGTTGCCACGCAGAACCCTCGCCTGTACCGCGGGCTCGACGTGGACGACAAGGCCGAGCAGGTGTACCACTACCACAAGTCAACGGTTGCCGAAACGGCACAGATGATCGCCACGATCGGCCTCGACAGCCCCGACCAGCTGCGCCCGTCGCACATCTTCCGCCGGGTGTCGCAGTCGCGCGTTGAGTCTTACGCCGAAGCGTACGACTGGCTTGAACCGGGTGAGCTGCTGGGCACTCCTCGCCGCAGCTGGGCTGAAGACTGGAACCACGCCGATCCGCACCGGTTCGGCCCGCCCATTTCGGCCGGCTTCCGCTGATCAGCAAAGGGCTTCCAGGGCTCGGAGTTTGAGAATCCTCTTAGACTCCGAGCCCTTTTCTGTGAACGCCGCTTACTGCCTGTCCGAGACCTGGGCCGAGTGCGCGCACTCCCGCAGAAAACCGCGCATTCACCGTGTGATTTGTGCAACAATGGCATTCAGGAATCTTCCAGCAAACCTCCAGACTTGAAGAGGAGACTGATTCCATGACGACTCCTATGACCCCCAGCCACGACGCGCAGGAAATCGAAGCGACCCTGCTCGTTGTCGACGATGAACCCAATATCCGCGAACTGCTGTCCACCAGCCTCCGCTTTGCAGGCTTCGAAGTGATTTCAGCAGCCAACGGCGCCGAAGCTCTGCGCCTTGCCGAACAGCAGGTGCCGGACCTGCTGGTGCTCGACGTCATGCTGCCCGACATGGACGGCTTCACCGTCACCCGCCGCCTGCGCCAGGCCGGCTTCCACATCCCGGTGGTATTCCTCACCGCTCGCGACGACACCTCGGACAAGATCACGGGTCTGACCGTCGGCGGCGACGACTACGTGACCAAGCCGTTCAGCCTCGAAGAGGTCGTCGCCCGCATCCGCGCAGTCCTGCGCCGCACCCACGCGGCGGAAGAAGAAGAGACCGCGGTCATCGAAGTCGGCGAACTCGAACTTGACGACGACACCCATGAAGTTCGCCGCGGGGGCATCCTCATCGACCTGTCCCCCACCGAATTCAAACTGCTGCGCTACCTCATGCTCAACGCCAACCGGGTGCTGTCGAAATCGCAGATCCTCGACCACGTGTGGGAATACGACTTCGGCGGAGACACCGGAATCGTGGAATCCTATATTTCGTACCTGCGCCGCAAGATCGACGTGGCCCCCACGACGGACGAAGCGGGCAACCCCATCGACGTCGAATGGACTCCGATGATCCAGACCAAACGCGGGGTCGGATACATGTTGCGAACCGCAGACGCCAAATAAGCATGCATCACCAAGGGGCGGGACCGGCAGGCTCGCCCCTTTGCATTGGAAAGCACACTCACCTTGACCACTCAAGCTCAGCGCCGCTCATCCCACGTCCTGTGGCAAGACTGGTCGCTCACCGGCAAACTGCTGGCGATCATGATGACCCTCATGCTGCTCGTGCTAACCGGCACCAGCGCATGGGTACTGGAGAACCTGCGCGCGTCCCTCATCGAGCGCACCGACCAGCGGCTGGTCTCGACATCGCAGGCCCTGGCGATCAGAGCCGCCGACGAAGTCATGACGCACACACCCCTGCAGACCACATCGCAGGACCAGATCATCAGCTCGATGCTGCCGGGTACCTACTACGTGCAGTTCTACACGGCAGACGGCCGCAAAGCCTACGACCCCGTCGCCCCGTCGGAAACCAACGTCCCCTACCTGCCGGAAGTCAACGCACAGACAGTTGCCGAGAACCGCAGCCAGCCGTTCACGGTGCCCGGCAGCACCTCGCAGTGGCGCGTGCGCACGCTGCCGCTGAAGAACTCCGACATGCTCGTGGCGATCGCACTGCCGTTCGACAAAGACATCGACGAAATCAGCGACTACGCCCGCAGCACCATGATCGGCATCGGGGTGCTCGCCCTGGCGATCGTCGGCGGTGTCGGCTACTTCGCCATCACCAACACCTTCCGACCGCTGCGCGACATCGAAAAAACCGCCTCCCGCATTGCCGCCGGCGATCTATCGCAGCGCGTCACGGAATACCCCGCCTCCACCGAACTCGGTCGTCTGTCCAGTGCGCTGAACACCATGCTCGGACACATTGAGGACTCCTTCGACGGGCGCAAAGCCTCTGAGAAGCGCATCCGGCAGTTCGTGTCTGACGCATCCCACGAACTGCGCACCCCGCTTGTCACCATCCGCGGCTACGCGGAGCTCTACCGGCAGGGTGCCGTGCAGAAACCCGAAGACGTCGCCCAGATCATGGGCCGAATCGAAGCAGAATCCATCCGCATGGGCGACCTCGTCGAAGACCTTGTGGTGTTGGCCAGGCTCGACAGCGAGCGCCGCGCAGAAATCGGCCCCGTCGACATGGCTGCCGCAGTCCGCGATACGGCGGCGGACACAGCAGCGCAGGCACCGCACCGAGACATTTCCTTCATTGGGCTTGACGGCGAGGACGCTCCGGAACTTCCGCTCATCGAAGGGGCGGATTCCAAGCTGCGCCAGGTGATCAGCAATCTGGCCGGCAACGCCCTGCGCCACACTGCCGACGATGTCGCAATCGACTTCGCGGTCGGGGTCGTGGATGTCCCCGAAGCGTTCGAAACCGAAGGCGACACAGCAGAAGAGGCCAAGCAGTCACGCGGCGCTCTCGATTTCGTCACCGGCCCCGTCCGCATATTCAAACGCGACGGCAGCCGCGCTGATGCCAAGCCCCAAAACAAGGGCCAGGGCAAGGCTCAGGTTCCCACCACCTCGCAGGGGGCAGCTGCGAGCGCAGCCGCCGACAGCAGGCCGGCCGCGGACAAGCGGACGGATTCCGTCGAACAGCCCCTGGCACCGCCCGGTGCGGGAGGCATCATCGTCCCCGATGTCCTCGAAGGCTTCCCCGCCGGACGCGTCCGCATCGAAGTGCGCGACCACGGCGAAGGCATCGACCCCGAAGTCGCACCGCGAGTCTTCGAACGGTTCTACCGTCTGGATTCATCTCGCGACCGCTCAACCGGCGGGTCCGGCCTGGGACTGTCGATCGTCAAGGCCATCATCGACTCCCACAAGGGCGAAATCTCCGTCCACGAAACTCCCGGCGGCGGAGCCACCTTCCGCGTCGACCTGCCCATCCCGCCAGAGGGCGTACTGCCGGAAACCACCAGAAAGGACCGCTCATGACCGAACCGCGCCACCCCAACAACCCCTATGACGGCGGGTACGGAAACAGCGAACGTCCACCGTACGGCGGCCCCGCACAGCCGCCGTTTGCCGAGCAGCAGGGGCAGGCGAACCCAAGCCACCCAACTGAGCCCGGCCACCCAGCAGGTGCTCCGGGGCCGGCCAGCGGGCACCTCGGCGGCTATGGAACCCAACAGCAGCGGAACCACACCCCGCAGCCCAGCGGCTTCCCGCCCGCCGGCCCGCACGGCCTGCCCTCCGTCCGACCGCGCCCGGCCAAGTCTGCCCGCCGCGGGCCAGGCTGGGGCGCGCTCATCGCCACGGGTGTCATCGCAGCGCTCATCGGCGGCGGCACCGCAGTGGGAGTCACCGCGGCAACCAGCGCAATCAGCGGCAGCGGAAAGCAGTCCGAAATCGAAACCTCGACGTCCGATCAGAAGGTCAAAACCGTTGACAGCCCCGACTGGACGGCAGTCGCAGCGGACGCGTCGAAGTCAGTCGTCTCAATCCAGGCCCGCGGCGCCGAAGGCGAAGCTCTCGGTTCGGGTTTTGTGTACAAAGACGACTACATCGTGACCAACAACCACGTTGTCGCCCCCGGTGATTCAGCCCAGTCTGAGATCAACGTCGTGTTCCACGACGGCGCTTCGGTTGCAGCGAAGATCGTCGGACGCGACCCGATCACCGACATCGCGGTGCTCAAACTGTCCACCAAACCGGAAGGGCTGACCCCGCTGCCGATCGGCGACAGCAACGGCCTCAAGGTCGGTGAGCCCGTCATGGCGCTGGGCAATCCGCTAGGTCTTGCCGACACGGTGACCACCGGCATCGTGTCCGCTCTCAACCGTCCCGTCGCAACCCAGCAGAAGGGCTCAAGCGGAGAAGCCGACATTTCGACGATCACCAACGCCATTCAGGTCGATGCCGCGGTCAATCCTGGTAATTCCGGTGGGCCGCTCATCAACGCGGCCGGCAAATTCATCGGCGTGAACTCTTCCATTGCCACGATGCCGACCGCCGGCGAACAACAGGCCGGGTCGATCGGCATCGGCTTCGCGATTCCCGCCACCCAAGCGACCTACATTGCCGACCAGCTCATCAGCTCGGGCAAGGCCAAGCACGCCTACCTCGGGGTGACTATTACGTCCGGTTCTGTGGAAAACGAAGGGATCACGACGGGAGCTGCCGTCGTCTCCAAGGTCGAAAGCGGTTCCCCCGCGGCTGCGGCTGGTCTGCGCGAGGGCGACGCCATCATCAAGGCCGGCGGCACCACCGTGAACTCCGCTATTTCTCTGCAGGCTCTCGTCCGGGCACAGAAGGATGGACAGGATCTGCCGCTGACCATTGTGCGCGGCGGCAAGACACAGGACATCACGGTCTCTCTCAAGGCCCGCTGATCCCGCAGATTCTGCCGGCTGCCGCACCTCACACGAGGCGCCTGTCGGCTTGAGTTGGTCGATTCCGGTCGGAACACGGCTGGGCTGAACCGGTTTTGTGGCGCGGCCACTTGAGCTCGGAGGGCTGTGGAAGCACTCGCGTGTTTCCACAGCCTTTCTTATTGTCTTTTACGCCCGCGCGATTCGGCTCATTGTCGTTATGACACCGTCCGGTGTTCAACGACAACGAAGGAGTCTTATGTCCACCATCAACATCGACGCCGAACGCATCACCCAAGCAGCTTCGACCGCTTCGCACAGCGCGGCCACTCTGCACAGCGAAGTCGACAGGCTCATGCACCAGCTGCGCGCCCTGCAGGAATGCTGGACGGGAACCGCATCCGCCGGCTTCCAAACGGTTGTCGCCGACTGGCAGCAGGTGCAGGCCAAAGTCCATGAATCGCTCACGCAGATTCAGAAGGCGCTCGCTCTGGCCGGTCAGCAGTACGCGGATGTCGAAAGCGCCAACGCCAAACTCTTCCGCGGCTGACATGTTCACAGTCGGGTCAGCCAGACACTGCGAAGGAGGCTGGTCAACCGGAGACCGCGGGTGCTGAGTGCAGGAAATCCCGGTCTCGGCTGAGAAACCTCAGGTTTTCTCAGCCGGGACCGTTAGGCTGGGACAGAATACGTGCCAAGCAGTCACTGCAAGGAGTAATCTGCGCTCATGAGCATTTTCCAGCGGATCAAGATGATCTTCGGCGCCAAGGCCAACAAGGCTCTCGACCGCGCTGAAAACCCCAATGAAACCCTCGACTACTCGTACCAGAAGCAGCTCGACCTGCTGCAGAAGGTGCGCCGCGGTGTTGCTGATGTCGCCACCAGCCGCAAACGTCTCGAACTGCAGATCAACCAGCTTGAATCGCAGTCGGACAAACTGCAGGGGCAGGCGCAGAAGGCACTTGAAATGGGCCGCGAAGACCTGGCCCGCGAAGCTCTGACCCGCAAGTCCGGGCTGGCCCAGCAGATCCAAGACCTTCAGGGACAGCACCAGAACCTGCAGGCGGAAGAACAGAAGCTCACGCAGGCCTCCCAGCGCCTGCAGACGAAGGTCGAATCCTTCCGCACCCGCAAGGAGACCCTCAAGGCCAATTACAACGCTGCCGAAGCGCAGACCAAGGTCAGCGAAGCTTTCAGCGGCATTTCTGACGAATTCGGCGATGTCGGTCTGGCGATTCAGCGTGCTGAAGACAAAACCAACGAACTTCAGGCGCGTGCCGGCGCAATGAACGAACTGCTCGAAACCGGTGCCCTGGAAGACTTCAGCGGCACGGGTGGGGACGACATCGACCGTCAGCTGGCCGCGATGAGCTCCGACAACGACGTCGAAATGGAACTGCAGCGCATGCGCGATTCCCTCCCGGCGTCCAAGCCGCAGGGGCAGCTCGAAGACGTCCAGGACGCGGAAGAAGCCGAAGTCACGGCAGAAGAGAACGACGCCCAGCAGGGCTGATCACCAGCACGGCGGGCCGGACGCACCGGCCCGCCGTGTTCACGCAAGGAGCACAGTGGCCAGAAACAGGTTCGTCAAAGACCGCGGACTGTCCCTCCGCATGGGGTGGGCTATCTTCCTCAACGGGCTGATCTACGTCATCCTGATTCTGGCCATCTGGTGGATCCTCGGACAGTCGCTCGGCGGTGTCGTGATCGCACTGCTCATCAGCTTCGGCGCTTTCTTCTTCCAGTGGTATTCCTCCGACAAGCTCGCAATGCGCGCCATGGGAGCCTACGAGGTCTCCCCCGAACAGGCACCGGAGCTGCACGCGATCGTCGACCGTCTGACTCAGCTGGCCGACTCCCCCAAACCGCGGGTTGCCTTCGCTGACACCCGCGTACCCAACGCCTTTGCCACCGGACGCTCACCTGACCACTCGGTTGTGTGCGTTACCCGCGGCCTGCTGGAAACGCTCGAACCCGCAGAGGTCGAAGTGGTGCTCGCCCACGAACTTGCTCACGTTGCCCACCGCGATGTCACCGTCATGACTGTTGCCGGTGTTACGGGCGTTGTCGCAGGCCTCATGGTCCGCTCCGGCATGTACGCCCGCTACGGCGGGCGCAACAACAACGCCGCGGCAGTCATGGTCGCTATGATGCTCGTGGGTGCCATCGTCTACGCGATCAGCTTCGTGCTCATCCGCGCCCTCAGCCGCTACCGCGAACTCGCCGCTGACCGTGCCGCCGCTTACCTGACGGGTCAGCCCTCCACTCTGGCCAGCGCTCTTATGAAGATCTCCGGGCAGATGACCAAAGTCCCCGACCAGGACCTGCGGGCAGCCGGTGCCGCCAACCACCTCGCGCTTATTCCCGCGGTCAACGGAAAGTCCGTCACACAGCTGTTCTCCACGCACCCCAGCCTGGAAAAGCGCCTGGCCCAGCTGCAGGACATCGCCCGCAACCTGTCACAGAGGTGAGGAATGGGTTTCTTCGACGCTCTTCTGGGCCGCTCCAAACCGGTCAAACCGAACCTTGACGCTCTTTTCGGCCTGCCGCCTGCAGCGCTGACACTGGAAGCCGCAACAGACTATGCGCCCACCGGCGTTGCCTCAGTGGCCTACCGCGCGGTCGAAGGCGGCGCATCGGCGGATGCTGTGCGCGAAGCCTCGGCGCTGATCGCCAAAGATGCCGACCTTCAGGTGCGCACAGAAGACGACAGCTACGGCTATTCGTGGCACGTGCTGAGCAACCAGGCACGCGACATCCCCGGCCTGGTCACAAACCTGCACGCAGTCAACAGCTCCATTGAGAACGCGGGCTTCGGCCCCATGCTGCTGTGCTCATCACTGTACTTCAGCACACCCTCCGGCACACGCGCGGCACTCGTCTACCTGTACAAGCGCGGGACGTTCTACCCGTTTGTGCAGACGGGACCTCACCGACGCGACAACGCCGAAGAGTTCAACATCAAAGCAGCAATCGGCGCTGATCTTCGCTTTGAAGAAGACACGTCAAAGTGGTCGCCCCTGTGGGACGCACCGGGCATGCTCGACTGAAGTCAGCTGAGAGCTCAGCGGATGCGCAACGCTGTAAACGCTCCACCGCGTGAAGCTGTCGAACGGCTCAGCCGCGTGTGATGGTGAATTCGATGTCAAGAGCGGGAACAGCAATCACATCGCCGACATTGACGTTTGAGCTGCGCCGCGAATTGAGCTCGCCATTGACGAACACCTGACCGTCCTGAATGAGCTCTTTGGCCATGACTCCGTCTTCAACGAAGCCAGAGAGTTTGAGCACCTGACCTAGGCGAATGCTGTCGTCGCGAATCCAGACTTCTTCCACTGTTCTCCTTCTGATTCCCGATACCAGTCAATCAGAAGCCGAAGTCGAAATCGCCGAAGCCTCCGCCGAAGTCGCCCATGTCACCGCCCATGTCCCCGGCATCGCCCGCGCCACCGTCAGCGGCCAGGCCGTCCTGGTAACCATCGGCGTAGGAACCGTCCCAGGCTCCCATGCCGCCCATCATCGGCCCCATGAGCATCGCACCCATGAGCACACCGGGAAGCATGCCGGAGCTGGCGTAGTTCGAGTAGTAGCCGCGATTGTATTCGGCGTAGGCAGGGCCTGCCTCCCAGTAGGCCCTGCGCGACATCCCGTCGGCAAGAGTCACTTTGCGCACTGACGGTTCAGCCCCGACCGCAACGCGTTCGGCGTCTGCGGCACAGACGGGAATGGGGCGGGGCTGACCGCCAGCGGGCGCCCAGTCGATGTCTTCGACACTGGGGCCGTGCTGCGGGTTGAAGAAGCACGGCGGACGGCGGGTGGGCAGCGGTTTGCCTTCTACGCGGGCACGCACACAGCTGGCGGCATAGCGGCCGTCTTCCAGGGCTTCTGTCACGTGGCGGATATCTTCGGGACGAGTGATCTTGTCCAGGAGGTCCTTCGCAAGGTCATAGCAGCTGATGGCCTTCTGGTAGTCCTGACGGCCGCCGTCACCCAAATCAACACCTGCGGTTTCTAGGTCAAGGGCCCGAACTTCTTCACCGAACTGCGTGACATCCTCTTCTGACGCTTTGGCAACGATTGCGAGTTCACTTTGCCGAGCCGCCTCTTCGTTCTTCTTGTTGCTGCGAGCAATGGCGAACGCAGCAGCGCCGCCGGCAACCAGAATGACGAGGAAAGCGAAGCCCATGAAAGTCCCTTCTCCGCGTGAATCGTACGGCTCCATTATGGTCGTCCATCCTGCGAAGACACTGAATTGCAGGTCAGCGGAAACCGTGTACGCGCACAGAAAAACCGCGGACGCAGACAGTGTGTCTGCGCCCGCGGCTTTGCCTAGTGGACCGTGTTCACGGCCGGCTGGGTCAGAAGCCCATGCCGCCCATGTCGCCCATTCCGCCGGTGGGGTCACCTGCGGGTGCGGGCTCCGGCTTGTCGGCCACAACGGCTTCTGTCGTGAGGAACAGGCCTGCGATCGAAGCGGCGTTCTGCAGAGCAGAGCGGGTCACCTTGACCGGGTCGTTGACACCGGCAGCCAGGAGGTCTTCGTATTCGCCGGTTGCAGCGTTGAGACCGTGACCGGTTTCGAGTCCGCGCACCTTTTCGGCAACAACTCCGGGTTCGAGGCCGGCGTTGATGGCGATCTGCTTGAGCGGAGCTTCGATGGCCACCTTGACGATGGCTGCACCGGTGGCTTCGTCACCTTCAAGGTTGAGGTTTTCGAAGGCCTTGGCGCTTGCCTGGATGAGGGCCACGCCACCGCCGGCGACGATGCCCTCTTCCACAGCAGCCTTGGCGTTGCGGACGGCATCTTCGATGCGGTGCTTGGTTTCCTTCAGTTCGACTTCGGTTGCGGCTCCGGCCTTGATGACTGCAACACCGCCGGCCAGCTTGGCCAGGCGCTCCTGCAGCTTTTCGCGGTCGTAGTCCGAGTCCGAGTTTTCGATCTCGGTGCGGATCTGCTGCACGCGACCGGCGATTTCGTCGGCGTCGCCAGCACCTTCGACGATGGTGGTTTCGTCCTTGGTGACAACAACCTTGCGGGCGGTGCCCAGCAGGTCGAGCGATGCGTTCTCCAGCTTGAGGCCGACCTCTTCGGCGATGACCTGACCGCCGGTGAGGATCGCAATGTCAGCGAGCTGAGCCTTGCGGCGGTCACCGAAGCCGGGAGCCTTGACGGCGACCGACTTGAAGGTGCCGCGGATCTTGTTGACCACGAGGACGGCGAGGGCTTCGCCTTCGACGTCTTCTGCGATGATCAGCAGCGGCTTGCCGGACTGCTGGATCTTCTCGAGAACCGGCAGGAGGTCCTTCACGTTCGAGATCTTGGAGTTGACGATGAGGATGTAGGGGTCCTCGAGCACCGTTTCCTGGCGCTCTGCGTCAGACACGAAGTAACCGGAGATGTAGCCCTTGTCGAAGCGCATACCCTCGGTCAGTTCGAGTTCGAGGCCGAAGGTGTTGGACTCTTCGACGGTGACGACGCCTTCCTTGCCGACCTTGTCGATGGCCTGGGCAATGAGTTCGCCGATTGCAGGGTCGCCAGCGGAAATGCCGGCGGTGGCAGCGATCTGTTCCTTGGTTTCGATTTCCTTGGCGGAGTCGAGCAGAACTTCGGTCAGCGAGTCGACGGCCTTTTCAATGCCGCGCTTGAGGCTGAGCGGGTCCGCACCGGCTGCGACGTTGCGCAGACCTTCGGACACGAGAGCCTGAGCCAGAACGGTAGCGGTGGTCGTACCGTCACCTGCGACGTCGTCGGTCTTCTTGGCGACTTCCTTGACGAGTTCGGCGCCGATCTTTTCGTAGGCGTCTTCGAGCTCGATTTCCTTGGCGATGGACACACCGTCGTTCGTGATGGTGGGTGCGCCCCACTTCTTTTCGAGAACAACATTGCGTCCGCGGGGACCAAGCGTCACCTTGACTGCATCAGCCAGGGTGTTCAGGCCGGTCTCCAGGCCGCGACGAGCTTCTTCGTCGAATGCAATGAGCTTTGCCATAGTGGCTGGCTTCCTCCCTGTAAGGGGTGGCAGTTGACTAGCACCGCCAGGTGCCCGCGACGGCAGGAAGCTGAACCTGAATCCCTTCTTCAGGCCCGGCGACCTCTGCCTGGGCAGTGCATTTCACCACCACTAGATTTAGCACTCTCGACATGAGAGTGCAAATGCTGAACGTTGTCCCTTCTGGCACACCCGTTAGCCGGAATCCACGCCTTAGCCGCACAAAAACTCCCGATAGCCGGGATCTGCGCCTTAGCAACCACTGCTAAAGGGAGTTTTTGCTGCTAAAGGGTGGGCCGGTGTTCTGGGACGAGGCGCCGCTCCCCTGTCGTCGGCACCTCGCCGCACCCGCCGACCCCCTAAAGAACATGACGAGGGGGAGGGACAGAATTCTGTCCCTCCCCCTCGTGAGAAGTTCAGCTGGGCTGGCTGTCAGTCGAGAGGTTCGACGTTCTCAGCCTGTGCACCCTTTTCGCCCTGGGCGATCTCGAACTGCACGCGGCCGCCTTCAGCCAGCGAACGGTAGCCTTCCATCTGGATTGCCGAGTGGTGGACGAAGATTTCGTCGGAGGAATCGTCCACGGCAATGAAGCCGTAGCCCTTTTCCGCGTTGAACCATTTGACGGTTCCCTGTGTCATGTCATCTCCCAAATGTGGAACGAAACTTCAGTCTACCGTTCCGGCGGGGCTTAGCCGCCCACCCGAAACAGCTTCAGGCTCAACCCTCAGAAGGGTCGCTGTTTGCCACATCGGGGCCCATGATGATCGTCACGCCCACCCGGTAGCGGCTGGACTGCTCAACGCTGACACCACCGAGGCCCTCGGCAACACGTTCAGCCGCGTCACGGTATTCCGAAGACGAGTAGTACACGGTGGTCGACGACACGTTGGTGCCGGCGTTGCCCACGCGGCCAAGCGTCCAGCCCTGGGACTCGTACTGGTCGGCGTACTTGCGGGCTGCGCCGTTGACGCCGGACGCGTTGAGGATCGACAGGTTCGGGTCGCCGCTTTCGCCCGCGACGGTCTTAACGTCACTGCTGCCGGTGGACTCGCCGTCACTCGGGGTGCTCTCTGAGGCTTCATCAGAAGGACCTTCCGAGGCTTCGCCCGATTCGCTTTCGCTGGGATCAGCCGACTTCGAAGACTCATCCTTGGAATCGTCTGCACCGGGCTCGACCTGCTGCTGTTCTTCGACCTTGGCCTCTGGGTCAGAACCGGCGGAGAGGATGATTCTCACCGCGCCGACGATCAGGAGGACCGCCACCAGGGCGAGGACAACGACAACAGCGGTTGCCGCCTTGTAGCTGCCTGCCGACGCTCCGGCCCGGTGAGCTCCGACTCGACGGTTGGCCGCGTCAGCTGCGCGACGCTCCGCGCGGGTTTCGTACTGGGGTTCTTCTGCCATCAGCGTGGGATCCTCGCCTGTGCTCTTGTGTCCTGTCGGGAGTCGCGGATTCTGCGAAGCCGTTTGATGAGAACGGGATCTTCGACATAGGCCGCTGGGTTGTCGAGGAGTCTGCCCAGCACCTGGAAGTACTGGGCGGCAGACAGGTCGAACTGCTCGCGGATCGCACGGTCCTTGGCTCCCCCGTAGGTGGGCCACTGACCTTCGAAGCGAAGAATCTCCGCTTCGAGTTCCGTAAGCTCCTGCGACATGCTCCCTCCTCTTCTCCGGCCATGATACCGGCGGCCCAGCTTCCCGCCAGGCCTCGTCCGAGACTATGGGACCAGACAATTCACTTTCCCCGACGTTTACGGGCGTGCGACGCAGCGCGGTATCGAAGCACGGCGGGTCACCACTATTGCACCTGTTGTGTGACAAGGTGCCGGTGAATAAATAAAGACAGAAGTACACTGCCCGTTGGCACTATCCCCGCTGACGCGCCGATGCCTACAACCTTCGCAACTCCTCCCCCGTCAGCCCCGAAGGCCTGGACGCAGGTCAAATAAGATAACACACCATTTCAAATTTCAATCGAAAAAATCTACTCGCAATCAGCCAACTTGAGTTTACAATCAAGACAGCGCTCGCAAAGACGCAGCGCATTTAAATAATGGAGGACAAAATGTCTACGCATTCGTCGCTTCTAGGTCGGCTGATAGTTATTTCCACCGCAGTGCTGTCTGCCTTTGCACTGGCGATCACCACAGCAACTCCAGCAACTGCTTCAAATGCTGATACTGTTGCTGTTTCAGAAGAGGAAGCTATCTCTTTACTCCAAGAAGCCCTTAAAGATCACGGCTACCAAGGCGACCTGTCGGAAGACGCTTTGAGGGCCGAGTACGAACGCAGCTCAGACCAAATTTCCCCGATGGCAGCCAACGGCTGCTCCACTCCCAAAGTAGCCAAGAAGCTCACCAAAAAATGGGACAGAATCTTTAAACCAGCGTGTGATCGCCACGACCGATGCTACTCGCCAGGATCAAAAACAGCCCGAAAGACTTGCGACATCCGATTCCGCAACGCGATGCTGAAGATCTGCGCACCACGCCAGGACAGGAAATCATGCAACTCGGCAGCCCATATTTACTACTACTCAGTACGCGCGTTTGGCAAATCCCATTACAAAGGTAAAGGAGACCCATCATGATGCCGAAGACACAGGGCGCACGCACCGTCTTCACGATCCTCCTCTGCGCGGCAGGAGCATTCCTGCTCATCAGCATCGGCGCAACCGTATGGTCGCAGGCCGGGGACGAGGGCTGGGTCGCAAAGGCCGTCATCGCGTTTGCTTCGTGGGCGATGACAATTCCGCTGATCCTGGCCTCCGCGGTGTGGGCCCTCGTCAACTTCTTTTCTTCACGAGACGGAGGCTCGCAAGGTCGGAACACGGCCACACCGCGGGCACACTGACAAGCCCCGATCGGGCCTGCACAGCAACCACAGCAGCCCGAAAGACAAAAGCACATAAGCGGCAGCCGAACTAAACAGCAGCCGAAAGACGGCACAGAAGTGCCCCGGCACCTCGTGTGAGGTAACCGGGGCGCTTCCCATCCCAGCGGGTTCTCTGACCCGGCTGGTCAGATCAGTTGATCTTGACGTTGATCTGCTTGATCTGGGTGAAGCCTTCGAGCATGCCCTCAAGCGATGCTTCACGGCCGAAGCCGGAGGTCTTCATACCGCCGTAGGACTGGCCGGCCACCTGGCCGCCGCCCTGGTTGACCTGCACCCAGCCGGACTCGATCTTGTCGGCCACGCGCAGCGCACGGTCGACGTCCTTCGTGAAGACGTACGCGGCCAGACCGTAGTCGGAGTCATTCGCCATTGCGATGACTTCGTCTTCCGTCTTGAACTTGATGACGGTCAGCACGGGACCGAAGATCTCTTCGCGCGAAGTCTGCCATTCGTTCTTGGCGTTCGCGAAGATGATCGGCGCGTGGTAGAAGCCGGGTTCGCCGACTTCGAGCTTGTCAGCGCCGTCGTAGGCGATTTCCACACCCTCGTTGGCCTTGCCCATTTCAATGTAGTTCGCGATCTGATCGTACTGCTTCTTGTTGATGACGCAGCCGATGTCGCTGTCTTCATCACGCGGGTCGCCGACCTTCATCTTGGCAACACCGTCAACGAGCTTAGCCAGGAAGTCGTCGTAGATGTCCTCGTGCAGGAACAGGCGCGAGCCCATGGTGCACGACTGGCCCTGACGGGCAAAGCGGGTCGACAGGAGAACCTGTTCGAGCGTGTAGTCGTTGTTCGCATCCGGGAACACGATGTTGGGGCTCTTGCCGCCCAGCTCCATCGAAGAGTGAGCCAGGCGAGCGCCGGCAACCTCGGCCACGTGGCGGCCCACACCGGTCGAACCGGTGAAGGAAACCTTGTCGACATCGTTGTGCTGAGTGAGAGCCTCACCGATGACCGAGCCCTTGCCGGTCACAACGTTGAGGACACCCGCAGGCAGGAACTCCTGGATGATTTCAGCCATCTTGAGGATGGTCAGCGGTGCGTCTTCGGCGCACTTGAGGACAATCGTGTTGCCCGCAGCCAGCGCTGCAGGAGTCTTGAACGCCGCAATCATCAGCGGCGAGTTCCACGGCAGAATACCTGCCACAACGCCCAGCGGAACGCGGCGGGTGAACTGCAGCTGCGCTTCGCCGGCCGGAAGGGTGTTGCCCTTCACTTCGCCTGCCACACCGGCCATGTAGCGGAACAGGTCAACAAGCGTCTGCGTTTCCGGGCGAGCCTGCGTGCGCAGCGCGTTGCCGGTGTCGATCGCGGTCAGCTGAGCGAGCTCTTCAGCCTGCTCTTCCAGGGCGTCGGCGCACTGTCCGAGGACCTTCTGACGCTCCTTGAAGTGCAGAGCAGACCACGCGGGGAAAGCCGCGCGAGCAGCCTTGACGGCGCGATCGGCATCTTCTTCTTTGCCTTCCGGAACACGGGCGATCACACGATTGCGGTCGATCGGCGTGATGACATCAGCCCACGTGCCGTCAGCGGCTTCGCCCCATTCGCCGCCGATGAGCATCTTCCAGTCTTTGACCTCGGGGAAGTCCCGTACCTGTGCCATAGTCGTCTTTGTCCTTTCGGCATCGAAGCGTTTGCGCTGTGCCCCGCGCTGCCTCAACCGCAGAAGTGTGGGCGGGGACACTCTTGGACTCAGCATAGCCGCGCATCCCCAGGGCTTGTAGGCCCCCGTCTGCCCGATTGCGCACAGCCCGTGTGCGTGCGCGCTAGGGTCGTAGTCATGACGATTGACCTGTTAGAAAACGTCAGCCCCGACTGGCTGGAAGCACTGGGCCCCGCCGTGCCCAAGGTGCGCGAACTCCAGCGGACGGTCCAGCGGGATGCCCAGCACCACCTCGTGCTTCCCCGGCCCGAACAGGTCATGCGCGCGTTCTTCGAACCGCTTGCCGACGTGCGAGTGCTCATTGTGGGCCAGGACCCCTACCCCACACCCGGCCATCCCATCGGACTGTCGTTTGCGGCGGAGCGCCACGTGCGCCCCCTGCCACGCTCACTGGGCAACATCTATCGCGAACTCGAGGACGACCTCGGGATTGCACCAGCCGAACATGCCGACCTGTCGGCCTGGCAGCGGCAAGGCGTCATGCTGCTCAACCGAGTGCTCACGGTGCGTGCGGGTGATGCCGGGTCACACCGCGGAATGGGCTGGGAGGCCGTCACCGAACAGGCCGTGCGCGCACTCGCCGGCCGCGGCGGACCACTGGTCGCCATTCTGTGGGGCCGGCCCGCACAGACGCTCACTCCCCTGTTGGGGAACATTCCGATCATCGCCTCGCCGCACCCGTCGCCGCTGTCAGCCCGCCGCGGTTTCTTCGGGTCAAAGCCGTTCAGCCGCTGCAACGCGCTGCTGGCGGAACAGGGCTCAGCCCCCATCGACTGGCGAGTGGACTAAAACGACTGCGCTGATCAGGCCGTACTCGGCTTGATGCCCGCATCCCTGCGCATAGCCTCGAGCTTTTCTTCGGCTTTCGCTCGAGCCTTCGCAGTCCGACGGGATTTCGCGTAGCGCGACATGGGCCGGGACAGGAAGTCACCGAGCACAGCACCGGCGGCAATTGCCGAGTTCGCGGTGATCGCCGCAAACAGGGCACCCAGGCCAACCGACAGAGGAACATCCTCCCCGGGCACGGGGATCATCCGGTAAACAGACGCGAAGATCGACAACCCCTGCAGCAGCGGGAAGATCGCCGGAACGATGAGCACAATCGCCGGTGAACCCAAACGGGAGGCCACCGGGCGGCAGAACAAACCGACAATCGTCGACGCAATGAGCAGAGCCATAATGTTCTCAACGCCCACAAGCGAAGCACCCACATAGACGAGGAAGCCCACAAGGCCGATGAGCGCGGCCGGGATCACGAGCCTGCGCGCACAGTAGAACCCAATGGCGCCGCAAGCACCGACAAGAAACGCGGCAATAACAGCGATGATCGTGGTGAGCACGCTGATCCCGCTGCTCTGCACCGTAATCTCCATCGGTTTGAGCTCGAGCGTATTGCCGATGACAACAGCGCACGCAATACCGGAGACGATGCCGCCGAAGCCCATCCCCGTTTCGACTATGCGCCCGGCAGCGGTCAGCGGGAAGTTCGACAGCGCATCCTGTACGGCTGACACCAGCCCCAGAGTGGGCAGCAGCAGAACGATGCCCGCGGCAACCGAATACTGGGGCGATGAAATGAACCCGACGTGATGGGCAAACATTGCAGTCAGCGTCGCAATCGCCGATTGGGCCATCACAAGGAAGAACGCCGGCAGACCGGTCTTACCGATCACACGACCCACCCAGTCAATGAAGATGGCCAGGCCGAAGCCCAGAACAGCAGACGGCAGGCGCCCGCCGATCAGCGTGACGAAGCACGCCACGAGCACACCCCACGCAAGGGTCACAAGCCACTGCGGGAAGGGCCTGCGCTGGGCGCGAATGGCATCCAGTCGGCTGCGCGCCTGCGTGTAGTCAACTTTGCCGGCGACCATGTCGGACACCAGCCGGTGCAGGGATGACACTTTGGCGAAGTGCGGGGAAACCTCACGCACAACCCGCACGACCGTCATCTGCTTGCCCTCGGGGTCGGCGTAGTGGACCGTGAGTGCGGTGGCGGTGAGGTCGACTTCCGCGTTCGGCAGCCCCATCGAGGTGCATGCGGCAATGACGCTGACCTCAACGTCAGAACTGCCGGCTCCGGCACGCAGGACCATGGCCCCGATGTCGACCGCCAAGTCCAGGATCATCCGCGCTTCGGATTCGCTTTTCGCCTTCGCCTGCACGGGGGCCTGGTACGGGGTGCCCTCAAGCACTTTGACGATCGGGACCGGCTGGGTGGTCGGCTCCGGATCAGAGGCAAAGCGCGCTACCGTACGCTGTGCGATTCGCTGCGCGGCACGCCGCTTGGAACGTGAGGTGCGCTGGCTCTGGGCCGCTGCACCTTTCTTGGGACTTCCAGCTTTCGAGGTGACAGCACCTGCCCCGGAACGCACCCCGGGCCCCTGAGAAGGACGAGGTGCCTGCCCGGCACCATCTGCGGGTTCGGGTTTCGTGGGGCGCGAGCGAGGTGCGCTGGCGGGGCGTACGGTGGCGGCCGTGTATGCCGCCCTCTGCCTGGCGACACCTTCGCGCACCTGGTCGACGCTGATCGAGGCGGTCTGCGCAGAACCAGATGCGTCACCTGATGCAACGGGCTTACCGCCTGCCTCAGCTTCGCTGCCCGCACCTTCCGGCATGCTGCCGTCAACGTACTCAACTTCCTGCGTGGGCTTGTCAAAAGCACCGGCTCTTTCAAGGTCCGACAGGAGATCCCGGGCTCGGGCCGACCGCGTGGGAGGTTCGGAAGCGTTTTCGCTCGACGTCCACGCGGCCGCAGTTTCAGACTGCGGGTTCCGTCCCGTCGTCGATGCCTCTGAGTGCGGTGCGGCAGTGCCGTCGCTTCCGGTGCCGTCGGTGCCGTCTGCGCCACGGCCGGAAGCGGGGCCGCGAACGTCCTGAGGATCCAGTTTTGCCACGCCTTCCTAGTAGTGTTGAGCTATGAGCAGATACATCATTGTGGGAGCCGGAGCCATTGGCGGAATGCTCAGCGCTGGATTCTGCCGCGCTGACGTGGAGCACGTGTTGGTTGCGCGGGGAAGCCAAGCCGATGCTGTCGAAAATGCCGGGCTGACCGTCCGCACTCCGCATGAAACTCTGACTGCACATCCAACAGTAGTGCGCTCTGCCGCACAGGTGAATCTCCGCCCTGACGATGTCATCATCCTGGCAGTGAAAACTCAGCAGGCGCCCACCGCACTGAGCGAATGGGCCGACCGTCCGGTTGAGGACGAACACGGCAGGCAGCTGGGCACCGCCGGCGAGTGCCTGCCGCTCATGCTGTTCCTCAACGGAACTGACGCACAGGAGCAGGCGCCTCGTTGGTTCCGGACCGTGTCGACGACCGTCATCTACACACCTGCCGTCTACACGGAACCGGGACAGCTGGCTGTGTTCATGGAAGACCGCTGGGCCGGGCTGATCACCGGTCCTGTGTGTGGTCCGGATGTGCCCCGACCGCAGGCCGGCGCCACCAGCACCGCTGACAACGCGGCCCTTCCGCACTACCTTCAGCAGGCAGACCGCGACTTCACGGCCGGAAACTTCGCATCCGTGCTCGTACCCGAGCCTTCGCCCTACACCTTCGGGAAGCTGCTGGCGAACCTGGCAAACGGCATCGACGCCCTCGTGGGATCCGTCGACTACAGCGACCTGCTGGAGCAGCTGCAGGACGAAGCTCGCAGCGTCTACGAGGCCGCGGGGATTGTGCACTGCCCCAACCCGCCCGAAGAGCTCGGTTTTGCCGACCGCATTCCCGAAGCCCCCATCGACGGAGTGCAGAACCTGTCCTCCACCTGGCAGTCCATGGCCCGCGGGACCGGCAATATCGAAGCCGACTACCTGGGCGGTGAGATCGTCCGCCTGGCACACCTGCACGGCATTCGGGCACCCAAGAACAGCCTCGTCATGCAGTGGTGCCGCCGCGTCATGACCGGCGACACCACGATTCCCGCCAACCCAGAAGAGCGGGCCAGCGGACTGCGTGAAGCCTTCGACCAGCTCAATAAGGAGGCCCTGTGACAGAACACGAAGACAACCGGATCCGCACCTACCTGGCCATCGGGGATTCATTCTCGGAAGGTCTCATGGACGAATCCGCACTCGAGGACGGCCGCTTCATCGGATGGACCGACCGGCTGGCACACGCACTCACCCAATCCCCCGTGGGCAGCCCCAACCTGCTGTACGCCAACCACGCCATCCGCGGCAGGCAGCTGACCGCCATCATCGACGAACAGGTGCCCGTCGCCCTTGACCTCAAACCCGACCTCGTGTCGTTTGTGGCCGGCGGCAACGACGTGCTGCGCCCATCAGTCGATGTTGACGGCCTGGCGGAGCAGCTGGAACGAGCAATTTCAGCCATGCGGGCCGAAGGCATCGAAGTGCTTTTGGGCAACGGCTTCGACACCGCCGCGTTCAGCCCGATGCTGCGCGCCCTGCGCCCCCGCGTGGCCGTGTACAACGCACACATGTGGACCCTGGCCGGCCGCCACGGCTGCTACATGCTCGACCTGTGGGGCATGCGCCCGCTCTACGCCCCGGAATACTGGGCACCCGACCGCATCCACCTGAGCACGCAGGGCCACCGCATGGTCGCCCAGTCCGCACAGACAGTGCTCGAAGGAAGCCGCGTCGACTTCCGCGGATTCCGGCTGCAGAAAACCTCGAAACCGCTGCGCGACCGCATGGAAAACGAAGCCGAATGGCTTAAGGACCACCTGGCCCCGTGGGTGGGCCGCCGACTCCGCGGAACATCGTCGGGGGCTTTCCTTGACCCGAAATACGCCGAATGGGTCCCCGCGGCCGAGCTTCCCCTCGACGCCCGCAGCCAAAGCGGCAGAAACGTCTCACTCGCTGCCCATCAGGCCGCGGCCGACGATGCGGCCGCCTCGGAAGCCCCCGGCACCTCAGAAGTTCCGGACGCACCGGAGCCGCCCGGCGCCTCGGGCCCTTCCGACAGGACCTGAAACAGCGAAACGGCTGCTGAGCATGTGCTCAGCAGCCGTTCTCGCGTGAGGGCGGTCAAGCCGCACCCCTCTTTGGCGGCCCGGACTCAGCCGGCTCCGTCACCGACCGTGGCGGGACCCGAGGCTGTCCTCCTGGATCTGGTTGGTCGCCAGCATCGTGTTGCGGATTTCAGCCGCGAGGTCACCCACGGCACCGGGGGTGTTCGGCATGAACATGACGTTCGACTTTCCGTTGCGGGCAACGTCCTGCATGGTGTCGAAGTACTGGGTCATGAGCAGCAGCTGTTCAGCGGTCTGCTCGATGCCCACGCGGCGCAGCGCTTCGTACTGTTCGGCGATACCGTTGGCGATTGCCTTGCGCTGGGCGGCGACACCCTCACCCTGAAGGCGACGCGATTCAGCTTCCGCTTCGGCCTGCGTGACGCGCTTGACCTTGTCAGCTTCAGCCAGGGCCTGTGCGGCAACGCGGTCGCGCTGGGCGGCGTTGATCGAGTTCATCGAGTCGCGCACACGCGAGTCCGGGCTGATGTCAGTCACGAGGGTGTTGACGATCCGGAAGCCGTAGCCGGCCATGGATGCCGACAGTCGCTGTTCGACCGAGGTGGCGATGTCGTCCTTCGATTCGAACGCCGAGTCCAGGGTCAGGGTCGACAGTGCCGAACGGACGGTGTCGAAGACGTAGGAGCGGATCTGCTCTTCCGGGTTCGACAGGCGGTAGTAGGCGTCAACGACCTGGTTTTCGCCGATCACGTACTGCACCGCAACCGGCACCATGACGAACACGTTGTCCTGGGTTTTGGTTTCGATGTTGACCTCAAGCTGGTGCACGCGCAGCGAAATCGGCTTGGTGGTCGTGTCGACGAACGGGGCCTTCATGTTCAGGCCCGGTTCGCAGACTTTGCGGTACTTGCCGAAGCGCTCGACGATGACGCGCTCCTGCGTTTTGACGGTGAAGAAGATCGATGTGCGCAGCCCGCCGAACAGCAGGAACAGCAGCACCACGATGATGATGACGGGGATGAGCGGAATCAGAATGTACAGGGGTTCCATATCTGCGTCCTCATGGTGTTTTCCGATGACGGCAACACTCTATAGGAGCCGAGTCACACTGAGAAGAATGACGAATTCGGCCAGGTGTCACTCGCCGAGGTGCCGAACCGGCACTGCTGAAAACGGCGGCTGGGCGCCGGTGGCAACGGCGGCTGGGGCTGGTGGCGTGTCAGCCGGCCACGAGCGCTTGGATCGGCCCGGATGCGAAGTACACGATGAACAGTGCGGCCGTGAGGTACATGAGCGGGTGCACTTCGCGGAACTTGCCGCGTGCGGTCTTGAGCACGACGTAGGACACGAAGCCCGCACCGATGCCGTTGGTGATCGAGTACGAAAACGGCATGAGCACAATCGTGAGGAACGCGGGAACCGCAATTTCAATGTCCGTCCAGTTGATGCGCACAACCTGCTGCATCATGAGGAAGCCGACGAAGACCAGTGTCGGCGCTGCCGCCTCGGAGGGGATGAGAGCGGCCAGTGGAGCGAGGAACACCGTCAGCAGGAACAGCGCACCGGTCACAACATTCGCCAGGCCGGTGCGAGCGCCGGATCCGACACCGACGGTCGATTCGACGAAACCGGAATTCGACGAGGTTCCGCCCAGACCGCCGACGATGGCACCGAGAGCATCGGCCACCATGATCCGCTTGGCGCCTTCTACCTGACCGGACTCGTCAACGAGTTTCGCCTGCGTGCCGACGGCCATCATGGTGCCCAGCAGGTCGAAGAAGTTCGTCAGCAGCAGCGTGAACACCACGAGTGCTGCGGTGATGATGCCAACCGACTGGAACGAACCCAGCAGGTTGAACGAACCGAGAATCGACAGGTCGGGCGAATGGAACCATCCGCCTTCGATCTTCGGAACCGTCAGACCCCAGCCGCCCGAATTGGCGACTTCGCCGTCGGCTCCGGTCTTCGGTCCCAGGTTGAACACCGCTTCGAGTGCAAACGCGACGGCTGTTGCAATGAGGATCGTGTAGAGGATCGCGGCGCGCACGCCCCATGCGTAGAGGACGAACAGCAGCAGGAGCGCGACGGTGAACAGCAGCACCGGCCAGCTGGCAATCGACCCGCCCTGGCCCAGTTCGAGCGCTGTTCCGCCGGAGTTGCTGATGAAGCCGGCGTTGATCATGCCGATGAGCGCAATGAAGAAGCCGATGCCCACACCGATTGCGGATTTCAGCTGGCCGGGCACCGCGTTGAAGATCGCGGTGCGGAAACCGGTGACCACCAGCAGCAGAAGAATGATGCCCTCGATGACCACCAGGCCCATCGCATCGGCCCACGTCATACCGGGGATGACAACGACCCCGAAGGCCATGAACGCACTCATGCCCAAGGCTGAGGACACCGCCATGGGGAAATTGCCCACCAGGCCCATGAGCAGAGTGAGCAGACCCGAAATGAGCGAAGTCGCAGCAGCCACGGCGGCCAGGTTGGGAGTGTCTCCCCCGCCGAGGAAAGCACCAGTGGAGTCAGCGGCCGCACCGATGAGGATCGGGTTGAGCACGATGATGTAGGCCATCGCGAGGAAGGTCGTCAGACCTCCCCTGATCTCTGTGCCCACCGTCGAGCCGCGCTGCGTGATTTTGAAGAAGCGGTCAAGTCCGCTGAGTCTGCTTCCTTCTGCGTTCGTCACAGGGGAAGTCTAGGTGAGACTCAAAACAGAAACGGGAAGCACCTCACAATGAGGTGCTTCCCGAAGAAGCTGAGCCCCCTGTCAGACTCGAACTGACGACCTTCGCTTTACAAGAGCGGTGCTCTACCAACTGAGCTAAGGAGGCGGACGGAGGGACTCCCTCCGATCGTGAGCAGTTTAGTCCAACAGCCCACACAGCCCAAATCAGTGCGAGTGCGGTCTGCGGCAAACCCCGTCGGGAGCAGCCGCAGACCGCCCTCGATCACTTCTTCTGAGCCTGGAGGATTTCAGCGAAGAACGACTGCTGGTCGCTCCAGTCACCGACGTTTTCGCCGTTGACCTGCACCGTCGGGGTACCCTTGAGACCGCCGTTGAGAGCTTCCTTTGTCGACTGGGTGACGAAGTCCTCGAACTGAATGTTGTTCACGCAGTCCTTGACGGTCACATCGTCTTCGGCGGTGTTGATCTTCTTGTCGACGTCGACTCCGGCCTCCTTGGCCAGGTCGAGCATCTTCTGATCATCAAGACCCGTTCCGCCCCCTTCGGGCTGGTTGGAGAACAGGCTGAGCGACAGTTCCTGGAACTTATCGGCCTGGCCGGAGTCGACAACACACATCATGAGGTTGGCCGACCGGGTCGAGTACTTTGTACCGCCGGACTGGTTGTCCAGCAGCGCCACCGGCTGGAAGGTCAGCGAAATATCGCCGTCTGCAACGAGCTTTCCAAGCCCCTTGCCGTTGAGGCCTTCAAACTGCGCACAGGCTGGGCACTGGTAGTCGAGGAACACCTTGACGTTGGGCGCGCTGTCCTTTGCGTCCTTGCTGTCGCCAGCCGGATCCTCCGTCAGCGCTACGCCGTCGCCGTCCTTGACGAACGTCACCGAACCTTCGGTGTAGCCCTGCGGCTGGGCGGCTGGCTTTGTGGACTGGTAGATGAGCACACCCACCACGACCAGAACCAGTGCCGCTACGAGAGCGACTCCGATGTAGAGCACGCGCTTGGCTGTCTTCTGCTTACGCGCCTGCGCTTCGGCAATCTGACGCGCCTTTTCACGCGCTGCCGCACGGCGGTCAGTGTTCGACGGTTTCTTCGCCATGTTTCTCCGCTGTTCCTCCGGTTGAAGATTTCACAGACAATCCTACTTGTGCCCCGGTCCGCGGACTCACATGCGGTTCGGATAGAACGGCCGCCGCAGACTATGTCAGCTGCGGTATGGAGTCCAGGATCTCCGGCGGCAGCGGCCACAGGTCGAAGCTGTCTGAGGCGAGCACGGCCGACAGGAGGAAAGCCGCAGCCACCAGCAGAACAACACCGATGATGATCCCCGCTGCCCGCGATGATCCCGTGCACCGGTCAAAGGTCAGACGCGTGCCCAAGCGCAGCATCCCCGCACCCGGCCCCAGCCACAGAACGAGCGTGTACACGAACGAGGCGATCAGCAGCTCCACAGTGACCGGCAGCGGGGCACCGCCGAACTGCACAAAATTCAGGTGGGCCAAGATGAATGTCGCAGCACCCGCCATGACGGGCAGGATGGTCGCGAAGACGCTGAGGAACAGCGAACTGAAGAACGCCCCTAGCCCGTGGGACAGGAACCCCCACTTTGCACTGTCAGGCCCTTCGTAGAAGCGCCGCCTGCGCACAATCACGTGCACTTTGCCGAAGGTGCGCGCCAGCACCTGCCACACGTAGGAGACGATCACCATGATCAGCGGTGCGAAAACCGCTGCCGCCATGCCGAGCATGACAGCACCGAAAGTCGGGAGGCGTCCCTTGAGGGACTTCTGCACGGCCGGCTGGGCATAGCCTGCATTCGGATAAGAGGGAGGATGCGCCGGGTACTGCACCGCCTGCTGGGCCACGGGACTGGCGGCGTGGTTCTGCACCATGGGCGCCGGTGAGTGCGGCTGGTACCCGAGCGCTGGGGACGGGTGAAGAGCGGGTGGGCGAGGCGGAGCCGGCTGCTGGGGTGGGTAGGGCCGCTGAGCGGGCCCCAGTGATCCGTGCTGCGGCGGCGCCCACTGGGGTGCCGGCGACTGCGGGTGCGGGTAGACGTTCGTGGGACCCACCGCCGGCGGCTGTACCGCCGTAGGATTTTCCGAGCCCCGCCCAATGGCGGGCATCCGCCCCTCTTCGACGTCGATGAGAGCGCCCAGGAGTTCGTCAGCCGCCGGACGGTTCGCCGGTTTCGGCTGCAGAGCGGCCCGAATGATGGGGACAATGCGCTCGGGGCAGCCCTCCAAGTCAGCGCGGCCGGTCGCCACGCGGGCGATGACCGCGTCAATACCGCCACCGCCGAAGGGATTACGTCCCGTGGCGGCAAACGCCATCGTCGCACCCCAACCCCACCAGTCAGTCGAGGGTGCCGAATCTCCCCCTTCGACCACCTCGGGAGACAGGTAGCCGGGGGTTCCCATGACCAGACCGGTCACGGTGACAGTCACCTCGTCAGCGGCCTGCGCAATGCCGAAGTCGATCACCACCGGTTCTCCGTCGGAGATCATGACATTGGCGGGTTTGAGATCGCGGTGGACAACACCTGCCGCGTGCACGGCTTCCAGCGCATCGATCAGCGCGTGCCCGAAGTGTACGAGCTCAGATTCCGAAAAGGGACCGCCGGAGCGGACGTCCTCAAGCAGGGTCGTGCCGGATACAAACTCCGTGACGATGTACGGATGCTCCGCGTCAAGGTCGGCGTCAATGACAGCCGCGATGCGCGGGTGGGAAATGCGCTGCAGAGTGCGGACTTCGCGGGCCAGGCGCATGCGGGAAGGTTCGTCGTCCGCAATGCTGGGATTGAGCACTTTCACCGCGACGGGACGATTGTGGTCGTCATAGCCCTTGTACACGACGCCCATGCCGCCCGAGCCGAGTTTTTCGCCCAGGCGGTAGCCGCCGACTGTCTGCAGATTCATCACCAACAGGGTAGACGAATTCAGTAGGATGGGCTTTAAGTCCCGGATCTCCGCACAGAACACGCACCGGGCACCCAGGGTCATCCCGCCGGTGCACCGCCACTGTCTGTGGTCGAGTAAGGAGCACAGTGAAACGCCTGTACGCCGCCGATCAACTGCCCACCATCGATCCGCCCGCGGAAGGCCCAGAATTCCTTGTTGTGGCCAACCGACTGCCAATCGACCGCGACGATTCCGGTGACGAACCCGGGTGGAAAACCGCGCCCGGCGGCCTCGTAACGGGGCTCGCACCGGTTGTGCGGAGAGCAAGCGGAGCCTGGATCGGCTGGCCGGGAATCACCGACACCGATGTCGACCCCTTCGAACATGACGGCATGCACCTGGTGCCGGTGCGCTTGAGCTCCGAAGACTTCCAGATGTACTACGAGGGCTTTTCCAACGGCACCCTGTGGCCGCTGTTCCACGACGTCATCGCCCCACCGGCATTCCACCGCACGTGGTGGGACAAATACCTCGAAGTCAACACCCGCTTTGCCATCCGCACGGCAGAAACCGCTGGCAAGAACGCAACCGTGTGGGTGCACGACTACCAGCTGTTCCTGGTTCCCCAGCTGCTGCGGTCCATGCGTCCGGACGTCAGCATCGGATTCTTCCTGCACATCCCGTTCCCGCCGGTGGAGCTCTACAGCCAGCTGCCGTGGCGCTCCGAGATTCTGCGCGGAGTCCAGGGTGCAGACCTCATCGGCTTCCAGCGGCCCACCGATGCCGCGAACTTCCGCCGCTGCGTGCGCAAGCACTCAGGCTTCATCACCAAGGGCGACGACATCACCGTCACGGCCGACCCCGACTTGGGTACCGACGAGCACATCACGCGGGCCGCCCACTACCCCATTTCCGTCGACACCGATGCACTCATCGAACTGGCGGACACCCCCGCGATTCAGGCCCGGGCGCAGGAAATCCGCCGCGAACTGGGCAATCCGGACATCGTGATCCTCGGCACCGACCGCATGGACTACACCAAGGGTCTGCGCCACCGTCTGAAAGCGGTTCACGAACTTCTGCGCGAAGGGCGGCTGGACAAGGACAAGGTCACGTTCGTGCAGATCGCCACCCCCAGCCGCGAAAGACTGGACCACTACAAGCAGATCCGCACGGAGGTCGAACTGGCCGTCGGCCACACCAATGGCGAGTTCTCAGGCCTGCACAACCAGGTCATCCACTACTTCCACTACTCGTTCCCACGGGACGAAATGACGGCCTTCTACCTGGCGGCAGATGTCATGCTCGTCACCCCGCTGCGCGACGGCATGAACCTCGTGGCGAAAGAGTACACGGCCTGCCGCACCGATGATTCCGGCGCGCTTGTGCTCTCAGAGTTCGCAGGTGCTGCCGACCAGCTGACCCAGGCCGTGCTCATCAACCCCCACGACATCACCGAACTGAAGAACGGCATCATGCGCGCCGTCGGCATGGAGGTGCGTGAACAGCGTCGCCGCATGCGGCCCATGCGCAGACGCCTGAAAGACGAAACCGTGCACACGTGGGCCCGCAGTTTCCTGTCCGACCTCGCCTGGATCGCAGGAGCCGAACCCGTTCCGCTGGAAACCGCGGCCATCAGCCTCGACGCGGTACGCGCCGGCCTGGACGGGACCGAGGTGCCGGGCGAGGTGGCGAGCCAGGGTCAGGCGGCAGACTCGTCAGAGGCGCCGGGACAGGTGCCTGGCGAGGTGCCGGGACAGAACAGCGGCGGAACCGCACCATGAGCGAACTGCGCGACGCCCTGTCGCAGGCGGCCCAAGCGAAGCTGCTGCTGGTTGCACTCGACTTCGACGGCGTCATGGCACCGCTGGTGGACAACCCCTATGAATCGCGCGCCCTGCCGGAATCCCTCAGCGCAGTCGACTTTCTGGACCGGCTGCCGCGCACGTGGACGGCGTTCATCACAGGCCGCAACCTCGACAACCTGCGCTCCGTTGTCACTCCCCCGCGCAGCACTCTGCTGTACGGGGCACACGGGGCCGAGGTTTCTGTCCCCGATGCCGCCGACGTTCCCGATGCTGCCGTGCCGGGAAGCGGGGACGATCTTTCGACGCGCGAACTGCGGGTGCTCGACGTCATCGACACGGCACACGAAGAACTCGATACGCACCTCAATCACACGGGAATCTCCGGCATGTGGCTTGAGCGCAAACCGCTGGGCCGGGCGTTCCACACCCGCGAAGTCGAACCCGAAGGCGCCGAAATCGTCCGCAGGGCACTCGACGAACTTTCCGCTGAACTCGACGACGTGCGGATTGTCCACGGTCACGACATCGTCGAATTCAGCGTGCGCAGCACAACCAAGGGCGACGCCATCGACCAGCTGATGCAGACCACACGCGCCGACGCCGCCATCTACATGGGCGACGACACAACAGACGAAGACGCCTTCCGGCACCTCAACCGCTACCCCGGCGGGCTGACCGTCAAAGTGGGGCCCGGCCAGACCGAGGCCCGGTTCCGTGCGGAAGACCCGCGCGAAGTGTCCCGCGCGCTCGCCCACTTGGCGAGCGCCCGAGAGCGCGAGGTGTCCCGGGAAGCCTGACGGCACCTCGGGAGCAGTGAGGAGCGTGGCCTGCGGAGGCCAGCACAGTCAGCGCCGGGAGGCCGGCCAGTAGAGTCAGCGGCGGGCCAGGGGTGCATCCGAACTGCGCAGCACGAGCTCTGGTTCGACCCAGTAGGCCGGCAGCGGATCCACTGGCCCTGCCATGAGCCGCTCGATTTCGCGTACGCCAGTGCTGGCCAGCTGCTCCCAGTCGAACGTGACCTGCGAAATGGGCGGGCTGAAAACATCTGCGTCCGGGACATCGCCGACAGCCAGGAACGAAAGATCGTCCGGCACCCGCAGACGCAGACGCTGAGCCGCCTGGAGGAAGCCCACCGTGAGGTCCGGGGATGCGCTGATGACAGCGGTGCAGCTGGTGTCGAGCAGCTGTTGGGCCGCCTGCGCTCCAGCCAGCACGCCGGGGTCGGACACGACGACGGGTGCTTGATCGCGGGTGCCGGTGATGAACAGCAAGTCCGCCATCGTGGTCCGAAAAGCACTCACGCGGGAGTTCTTCGCGGAGTCCTCCGGCACCGCCAGGCCGATCCTCGTGTGCCCCAGCTGCACCAAGTGGCGCACCGCAGTCTCAATGCCGACGGAAGAATCCATGATGATCTGTGCAAAGCCCGTGTGCCGGGCGTGCGAGATGCGCAGCATGGGAAGTTCCGTACCCGCCAGCTTCTGGGCTTCGCTCGAAGCGGGTCCGCCGCCGACGACGATCACACCGTCCACGCCGACGGCGGAAAGGAGTTCGTAGGTCGGCGGAAGGCCCGGGTCCGTGACCGCCTGCACGGCAACGTGGCCGACCGCGAAAATGCGCTTGGTCAGCTCTTCTATCAGTGTGGTGAACGGTTCGATGTCCGGCCCGATCGGGGCTGCTGTCACGACTGCTATCCGCTTGACGTCAGGGGCAGCGGGCACTTTCACACCGAGGGTGCGCAGCGCGATGTCCACCGCACGCCGGGTCTTCGGCGCCACCGCAGAAGACCCGCGCAGGGCGCGTGATGCCGTGGCCTGGGAAATGCCGGCAGCCGTGGCGATCTGCTGCAGGGAAACACCGGACAGTTCGTACTGGGACACGCTCACCTCCTGACCGCCGCTGTCGAGGCGCGGGCCAGCAGCCGGGGACGGAAGTTCGGCGGAACCGCCACCGGCGGGTTGCCGTCCAGAATGTGCAGGGCGGCTGTGGCGAGCGCTTCAGCCAGGCTCTCGGTGTCATAGGAAAGGACAGTTGCAGGCGGATTGGTGAACCGCATGGTCGACGAATCACCGATCCCGATGACCGAAAGGTCCCGCGGCACACTCAGGCGACGACGGCGCATGGATTCAAACACGCCGTACATCTGCAGGGCGCTCTGCGTTATGACCGCGGTGCAGGCAGCATCACGCAGGATTGATGCGGCTTCAACACCGCCGGCGAAGGTCTTCGGGACGGCCGCAATCCAATCATCGAGGTTTGGCGCGATGGCTGCCGCCGGGTGGAGCGCACCGAAGTTCTCCTTGAGGATCTCTGCGAGCTCCCCAACGTCCTTGCACACCAGGCCGATACGGCGATGCCCAAGGTCATACAGGTGATCGAATGCCAGCTTCATACCCGCGCGCAAGTCGATTTCGGCGGCGATATCGTCGCGCCCGACCATCATGCCGTCCGTGCGGACAGCAGTGCTTCGCCTGCCGGACTCAGAAAACCGCACGACCGGCACATCAACATCGAGTTCCGTGAAGGTTGGGGTGATGATGACAGCCGCACCGGCATCCAGGCAGGCGCGCAGTTCCCGCCCCTCAGCATCGAGATACGGGGTCATGACAGCATGCCCCGCACGCTGCAGGTGAGCGATCGCAGCACGGGCAACATCCGTCTGCCAGTGTTCGGGGTTCTCCGGCAGACTCACCGCGGCAAACTGGCCCGCGGCCGCACCGAGCAGTGTGGAGCGCTGATAGCCGACCTCATCAACCGCGCTCATCACCTTCGCCCGCGTTGCCTCCGCGACGGCGTCACGACCGCCGAGCACGCGCGAGACCGTCGAAACCGAAACTCCCGCACGCTCAGCAACGTCTTTCAGCCGAACACCCATACGGCGAAGTCTACGGCAGGCTGAGAACTCCATGGCAGGCTCACAGACGCCCTCATGTGCGGTAATGTTGTCTCCGTTCAACGCTCCCCAACGGTTTTTCGCCACGCTGTTCAATGACGAAAGGCATCAATGGCACGGGTCGTCCTCACAGGCCTCACACACCGGTATCCGTCGACTGTGACAACAACAATCGACAATCTCAGCCTTGATGTGCCGGACGGCGAACTGCTCGTTGTGCTCGGCGGCACCGGATCGGGCAAAACCACGCTTCTGCGGCTGATCAACGGAATGGAAACGCCGACGGCCGGCACGATCACCTTCGATGGCGAAGACGTCACAAAGCTGCCGGCACACCAGCGCCACGTGGTCATGGCCTTTGAGAACTACGCCCTCTACCCGCACATGACAGTCGCCGAGAACATGGCCTTCGCACTGCTGCTGTACGGCGAAACGCAGGAAGGCGCCAGGGAGCGCGTGCACGCCGTCGCCAAGCGCATGGGTCTGGAAAACCTGCTGGACGCCACCCCGGACGAACTGACCGGCACCCAGCGCCACACTGTCTCGATGGCACGCGCAGCCGTGCGCAGGCCGGCAGTGTTCCTCCTGGATGAACCGCTGAACCGCCTGCCCGAAGACACCCGCGAAGAGACCACCGCGGCATTGGCTGACCTGCAGCGCACAATCGGCATCACGTCGATCGTCGCCACCCGCGACGTTCCTTTGGCGCTCAGCATCGCCGACAGAATCGCCGTGCTCGAAAGGGGCAGAATCACCCGGCTCGGTACGCCCGACGAGCTGCGCGACTCCCTGTGACGAGCGGGTGGGACGCGGCAGCGGGCGTGCGGCAGGCGCGCTCAGCGCCTGAGCCAGGCCCGGCGGGCGTGCCGGCTGCACAGATCACCGCTGTTGACGCTGATTTGCGCGAGCACCTAACGTCCCTGCCGTGGGACAGACCCCTGGCCGAATGGGGTGGTGTGCAGCTCGGCCCGCTTGGGTTGTCGCGCAACACCGTCCGAACCGTAGACTGCGCGCAGCCTGGCGCGCTGGTCATCAAGGAAATGGACGAAGATGGCGCCGGTGACGAATACCGCCTGCTGCACGCACTGCGGGATGCACGATTACCGGCGGTTTGCCCACTGGGGGTCGTCACCGGCCGAACCACGGCAGCTTCAGGGGCGCTCATCACCCGACGGCTGACACCCGCCGCTCGCTACGACGAGATCCTGCGGGACGGGCCCCGCTCCCAAGCCGCACACAGCGCGGTCGAGGCTTTTGCCGAACTTCTGGCCCGCCTTCACCGGGCCGGGTTCTTCTGGGGCGATGCTGCACTGTCCAACACGCTGTTCTCACCCAGCAGCGACGGGTACACCGCGTGGCTGGTCGATGCTGAAACCGGCGAGCTTCACCCAAGCCTGTCCGAGGGCCAGAAAACGCACGATCTTGAACTGGCGCGCCTGAACATGGCGGGCGAGCTGTTCAACACCGCTCACTCCACTGACGAGGCGGATCTCGCCTCCGTGCGCAAACTCGACTCCCGTTTGGTGGAGGCGTACCGCTCCCTCACGGGAGCGGACTGAGGCTCAGGCGCCGGGTTCGGCGGGAGCGCTGCGCAGACCGCGCGTGCGCGCAATTTCATACAACGACACCGCGGCTGCAACACCCGCGTTGAGCGATTCGGTTGCTCCCGCCATGGGGATCGACACGATCTGGTCGCAGGTTTCGCGAATAAGCCGCGACAGACCCTTTCCTTCCGAACCGACAACCAGACACACCGGTTCGGTGCCCAAAGAGAGCTCCGGAAGATCCACATCGCCGTCCATGTCGAGGCCAAGCACGAACACGCCCTGCTTCTTAAGCTCGGTGAGTTCGCGGGCCAGGTTGACCACCTGGGCCACCCGGATGCGGGCGGCTGCGCCGGCCGAGGTCTTCCACGCCCCGGCGTTCATGGCGGCGGAACGGCGTTCGGGGATGATCACACCGTGACCGCCGAAAGCTGCGGCAGAGCGGATGATGGCCCCGAGGTTGCGAGCATCGGTGATGCCGTCGAGGGCCACCAGCAGCGGCTTCTGCACTTCCGCGGCAGCCGCGTCCAGCAGGTCCTTCGGGGTTGCGTACTCGTACGGTGGCAGGACAAGGGCGAGGCCCTGGTGGACCGCCCTGTCGGTCATGCGGTCAAGCTCATCGCGGCTTGCCTCCAACAGCGGAACTCCGCGGTCAGCGGCAATTGCGATCGCATCGCGCACCCGGTCGTCAGAATCGGCGCCGCGCACAATGTAGAGCGCTTTCGCCGGCACACCTTCGCGCAGGGCTTCGAGCACCGAGTTGCGGCCAGCCACAGTGTCAACACCCTGTTCACCCTTGAAGCGACGAGAGTTCTGCTTGCCCTGCTGGCGGCGCTGCCGTTCGAGCTTCTCCTTGTGCGCCTTGTGGTAAACGCGGTCTTCGGCCTTCGGCGTGGGGCCCTTGCCCTCCAGCCGACGCCGCCCGTGACCGCCCGTGCCCTTGCGCGGGCCCTTTGCCTTTGCCATGTTCAGTCCCTTACGTGGTAGCGGTAGCCATCGGCGGTGTCTTCGACGACGATGCCGGCTGCTGCCAGCTGGTCGCGGATCGCATCGGCCACAGCCCAGTCCTTGTCGGCGCGCGCCTGAGCGCGCGTGCGTACGAGTTCGTCGACCAGCTGGTCAAGAGCGTGCGCGGTCGCCGAGGATTCCCCACCCTGCGCCCAGGTGGCAGAACTCGGGTTGATGCCGAGGATGTCGAGCATGAGCTCAACCGAAGTCAGCACTCGGGCAAGTTCACCTCGGTCCCCACCCTCAAGCAGGCGGAAGCCGGTGCCCACCTGGTCGAACACGACGGCCAAGGCCTTCGGGATGCCGAGGTCGGCATCCATGGCCTGTGCGAAGGATTCCGGCACCGTTATCGAGGTGTCGCGGAACGTCGGCACTGCCGGAGCCTCATCTCCGAGTTCCTGGCGGGCTCGGGAAATGAAGTTGCGGATCCGCTCAAGGGCCGGAGCCTGGCCTTCGACCAGCTCTTCCGAGAACTCCAGCACGGAACGGTAGTGCGCCGTGGACAGGAAGTACCGCACCAGAAGTGCGGAGTGATCGTCGAAAAGGTCGTGGGCGAAAATCGAGTTGCCCAGTGACTTCGACATCTTGTCCCCGCCCACATTGAGCAGACCGGAGTGCATCCAGATGCGGGCAAAGCCGTCGCCGGCCGCGGTCGACTGAGCGAGTTCGTTTTCGTGGTGGGGGAAGCGCAGATCCAGGCCGCCGCCGTGAATGTCGAATTCGCCCCCCAGGTATTTGGTCGACATCGCGGAGCACTCGATGTGCCAGCCCGGCCGGCCGCGACCCCACGGGGTGGGCCAGCTGGCGGTCAGCGGGTCGCCGTCCTTGTGTCCCTTCCACAGGGCGAAGTCGCGCGGGTCCCGCTTGCCGCGCACCTCGGCGTCGGTTTCGGCCATGTCGTCCAAGCTCTGGTGCGTCAGCGCACCGTACTGTGGCCAGGACCGGGCGTCGAAGTACACGTCGCCGCTGCCGTCTTCCGCCGCGTAGGCATGGCCGGCATCGATGAGTCTGCCGATCAGTTCGACCATTTCGGTGATGTGGCCGGTGGCACGGGGCTCATAGGACGGGGGCAGCACGCCGATCCGGTCGTAGGCGGCAGTGAACACCTGCTCGTACTTATAGGCGTGAGCAAACCACGGGCGGCCCTCTTCGACGGACTTCTGCAGGATCTTGTCGTCGATGTCGGTCACATTGCGCACCAGCAGAACATCAAGTCCCCTGTGGGTCAACCAGCGGCGAAGCTGGTCGAACACGACCGCCGAGCGCATGTGGCCGATGTGGGGCGCGCCCTGAACGGTCGCACCGCACACGTAGATCCCCACCTTGCCGTCACAGACGGGAACGAGGGGTTCGAGGGTGCGGGACTTGGTGTTATACAGCTGAATTGTCACGGCTGACAGTCTAGCCGCCCCCTGCGGCCAGTGCCCCGCCAGGAAGCCATCGCGTACGCGCTCCTGCGAATCACAAACTGACAACAGTCTGGACGCGCACTGGGAAAACTATGACATTCGTCACGAATTCGTCTACAGTTTCCTCAACATCGCATCAAAACAAAGGTGTTTTATATGTCTACTCAAGCACCCCCTCAGGGTGAAAAGCGGCAGGTTTTCGTCAGCCGCAGCGCTTTCATCTTTGCCGCGGTCGGCTCTGCAGTCGGCCTGGGCAACATCTGGCGTTTCCCCTATGTCGCCTACGAGAGCGGCGGCGGAGCGTTCATCCTCCCCTACCTCATCGCTCTGCTTACGGCGGGTATCCCACTGCTGTTCCTGGACTACGCAATCGGCCACCGGTTCCGGTCTTCGGCCCCGCTGGCCTTCCGGTCGATGAACCGGGCGGCTGAACCCATCGGCTGGATCCAGGTCGGCATCGCCACCGTCATCGCCATCTACTACTCGGCAATCATCGCCTGGGCGGCCAGCTACGCCTGGTTCTCCCTGTCGAAGGCATGGGGCGACGATCCCGAGGGCTTCCTCTTCGGTTCGTACCTGCAGCTGGATGACGGCGGTCTGCCGACCGCGGATATCGTGCCCGCAGTTCTCGGCCCGCTCATCGGCGTGTGGGTCATTACGCTCGTCATCCTCTTCCTGGGCGTGCAGGGCGGTATCGCCCGCTTCTCGAAGGTCTTCATTCCGCTGCTCATCGTCCTGTTCGTGGGGCTCGTCATCCGAGCCCTCACGCTGGACGGAGCCATGACCGGCCTCGACGCCCTGTTCAAGCCGGACTTCAGTCAGATCGCCAAGCCCAGCGTGTGGATCGCCGCCTACGGTCAGATCTTCTTCTCGCTGTCTGTTGCCTTCGGCATCATGCTGACCTACGCGTCCTACCTGAAGAAGCGCACCAACCTCACCGGCTCCGGCCTGGTCGTCGGTCTGTCGAACTCCGCGTTCGAAATCCTCGCGGGCCTCGGCGTGTTCGCCGCACTGGGCTTCATGGCCACTGCTGCTGGCACCGAGGTGAGCGAAGTGGCTGCCGGCGGTGTCGGCCTGGCATTCGTGGTGTTCCCGCTGATCATCTCCGAAATGCCCTTCGGTGAGATCTTCGGTGTGCTGTTCTTCGTCAGCCTGATCTTCGCGGGTCTGTCCTCGCTGATCTCGCTGGTGCAGGTGCCGATCGCAGCTGTTTCGGACAAGCTCGGCATCTCGCAGCGGAAGTCGACCGGATTCGTCGGCGGCGGCATGGCGCTTCTCGCGGTGGTCGGCTTCTCCACCACCTCGGGCCTCATCACACTGGACACGATTGACTACTTCGTCAACAACATCGGAATCGTCGGCATTGCCATCATCGCGGTCATCACGGTCGCCTGGGTTCTGCGCCGCCTGCCGTTCCTGCGCGACCACCTCAACGTGGTCTCAACGTTCAAGCTCGGCAAGGTCTGGATGGCGTTCGTCGGAGTCATCACCCCGATAGTCCTGGTCGTCATGCTCGTTCAGGTCATTATCACAACCATCAAGGAAGGCTACGAAGGCTATCCGCAGATCACGCTGAACCTGCTCGGCTGGGGCGTCCTCGGGCTCATCCTGGTGGTGTCGATTCTCCTGTCGATCACACCGTGGCCGCGCAAGAGCCTCGAAAAGGTTGAACGAGCACAGGCTGAGTTCGAACAGCAGCTCAGCTCCCCGGCCGCCGCCCCACATGCGACCACTGAACCGCAGGCCGCGCCGGAAGCCACACCGCACAACGAGAACGGAGTTACGCCATGAGCGCATCCGCAGTCATCATGATGCTCATCGCCATCATCACCGTCTGGGGCGGTCTCGGAGCCGCAATCCTGCACCTCAGGGCGCACCCTGACGAGGCGGCCGGCGACATCGACTGATCCGTCGCCACCCGCTGACTGAACAGAGGCCGGGCTTCGCACACCGCGAAGCCCGGCCTTTATTCGTGCCGAGTTTTCGGTAGCGTGGGACATGACACATCAACGACTGCTTATAGGAGTCAGCATGTCCCAGACCGTGAAGGGCATTGTCGCCTTCGCAAAGGAAGAACCCGTACAGCTAGTCGACATCGTCATCCCCGACCCCGGTCCGGGCGAAGTCGTCGTCGACGTCAAGTCCTGCGGTGTCTGCCACACCGATTACCACTACCGTCAGGGCGGAGTCAGCGACGACTTCCCGTTCCTGCTGGGACACGAATCCGCCGGTGTTGTCAGCGCGGTCGGCGAGGGCGTCGTCCACGTTGAGGTCGGCGATTTCGTCATCCTCAACTGGCGCGCCACCTGTGGTGAGTGCCGCGCCTGCAAGCGCAACGAACAGCAATACTGCTTTGCCACCCACAACGCCAAGCAGAAGATGACGCTCACCGATGGCACGGAGCTCGAAGCAGCACTCGGCATCGGATCCTTTGCTGAAAAGACCCTCGTTGCCGAACGCCAGTGCACCAAGGTCGACGAAGGCGACCCGGCCGTACTGGGGCTTCTGGGCTGCGGTGTCATGGCGGGCATCGGCGCAGCAATGAACACCGGTGAGGTCAAGCACGGCGATTCCGTGGCCGTTATCGGCTGCGGCGGAGTGGGCTGTGCCGCGATTGCCGGTGCGAAGCTGGCGGGCGCATCGACCATCATCGCGATCGACTTCGACCACAAGAAGCTCGCCGCGGCAGAAGACCTCGGCGCAACCCACAGTTTTTCGTCAAAGGGCATGAGCGAAGACGAGGTCGTCGAGAAGGTCCAGAGCCTCACCGGCGGCTTCGGTGCTGATGTCGTCATCGACGCCGTGGGCCGCCCCGAAACCTGGCGCCAAGCGTTCTACGCCCGCGATCTCGCCGGCACGGTCGTCCTGGTGGGTGTTCCCACACCAGACATGGAGCTGACAGTCCCCTTCATCGACATGTTCGCCCGAGGCGGCAAGCTCAAGTCCTCGTGGTACGGCGACTGCCTGCCCGAACGCGACTTCCCGATGCTCACCGAACTGTACAAGCAGGGCCGCCTGCCGCTGGAGAAGTTCGTCACCGAGCGGATCAGCATCGAGCAGGTTGAAGATGCCTTTGACAAGATGGCGCGAGGAGAAGTCCTTCGATCGGTAGTGGAGTTCACATGACAGACAGCACCGTCCGCATTGAGCGGCTCATCACCTCGGGAACCTTTTCACTCGACGGCGAAACCTTCGACGTCGACAACAACGTGTGGATCGTCGGCGACGATTCCACCGTCGTCGTCATCGACCCGGCACACAACCCTGATGCGATTGCCGAAGCCGTCGGCGAACGCGAAGTCAGCGCCATCCTGCTGACGCACGGCCACGACGACCACATTCGGTACGTCTTCGATGCCCAGGCCAAGCTCGGCGACCCGCCGATTCTGCTCAACCCCGCCGATTCGGTTCTGTGGGACCAGGTCTTCGAGGACCGTCAGCCCACCGCGCGGATCGACGACGGCGACAGCTTCACGGTGGCCGGTCTGCGTCTGAGCGCGCTTCACACGCCGGGCCACTCCCCCGGTTCCACGTGCTTCTACATTGCCGAGGGCCTTACGGGGGCCGTGCTGCCCGAAGACGTTCGGGGAACCACCGCCCCGGATGCCGAGGTGCCGGTCCTGTTGTCCGGCGACACTCTGTTCAACGGGGGTCCAGGGGCGACAGGGCGGTCGTACTCGAGCTTCGACACGATCATCGAATCGATTCGCGAACGCCTGTTCGCCCTGCCTGAGGACACGATCGTGCTGACCGGACACGGCGATTCCACCAGCATCGGCGCGGAAAAACCGCACCTGCAGGAATGGATTGACCGCGGACACTGAGCGGCATAGTGTCACCCGCGACCACCATCTGTTTTGTTCATAAAGGATTTTCATGGCCACCACCCAACTGCAGAAGCGCCTGAAGACCCGGCACCTTGTCATGATGAGCCTCGGGTCGGCAATCGGCGCGGGCCTCTTCCTCGGCGTCGGCGAGGGCATCGCCGTTGCCGGCCCGGCAATTCTTCTGGCCTATGTGGCTGCCGGACTCATCATCATCTCGGTTATGCGGATGCTCGGCGAAATGGTTGCCGCCGACCCCAACCCGGGAGCGTTCTCCTACTACGCCGGCAAGGCGCTGGGCCCCGCGGCCGCTTTTGCCGTCGGATGGCTGTGGTGGGTGCAGCTGTGCCTGGTCGTCGCGGTTGAGGCGACAGCCGCCGCGCAGATCATGCGCTCGGCGTTCTTCCCGGATGTTCCCCAGTGGATCTGGGTGCTGGCCTTCATGCTCATCTTCACCGTCATCAACCTCATGGGCGTCGGCTCGTTCGGCGAATTCGAATACTGGTTCAGCTTCATCAAGGTCGCCTTCGTCATCCTGTTCCTCATCGTGGTCGCAGCCTTCCTGTTCGGCCTGACCCCCGGTGAATCCCCCGGTCTGAGCAATGTGCAGGGCATCGACCTGGCGCCCTCGGGCATCGGCGGCATCGGCACCGGCCTGCTCATCGTGATCTTCGCGTTCGGGGGCATTGAGATCCTCGCGGTCGCAGCAGCTGAAACAGCAGATCCGGAAACCTCTATCCGCAAGGCGATCGCGGGCATCGTGCTGCGTATCCTCGTGTTCTACATGGGTTCGGTGACGCTCATGATCCTCGCTGTCCGCTGGGACAACCCGGACCTTGCTGAAAACCCGTTCGTCACGACCCTGACGACCACCGGACTGCCGGCAGTGGGCGCCATCATGGCCATCATCATCGTGGTGGCTCTGCTGAGCTCGCTCAACGCGAACGTGTACGGAGCCTCCCGCATGGTGTTCTCGCTGGCCCACCGCGGCATGGCGCCGGCGGCCACGGGACGCGCAAACAACAGGGGCGTGCCGATTCCAGCGATCATGGTGTCGGTCCTCATCGGCTTCGCATCCGTGCTCGTCAACGCCTTCAACCAGGACAATGTGCTGTTCATCGGCCTCAACGTGGTCGGCTCAACACTGCTCGTGACCTGGATCGCGACCGTGGCCAGCCACATCATCCTGCGCCACCGCGCCGAACGCGACGGCACCCCGCTGCCCATGAAGATGTGGGGCTACCCGGTCCTGTCGTGGCTGACCGCGGCCGCTCTGCTGGCCGTCATCGTGCTGGGCATGTTCGCTCCGGACACCCGCACGCAGATGCTGTGGACGTTCGGCATCTTCGCCATCGTGTGGCTGATCGGCGTCATCGTGACGCGCGGTAAGTCAGTTGAGGAAGTCACCGGCGGCGATGAACTCGCACCGGACGAACCTCACGCCTGGTAAACCAGGGCGGTCGCCACAGCGGCGACCCCTTCACCTCGACCGGTGAAGCCCAAACCGTCAGACGTCGTGCCGGACACCGCGACCGGCGCTCCGGCGGCAACACTCAGCACCCGCTGGGCTTCGGCCCGGCGGGTGCCTATTTTGGGGCGAGTGCACACGGCCTGCACCGCGATGTTGCCAATGGAAAAACCGGCTTCGCGCACCAGGCGGGCGGCTTCTTTCAGCAGTTCAGCACCGGACGCTCCGGCAAGTTCCGGGCGGTCAACACCGAAGTGCGCGCCCAGGTCGCCGATGCCGGCGGCAGAGAACAGCGCGTCACAGCATGCGTGCGCCACCGCATCGGAATCCGAGTGCCCCTCCAGGCCCGGCCCGGCGTCTTCCCACAGCAAGCCCGCCAACCACAGGGGCCGCTGTGGGTCGTCCGAAAAAGCGTGGGTGTCAAAGCCGATTCCCACCCGCATTGTCATTCTCCTTGCAGTCGAGCGCGCGCTGTGCGCAGATCTTCGGGGTACGTGATTTTGTGTGCCGCTTCTGCCCCCGGCACTCCCCTGGCGGGAATGCCGATGGCTTCCAGGAGCCCCGCATCGTCAGTTGCCGAAAGACCGGTCTGGCGAGCGTGCCGGTGGGCCGCCCGCAGGTCCTCCTTGCGGAAGCCCTGCGGAGTCTGGACTCGTCTGAGCTGGGAGCGGTCGACCGGTGTCGCGAGGTCTTCCACTGACGAGGTGCCGCCCGCCACTGTCCTGATGGTGTCGGCTACCGGGAGGGTCGGCACCACATTGCGTTCACCGGCGCGCAGAGCATCGATCACGCGGGCAAAGACCTCGTCTGGGGTGAGCGCTCGAGCTGCATCGTGCACAAGGACGAAGGCAGGGCTGGCGGTTTCGAGCAGTTCCAGTGCGGCAGCGACGGAATCTGTGCGCTCAGCACCGCCTTCAACGACCGCAACCAGACTGCGTGAGACATTGAGCGAGTCACATTCGGCGTCTGCGATGGCGCGCGCTTCTTCCAGCAAGTCGGCGGGTGCGGCAATGACGGTGAGCCCGCAGCCGGCACGCAGACCAGAGCACAGGGACCACGCCAAGAGTGTGCGGCCTGCCAGTTCAACGAAGGCCTTCGGACGGTCAGCGCCCAAGCGCGTACCGGACCCGGCGGCGGGAATGATGAGAGCTGTCTCCACGACAGCAATGGTAGCCGGCGGCAGCGACATGGCGGCTGATGGCGGTGGCGGCGTCAACGCGGGGAAGCAGCCGACACAGAAGCACAAAGCCCGCGCTCAGAACAGTCTGAGCGCGGGCCGTGTAACAGAAATCAGGAAGCGAGAACCTCGTCAAGCATTGCTTCGGCTTCGTCCTCTTCCTTTTCCTTGGCCAGAGCCAGTTCAGAAACCAGAACCTGACGTGCTTTGGCAAGCATGCGCTTTTCACCAGTGGAAAGTCCGCGGTCCTGTTCGCGGCGCCACAGGTCGCGAACAACTTCGGCAACCTTGATGACATCGCCGGACTGGAACTTTTCGAGATTGGCCTTGTAGCGGCGCGACCAGTTAGTGGGCTCTTCGGCCACTTCAGCGCGCAGAACTTCGAAGACCTTTTCCAGACCCTCTGCGTTGACGACGTCGCGAACACCGACGAGGTCGCAGTTCTCAGCAGGGACTTCGATTGTCAGATCGCCGTGCGAAACCTCAAGCTTGAGGAAGACGGTCTCTTCACCCTTGATCTTGCGGGTGTTCACTTCTTGAACAGTGGCTGCACCGTGGTGCGGGTAGACGACGGTGTCTCCAACCTGAAAACTCATACTCTTTAGTCCCCTTTCGGTGACCCATCTTACCACGACACTTTCCGCAAATTGGGCGACAGCGGTCCACAGTGTGATATAGCGCTCTACTGGCACTTTCAGAGGACCATGGGAGATTCCATACTGAATCCTGTGACCCGAGTTTCGGACCGTTGACAAAAACAGGTACGATGCGGTCAGAGGCTTAGCATTTCTTCTTCTAGGAGCTTTAATCGTGAAAAGGCTGACCCGCTTCGGCGCCGTCGCGCTCGCAGCAGCCCTGGTTGCACCCCTCACCGGCTGTGCCGCACTGATCTCTTCTCAGCAGACCGCCAAGTACCACTACAACGGTGGCGACGGCGCGGCCACCTCGATTGACGGTGTGGACGTTCGCGGCATCCTGCTCATCTCAGACGAAGACCAGGAAAAAGCCCAGCTGTTCTACACGCTGGTCAACAACAGCGAAGAAACCGCCGAAGTCTCGATTGAGGCCGGCGACAAGACCGTCAAGCAGACCGTCAAAGCTGGGGACACTTTCTCGCAGGACCCGCAGAACCCCAACGCTGAAGGCGACAAGGAAGTCATCGTCACCGGCCTGAACCAGAAAACCGGCACCCTCGTCGACGTCACGGTCACCGTCAACGGCAACTCCGAAGACGTGCAGACGCAGATCCTCGACGGCAGCCACTGGTACTACAAGACCCTGGAGCCCAGCAGCGAACCGTCCGCCGGCGCTGACACCACAACGGACAGCACCACCGGACAGTGAAGCCGGTGAGTCTGCTCCCACAGCGGGAAGGTTCTTAACCACAGGCTTACAGCAGAGGTCCCCGAGCGATTGTCGCTCGGGGACCTCTTGCATGTGGCGCCGCCTCGGCAACCAGAGCAAACCAGACCGGCACAAGCCCCACCTCCGCCTCGGCAAAAACACCCCTAAGCAACAAAAACACCCGTTAGCCGCACACAAACACCCGATAGCCGGAATCTGCGCAAAAACAGCCACTGCTAAAGCGTGGATCCGTTGCTAAAGCGTAGGCGACCGCCCACAAGAGGCAGCACAAGGGAATGCCTAAGTGGAATTCGGGTCCCAGCACAAGCCCCACCTCGGCGGCGCGGGCGCGCCCTCCCCACCTCCGCCTCGACAAAAACACCCCTAAGCAAGAAAAACACCCGTTAGCCGCACGCAAACACCCGATAGCCGGAATCTGCGCGAAAACAGCCACTGCTAAAGCGTGGATCCGTCGCTAAAGCGTAGGCGACCGCCTAAAGCAGAGGCCCCCGAGTGGAGTTCCACCCGAGGGCCTCACCTTTGGCTTTGTCTCAGCCCGTTGGCACTTTGTTCAACCAGCCAACTGTCTTAGTTCAGTCCTAATGGGCGCAGCCGCTCAGACTGCAGCGCCTCAGTCTTCGAACTTGTAGCCCAGTCCGCGCAGTGTTGTCAGCAGCTTGGGTTCGGAGGGGTTGACCTCGATCTTGGCGCGCAGACGCTTGATGTGGACGTCGAGGGTCTTGGTGTCTCCCACGTAGTCGGAGCCCCAGACCCGGTCGATCAGCTGACCGCGCGTCATAACGCGACCGGCGTTGCGAACCAGCATTTCCAGAAGCTCGAATTCCTTCAGCGGCAGCTGCATTTCCTCACCGCGCACCGTGACCACGTGACGGTCAACATCCACGCGCACACCGCCGGCTTCGAGAACGTCGTCGAATTCATCGTCAACAGACGCTGAACCACGGCGCAGAACAGCGCGAATGCGCGCCAGAAGTTCGCGCGAAGAATACGGCTTCGTCACATAGTCATCCGCGCCGAGCTCCAGACCCACAACCTTGTCGATTTCGGCGTCCTTTGCAGTGAGCATGATGATCGGCACGTTCGATTTGCTGCGAATAGTGCGGCAGACTTCAGTACCCGGCAGACCGGGCAGCATGAGGTCCAAAAGCACCAGGTCTGCCCCGCCGGTCTCGAATTCCTCGACCGCCTTCTTGCCGTCAGCAGCCACAACAACGTCGTAGCCTTCGCGACCCAGCAGGTAGGACAGCGGGTCCGACAGCGACTCTTCGTCTTCGACGAGCAGAATCTTGGTCAACTCATGCCTTTCTCTCGTGACCTTCGACAGACATTCCGTCCGAGGTCTTGTTTTCCGGCGGCTTCAGAAGCCGAACATTATCAGCCGGCGTGGCCGGCAGAATGATGGTGAAGGTAGACCCCTCACCGGGACGACTCCACACGTCGATGCGGCCGCCATGGGTGGCCACGATGTGCTTGACGATCGACAGACCCAGTCCGGTGCCGCCCGTATTGCGCGAACGCGCCGGATCAACCCGATAGAAGCGCTCAAAGATGCGCTCGGATTCTTCTGGGGAAATGCCGATCCCGTGGTCGGTGACGGTGATCGAAGCATCGCCGTCCGCAAACTCCACGCTGATGCCCACAGAAGTGCCGGAGTTCGAATAGTTGACCGCATTGTCAATCAGATTGCGCACCGCATTGACCAGAAGGTCAAACGAACCCTGCACAGCGGTGCCAGGGCTGCCGGAGACTGACAGATCGATGCCTTTTGCTTCGGCATTCGTCCGCGCCCGATCGACAGCCTCCTGCACGACGTCGTCGAGCTCGACCCGGGCAGTTGATTCCAGCTGTTCGTTGTCCTGTACGCGGGAAAGGTTGATGATCTCCTGGACAAGCTGCGCCAGGCGAGCAGATTCCTTCTGAAGTTTGCCGCCGAAGCGCTGCACGGCTTCGGGGTCGTCCGAAAAGTCGGTAACGGCTTCTGCCATGAGGGAGATCGCGCCGATGGGTGTTTTGAGTTCGTGTGAAACATTCGCCACGAAGTCGCGTCGGACAGCGTTGATGCGGTGGGACTCAGTCTGGTCGTCACACAGCACAAGAACATAGGCCTCTGCCAGCGGAGCAACGCGAGCGTGCAGATAGCGGCGGCTCTTTTCATCCGACCCGCGCTGAGTTTCAAAGTCGATCTCTTCGATCAGACCACGCACACGCACTCGCGCAACGGCTTCGCGCAGCTGCGGCGCGGCCAGCACGTGACCGCGCACAAGACCAAACGTGTAGGCGGCAGGCGATGCCTTCGTGACATCGTCACCGGCGTCAATGACAATTGCCGCGCTGGGCAGAACAGCAAGGACTTCGGCAATGCCGTCAGGAAGTTCATCGTCCGAGTGCAGGGATGCGGACGACCACGAGCTTTCGGACATGCGGAACGCAAGAATCCCGGCGATGCCCAAAATGAGGCCAACTCCGCCGGTGATGAGCGAAATGATCAACACGTCCACACTGACAGCCTAAACGGATGGTGACGCGGGTTCTATCTGAAAGCGACGGAGTTGACGATATTTCCCGTGGTATTCATATTGGAGACAGGCTCGTTTAACTCCCGCTTGAAAACGTTAACTTGATTCGTGTGGGTGTACAGTGCCTCACGTAGAACTTCAAGGAAAGGACCTCGAGTGCGCGAAGCCTTCCGCAATGAACTCGAATCCATCGCCGACGGACTCGTCGAAATGGCCGAAAAGGCCACCGTGGCTATGGAGGGCTCAGTTCAGGCTCTCTTGGAAAACAACCTCGAACTCGCTCAGCAGGTGATCGCCGCAGACGATTCGATCGACGGCATGCAGGCGTCCCTGGACCGCCGTTCAGCAGAAGTGCTGGCCCTCCAGGCCCCCGTTGCCGCTGATCTGCGCGCTGTCATCGCGGCGCTGAAGATGTCGGTTGCCATCGAGCGCATGGGCGACCTCGCCCGCCACATCGGCTCGCTCGTTCGCATCCGCCACCCCGAACCGGCTCTGCCGGAGCAGTTCCGCGACGTCTTCACCCACATGGGCACGACCGCGGTCCGCATCGGCAACGCTCTGGTTCAGCTGCTGAGCGAACCCGGCACTGCAGCCGTGCCGATGATCGCCGCCATCGACGAAGAGCTTGACACTCTTCACCTGCGAGTGTTCACCATCATCGGCGAACTGTCCCAAGGCGAAATCTCGCCCAGCCAGATTGCCGATGTCACGCTGATCTCCCGCTACTTCGAGCGCTTCGGCGACCAGGCCGTCAACGTGGCACACCGCGTTGAATACCTGCTGACCGGTTCGTTCGAACCGACGCTGTCAACCCTTCACGACTCCGAACCGGCCCGCCGTGAAGCTGAACTCGCCGACATCCGCGCTCAGCAGGACGAAGCCTGAGCATCATAGGATCAACAGCAGACTACTGAACGCATAAGGCCCGGTGTCCTGACGGACACCGGGCCTTTGCGTTGATGCTGAACTTCAGCGCACTGAACTTCAGCGCCGAAGCTCAGCTCACTTCTTGCCCTGGGCTGCGACCGCGGCAGCGGCTTCTGCTGCGGCTTCCGGGTCGAGGTAGCGACCACCGGGGGTCACCGGCTTGAAGTCTTCGTCGAGTTCGTAGTGCAGCGGAATGCCGGTGGGGATGTTGAGTCCCACGATCTCTTCGTCGCTGATACCGTCGAGGTGCTTGACGAGTGCCCGCAGCGAATTGCCGTGTGCGGTGACCAGAACCGTGCGGCCCAGCTGGAGGTCCGGAACGATCTCGTCGTACCAGTACGGCAGCAGTCGCTTGATGACATCCCCCAGGCATTCGGTGCGCGGAATGGCCGAACCCAGGTTTGCGTAGCGGGCTTCCCCTGCCTGCGACCATTCCGAGGCATCGTCGAGTTCCGGCGGCGGGGTGTCGAACGAACGACGCCACGTCATGAACTGCTCTTCGCCGAATTCGTCGCGCACTTCGGCCTTGTTCTTGCCCTGCAGGGCACCGTAGTGGCGTTCGTTCAGGCGCCAGGAGCGCTTGACATCGATCCAGGACCGGTCAGCGGTTTCCAGCGTGAGGTTCGATGTGATGATGGCGCGCTTCAGGCGCGAGGTGTGCAGGACATCGGGAGCGAGTCCCGCTTCTGTCAGCAGCTCACCGGCCCGGGCGGCTTCAGTGCGGCCCTTGTCGGTCAGGGGTACGTCAACCCAGCCGGTGAAGAGGTTCTTCTTGTTCCATTCGCTTTCGCCGTGGCGCAGCAGCACGAGGTTGTAAGTCATGTCTCTATTCTTCCATGCGCAGGTCTAGCTCGGCAGGGTTATCCGCCAAGCCGTCGGGGCTTGTCTCAGTCGTCGTCGGTTTCACTGAACGTGCCGATGAATTCGTTGTCGTCTGTATCCAGCAGGTGTTTGAATGCTTCGAGGTTGCGGGTGGATTCGCCGCGGGCGATCCGCCACGCCCATTCGCGCTTCATCGAGGTGAGGAAGCCGTGGACCAGAAGGTCGTTGAAGCTGCCGTCGGAGACCGTGAGGATTTCACCCATCACCTGGTCGATGATTTCAGGCGTCCACGCGGATGCTGGAATCGATGCCCGCAGGTAGACGTCTCCGTGCGGGTCGAGGAAAAACGACACGAGGTGGAGGATCTGGTTGCGTCGCAGCATCCACCTGTAGAACGCGGCATGGTTTTCGTCAGGCCTGCGCATGAGGAACGCCTGCAGGTCGACTCGGCTGGGCGTGAAGCGAACCGACACGGTGGTTTTGAGCTTCTTTTCGCCCGGCAGCGTGACGACCAAGTGGCCGACGTCGACCACATCGAATTCGACCTCCGCGTCTTTGGCCCAAGTGACCAGGGCAGATGCTGTTTCTTCGATCGACGTCATTCGTTCCTCCCCGGCAGGCTTTCCACCCGCTCTGGCAACAGTGAGTGCTTCCATTACCTTCTCAGCACAGGCCTGCCACGTAAACCTCTGTGCACGCTTGTGCGCCGCCCGCCCCAGGCGATCACGCAGCCCAGCATCGTCGAGCAGCCGTGCGAGCTCCTCGGCCCACAGCCGGTGGTCCCGCTTAGCCAGCAGTACGCCTGTTGTTCCGCTGTCGACGATGACCTCCAGCCCGCCCACGCGCGAGGCGAGAACCGCACGGCCGGCGGCTGACGCCTCGGCGGCGACAAAGCCGAAGGACTCCGAGCGCGACGGCACGATCACCACGTCAGCCGCCCTGTACCAGTCGGCTAGCTCTTCGGCCGGCACGGGTTCGCGGATCTCAAGAACCTCAGCAACCCCGAGCCTCTCGGCCAGTTCGGTGTACACGCTGTCGTGTGCGTCCCCGGATGCCGCGCCCAGCTGGACCATGCGCGTGCGGCTCGCCAGGTCCGGCCGCAGAGCACGCAGCGATGCGAGGGTTTCGATCGCCAAATCGGTTCCCTTGACGCGCTGCATGCGGCCGACACCCAGAACCAGCAGGTCGGCGTCCACGCCCACCCGGCTGCGCGCTTCGGCCTGGTCGCCGGGGGTGAAAATGTCTGCGCGCACACCCGGCGGCGCCGTGAGCACTCTGTCAGCCTTCGCGCCCAGGAGTTCCTGCGCGTCTTCGGCTTCTGCCGGGGTGTTGGCCACGATGGTGTCGGCCGTCTGCGCGATCCGCCGTTCGGCTTCCAGCCTCTGGGCCGGTTCGCTGTGCCCCGGGAAGTCGCGCTCCTTAACCGCTGCCATCGTGTGGAACGACACTGCGGTCGGTTTGTGCGGCTTCGCGCGCAGGGCTGCGTCGGCTGAAATCCAGTAGTGCGCCCACACGCACTCGGCGGCACGGTAGTCGGGGTGTTCGCTCAGCTGCCGGGCCAGGATGTCGATGTCGGCTGCGAGTTCCTCTTTTGTCTGGGCTCTCGTCTCCAACAGGTGGGCACGGATTCCGGGACTCAGTTCACGAGGTGCCTGCTGGCTGCCGCTCTGCAGCTGCGGGTCCGCTGTGAAGATGTCGACGGTGTGCCCGGCGGCCGCGATTTCCCGGGCCACGTTGAGGGCGTACACGTTCAGTCCCCCGGCATCACCGGCACCGGGTTGGGCAGCTGGGGACGTGTGCAGGGATATGAGTGCCAAACGGCGAGCGGATGAGTTCGGCATCGGCGGCTCAGCTGCCAAAGAACTCACCCAGTATGCGGCGCACGTCCTGGCGGCCGCGCCACAGGATGGAGCCGCGCGGCAGAACTTCGAGGTGCGCGCTGGGGAACGCCGCCGCATATTTCTGTGCGACTTCAACAGGGTGGCTGTTGTCGTCTTCGTGGGTCAGCACAAGAACTTCGCCTGCGAAGTCTGCTGCGCCGGCCGGGTTGTCGACAGCCGTCTGGCGTGCCAGGCCGATGCCGTCTTTGAGGTCGGTGGTCATGATGGCCCGGGCTCGCCCGCGAGTGAACTGCTGGGCTTCCGGCATCTGCCGCACTTCGGGCGCTTCGCGTTCCACAAGAGCCCGAACGAGGCCGTCTTCATCACCGGATTCGACATAGCCGCGCAGCATCGTCGTGTACGCCTCAAAGTTCTCCATGAGGTGTTCGGGCGGCGGGGTCCACGAGGCCGGGAGGACAAAAGCGACCTTTTTCAGACTGCGTGCAGCCGGATGCCCGTCAGTGATGAGCCGGGCGAGCGCGCCCGCGCTCATGGAAACCCCGAGTGCGTGATCAGCGTCAGTGCGCTCAAGAACACCTGCAAGCGCACGAGCGAGCATTGGATAGTCCCAGCCGGGTCCCGGCGATGGGTTGCCTCCGTGGCCGGGCATGTGGGGAAAGACTTTTGAGCCGCGAATACCGGTTCCGAAGGGCCTGGTGTCGCGAATGCTGCCGCCGAAGCCGTGCGCGAAGACGGTCGTGGGCTCACCCGAGCCGATGATGGCCGTGTAGTGCTCTTCCGCGCCGGGCAGAATCGCGCGCGTCATCGCCGGTCACGTCGGGGCTGAACGGCGCGCAGCTTCTTGGCCATGTCGCCCAGATAGATGCCGGCGGCCACGATGCTGGCAATGCCCAGCAGGCCAAGACCACCCGTGCCGCCGGTGATCGGCAGGTTGACGAACGCCAAGGCCGCGGCCACACCCAGGATGATGCACCACAGCGCCTTAGAGTGGCGGTCAATGGCTTTGTAGGCCTCGTCAGAGAATCGCAGCGAGTCGATGAACGCGATCGTCGTCAAAGCGAAGACGCCCACCTGGATGAGCATCATGATTCCCATTTGGATATTCCCGAGCACCTGCATGCCGCCATTCTAGCCGGGCGCAAGACCATGGACCGCAGCATCCAAATAAAACGCTAAACGAAGCATTGACGTGACTCAAGCCATACATTTACTATTCTGGTTTAAGGAACTTCAAAGGAGAAGGCATGAACAAAAACTTTCTGAACAGATCCAGAGATCTGCCCAACGGAGTCGGAGCTGAAAAGAAGACTCGTGTGCAGTTCAGCACCAACCTCACAACCCGAGTGAATGTCCAAGTCTCAGGAAAGTGGAAGAGCAACTGAAACATGCAATAGTCAGCGCTTTTCCCCAGCGAGTATTTCCAGCGCTCGCTGGGGAAAAGCCTCTCTCAGCAGCCAATGTCAAGCGATTTGCGCCGACCGCTGCGGTCGGCATTCTCATCGCCTTCACTCCTGTGCTCTATGGTTCACTAGCGGCACCGTCGAACGTCATCGCCGATCCGGCTGATCTTTTCATTTTTTCGATCGGCAACGTTCTGCCGCTGCTGTTCGTCTTCTACGCAGCGCTTCTCTATGTGCCCGTCGTGCTCCAGGAGACTCAAGCCGCTGGATGGATGCCGATCATCGCTCGCCGGGGACGGAGTTCCTATGTTGGAACCCACGTTGTTCGCTCAGCTGCGATAGGAGCACTTGCGTTTGGCTCAGCTATCGGGTTGGCCGCAATGTGGGCCTTTGCCATTGCACCCGCATTCGACCAGGTCGCCTTCATGCCAGAACAACGGGTTCTTCCAGTGGCAGAAGACATGACATTCAGCCAATTTGCGCACACAGGAACCTGGAAATTCGTCGTTTTCATGATCTTCTGGACAGCTTTCCACGGCCTTCTCTACACAGCTCTTTTCGCCGCTTTGGCGATGCATCTGCGCAATCCGTTCCTGGCGCTGCTCCTCGGCCCCGCAGTTGTTTTTCTTGTCGGCACCGCTCTGGCAATCGCACAGCTGGAGATGTTCATGCCTGACAACGCAGTGTTGCCGACCGGACTGGAACAGGGGCCACTCCACGAGCCGGTCATAACGACCTGCGTCGTACTGCTCACGGTCCTCGGCACGGTGGGCTTTACGCTGTGGTCTCCTCGCTTACCCCGGGCGCTTCGATGAATTCGGCACCCCCTAGGCATGGTCAGAACACAATCTCTTCGACCCGCGTTTCACAAGCATTGCCAAGCCCAGAGGCCCTGCGAAAAGCCAGTCTCATCTTTTTAGCGAGCGCTGGGGTCTATTTTGTCTTCGGTCTTGTTTTTCCTCCTATCCCAACAGATGCGCGGGTTTCTTTTTGGGAGTCGGTTGTTGCAGGCTCACATGACCCTTACCCCCTGATGTATTCAGTGTGGCCAGTTTTGATCATCGCCAGCGCGACTGGCCAGCAGAGCTCCATGTCTCCCTTGCGAATTCTCCGGCGGGGCACAGTGAGGGCAGCCGTTGCCTCGGAGGCGATCACCGGTGCATTCGCAGGACTCGCTGCAGGTGTGGGAGCTGCGGTCGGCTCTGCAATCACTGCGACAGGAAACGGCCTAAGCCTGTCATGGAGCAGCTTCGCCACAATGCCCGGTGACGCCGCTGGGTCACAGGTGCTCAGCGCATTCGCACTCGCAGAAACTCCAGTCCTCAGCGCACTCCTCGTTCCGCTATTCGCATGGGCTGGAACCTTGGCGGCTGCTGCCGCAGGGCTCGCGGTGGCGTGCCGTGTCTCACTCTTTGCACACAGGATTTCAGCCGCCTGCTTGATTCTTCTGCCACCCGTCCTATTCCGGGCAGAGTTCCTTCCGCCAACGGTGAATCCGATCTCTTTTCTTTTGCCGATACATCCGGCCGTAAACGGCCTGAGCGTTTGGATATACCCCTGCATCGCCTTCAGCATCGCGACATTAACTGTCATACAGGCCGGAGCTGGAATCCACACCGCCCTTCGAGTCCTTCGAACACCTCGAAGCGTGTGGTTTCTTACAGCACTCGCTCTAGCCTGGATGCTGTTGTTGCTCGCATCCCCAGAAGACACAGCGGCGGATGCGCTGTTCTACGGAACGTCGCCTGCCGGACTGTCCTTCGTCCACTGGGCTTATGGCGTCATCGTCTGGCTGGGACTGGCGATGGTCTCGCTCGTCCGCTGGTCCGGGTGGGTCCTTCCCCGATTCTCTCTTGTAGCCCTTCGGCACGGAACAGCGTCACGCGTACTGATCCGCGAACTGGTGACCGACACGGCGCGCACACTCGTTTCAGCTTCGGCCTTTGTGCTTCTCTGCGCAGCCAGCGGCATGATCTACGGCCTCACCCCGGCTGTCTGGACCGACTGGCTCGCAGTCGTACTCGGCGGGACTGCCAGCTCCATGGCAACGATCATGTTGGCCCTGGCCGCAGTATGGGCGACTTCGCGAATCGGTTCTGCCGCGCTCGTCCTAGTTGCGGCAGGAGCATCCACTTTGCCCGCGGCGAACCCGCTATGGCCTGCACCTTCCGCAACCGGTTTTCTAGGTGCTTGGGAATCCTCCTGGACCGCGGGCGCCTCAGCAATCAGCTTCTGCAGCAGTGCTGCCCTGCTGATTCTGATCTCCAAATTCAGACCTCTGCCAGAAGCAGACAGACACTGACCTGCTCTCCCTCACCCGACTACATCGAACGGTGGAAACCATGAATCAGCCGCTTGTGCATATCGACAACGTATCCAAGTCCTTCAAAGGCACAGAAATCTTTCGATCAGCGTCAATGGAGATCGAGGAAAACCGAATCCACGGTCTTCAAGGCCCTAACGGCTCAGGGAAATCAGTCCTATTCAAAATGATCGTCGGACTGCAGCGGCCCGATTCCGGAAGCATCCGATTGGACCAAAGCCTCAGAAGTCCCCGCGCTGATTTCCCGACCGAAGTCGGGGTCGTGATCGACCGTCCGGCCTATCTTGGCCACCTCACAGGCTTAGAGAATCTACTCGACCTCGCCCGAATTCGTCGGGTCATCGGCCCAGATGAGGCAGCCGCGGCAATGGAAAGAGTCGGCCTCGACCCAAGCCTCAAACAAAAAGCACGCAACTACTCTCTCGGCATGAAGCAAAAACTGTCTATTGCCCAAGCCTTTATGGAAGGTCAGAAGATGATCATCCTCGACGAAGCATTCAACGGGCTCGATGACAGCAGCGTTGAGCGGATCCGCACGCTCCTGCACGAACTTCGGGAAGAAGGTCGCACTGTGCTTCTGACCAGCCACAATCAAGCAGACATCGACGCTGTGTGCCAAAACGTGTGGAAAATTGATCAGCTGCAGATTTGCCGCACCAGGTGACCGGCACCTCGTCAGCCTTGTGGTTCCACGAGGTGCCGGAAGCTCCCCGGGCCACTCCCCCCGGGGCACCTGGCTCACCAGGAGCCCCGGCACTCACGTGCCGGTCAGTTCTCTCCAAGTTCCGGCAGGCCCGGCAGGATGTCATCAGCTGCGGCTTCGGTCAGACCGGCAGCGCACATGAGGTCGTGCGCCAGCGGGCGCAGCATGAGAATGATCGTTTCGTCCAGACGGTCTTCAACAAAAGGCGCCTTGACGTCCAGGCGAGCCGCCACCGATGACAGGTACTCTTCGGCCGGCACACGAGACGTACCGCGGCGCAGCGCAATGCCGAGCATCGAGCTGCCCTCGGCGAGCGCATCGATGAGACCCGAGATCTCCGGCCTGGCCTCGCCCGTCTGGGTCAGCGTGACCGACCGGCGCGCCACAATCCGCACCATGCGCATGGAGCGGTCCGCGTATTCGGCGGCGCGGGCAAGTCGGTTGACCTCGGCTGCGTAGCGGCGCGACCGCGCGTTGATGCGAGTCGCTTCCTTCGACACGTTGACCGAACTGCGCCACTGGTCGACAAAGCTCTGGGTATCACGTGCCCGTTCCAGCGCACGCTGCGCAGCCCCAGTATCGGCCGTTCGGATGCTGCGCGAAATGGCCTGCAGAATCTCAGAGATCTCATCGAGCAGAGACGCCGCTCGGTCCCGCGGGGCCTTGCGCGCATCGTGCGGCACGATGAGGCTCATGAGGATTGCGACAGACGCGCCGACAGCAGCGTCGACGGTTCGATCAAAGGGATATGCATTCAGCGCAGGTGGAACCGTGACCACGTAGATGGACTGCACGCCGATCTGCGTGATGAACAGCGGGCCGGAATTGATGAGCGCGCCCACAAGAATGCCGCAGAACATGACCAGAGCCATCTGCCAGATGCCCGTGCCGAACAGCGACAGCACCACCTCGCCGGCCAGCACGCCGAAAATCGCGCCGATGCCGAACTCTGTGGCCCGCCGCAGACGACGGTCTGTGACAACACCCGTTCCCACGGTTGCGGCGACGGCCGCCAAGAACGGGTACTGGTGGCCAAGCACCAGCAAACAGAACGAATACGCCACAACAGCGCCGATGACCACCTGCAGATACTGGCTGAAGTTCGCCTTGATGCGGCGCAGACCCAGCCGAGCGCGCAGCCCCACGTACGAACCCAGGCGTCTGGCCCTAGACGGCTGCTTGACTGTACTCACTGACGCACCTCCTCCTGAAGTCTATATATCCACCCTCAGCGAAATATGAAAAGCTGTTCGGCGGAGGACCAATGACATCAAATCTCACTCGCAAAGAAGCACAAGAACGAGCACGTCTGCTCACCCTCGACACCTACCGCGTCAGCCTCGACGTGTCCGGTGCACCCAACCGTGATATCCCCACCTACGACTCCGTGACCACCGTGACGTTCACCGCGGCGGAAGACGCCACGACGTTCATCGACATCATCGCCGATTCGGTGTACGCCGTCAGCATCAACGGGCAGGACCTCGATCCGGCCTCGGCCTTCGACGGCTTCCGCGTAACCTTCCCCGTCACCGCCGGACACAACGAACTGACCATCGGAGCGAAAGCGCTGTACTCGCGCTCCGGTGAGGGCATGCACCGATTCTTCGACCCGGCAGACGACAAGGTCTACCTGTACACGCAGTACGAACCGACCGACGCCCGCCGAGTGTTCGCCAACTTCGACCAGCCGGACCTCAAAGCCGTATTCGAATTCGACGTGACCGCCCCGTCCGATTTCACGGTGCTGTCCGGCGGAGCAGCTCAGGACTCCGAAGAGGTCGCCAAGGACATCACGCGGCACAGCTTCGCGCCCACCCTGCGCCAGTCGAGCTACATCACATGCGTGTGCGCCGGCCACTACGTCGAACTCACCGACACCTACACCCGTGCCGGTGCCGGCGAAAACGGCACAGACCTCACCATCCCACTGGGCCTGTACGCCCGGGCCAGCCTCGCCGACCACATGGACCCCGAATCCATCTTCACGGTCACGAAGCAGGGCCTGGACTTCTTCATGGACTTCTTCGACTACCCCTACCCGTGGGGCAAGTACGACCAGATCTTCGTGCCCGAATACAACCTCGGCGCCATGGAGAACCCCGGCCTGGTGACCTTCACCGACGACTACCTGTTCCGGGACGCCGTCACTCGCCGCCAGCTGGAAGGCCGCGCCAACGTCATCCTGCACGAAATGGCGCACATGTGGTTCGGGGACCTGGCAACCATGACCTGGTGGGACGACCTGTGGCTCAAAGAGTCCTTCGCCGACTACATGGGCGGACTCGCCCTGGCCGAAGCCACCGAATTCGACGACGGCTGGGTGTCCTTCGCACTGTCGCGCAAAGACTGGGCGTACCGCCAAGACCAATACCCCACAACCCACCCGATCGTCGCAGACATTCCCGACGTCGAAGCCGCAAAGCTCAACTTCGACGGCATCACCTACGCCAAGGGCGCTTCCGTGCTCAAACAGCTGGTCGCGTACGTGGGCATTGACGCCTTCCGCGAAGGCTCCCGCCAGTACTTCCGCGACCACGCCTACGGCAGCACCACGCTGGAGGACTTCCTGTCCGCACTCGATGCGGCAGCTCCGGACCGGGACGTACGGGGCTGGGCTCAGGCTTGGCTGCAGACCACCGGCGTGAGCGAAATCGGGATCAACCTGGACGTCGACGCAGACGGCACCATCACCGGGGCCAAGGCCTACCAGCGCAACTGCGACGGGTCCGACGTGCTGCGCCCGCACACCATGCGGGTGGGCATATTCACCAAAAACGGTGCGGCCCTTGACCTCACGGACATGTTCACGCTGGACTTCGACACGGCAACGGCCGATGTCCCCCAGCTGATCGGCAAGCCCGCCCCCGACCTCCTGCTGGTCAATCACGGCGACGACGACTTCGTCAAAATCCGTCTGGACGAACGCTCGACCGCTACGGCGCTGCGCCACGTAAGCCGCCTGGCAGACCCCATGGACCGGGCGCTGGTCTGGTCGGCACTCACCAACGCCGCCCGCGACGGGCTGCTGCCCGTGACAGACCTCATTGAGGCCCACGCACGTTCCCTCGGCCGTGAAGACCACGCCGGCATCGCCGGCGGGATGCGCCAGACAGTGCTCGGCGCACTCGACCGATGGACGGCCGACGCCGAACACCCAGAGGCGCTGCGGTCACTGCTCGGCTCAGCACTCGACGCCCTGGCGACGGCCACATCTGGATCGGATGTCCAGCTCGACCTGGCCGAACTGACACTGCTGCTGGTACAGCGCTCGACGGTGCTCACCCAACCGCACCCCGTAGACGCCGCCGGACGGGAAATGGCATCGGCAGTGCTCGACGCAGAGCTCGGCAGCACCCTGACCGACGGGGCGGACAACCTGAAAATCGACCACTCACTGCGCTGGCTGGCACTGACCGCGCTCGTCACACAGGGCTGGGCCGACCACGAAGACATCGATGCGGAAGCAGCACTCGACAACACCGGTGCGGGAGCGCTGAGGGCGCGCACAGCACGGGCGGCCATGCCTCTGGCACTGGCCAAACAGCGTGCGTTCACCGCAGCCGTCGACGACCACACACTGTCCAACGACGCGCTGAGTGCCACCATCCAGGGCTTCACAGCACCGAGCGCCCTGCCGCTGTGCGAACCGTACGTGGAACAGTACTTTGAGCGACTCGAATCGTTCTGGGCTGACCACTCAATCGAAATCGCACGCCGTCTGGTGCTGGGCCTCTACCCCACGTGGGGCAAGGACCTGCAGCGCGTGCTCGACCTGACGAACACGTGGTTGGACGAACACCCGCAGGCACCCGCAGCACAGCGACGCCTGCTGGTGGAACTCGCCGACAACCAGGCCCGCGCCATCCGCCTACGGCAAGCAGGCGAAGGCGCAGACCAGGCCGGCGGCACCTCGGGAGCCTAAGAGCCCCGGGAAGCTAGAGGATCAGAAGAGCTCTTCGGCCAGAAGCTCGAGAGTCCGCTCTCGGGCGACCGAACTGCCCAGGTCCTCGTCCGGGTAACCGCCGGCTACCGCCTGCATCATGACTTCGTCGACGCCGCCCTCGGCTGCCAGTTCGCGCAGCTGACGGGCGGCGTCCTTCGGTGTGGCGATGATGTAGGTCTGCGCGAGCTTGTCCGCAACCGCGCGATGCCCGGCAGACATGACCTCGTCGGTTTCCCGCCCGACGGTCGGCATGGAACGCATGGGAGCACCCACCCGCAGGTTCGCCATCTGGTAGAGGAAAGGCTGTGCGAGGTTCCACGCCTCTTCCTCGGTTTCAGCAACAACGACGTTCGCCGTCATGAAGCTGCGCGGCTGGCTTCCGAACTGGCTTGCTTCGAACTGGTCACGGTACGTCTGCATGGCCTGCTGTGCGCCGCGGCCGGCAAAGTGATTGGCGAACACGTAGGGCAGCCCCAGTGCCGCGGCCAGCTGGCTTGAGTAATTGCTCGAACCCAGAAGCCACACCTGGGCTGCCGGATTGACCTCAAGCTTCGGGGTAGCGCGCAGAGTGTGCTTGCGATCGCCGAACAGCTCCACGTCCAGGCCCTCCGGGCTCAGCAGGCGCAGAATGTCCATGACGTGCTGCGGGAAGTACTCCACCGGGTCAACCGGCTGGCCTTCACGATTGACCACCTGGCCATCCCCCAGGTGACCCCACATGGCCATGCGCGTAAACGGGTCGGTGCCCGGTGCACGCCCAATGCCCAGATCAATCCGGTCACCGTAGACGGCAGCCAGCAGGGAGAACTGCTCGGCAACGGCATACGGGGCGTGGTTGGGCAGCATGACACCGCCGGAGCCCAAGCGGATCTGCTTGGTGTTCTGGCCCAAGTGCATAAGCTCGACAGCCGGGTGGCTCGATGCAATGGCCGGCATGTTGTGGTGCTCAGCCACCCAGTAGCGGGTGTAGCCCAGCGCATCGGCCTTTTCCACAAACGACTTCGAGGCCCGCAGGGCATCACTGGTGGTCTGCTCGCCGCGTACCGGCACAAGGTCAAGAATCGAAAGCTTCAACGGTGATTCAGTCATAATCCCGGAACACCCCTGAGCCGCGAGTAATTCCCTCAGGTCGCCGAGGCGGGGCTGGGGTGGACTGCCGAGGCGGGGCTGGGGTGGACTGCCGAGGTGGGGCTGGGGTGGACTGCCGAGGTGGGGCTCGGGACCCGCGGTTCTCTTGCCATGTGAGATTTCACTGGGCCGAACGCGCTCTGGCGCGTAGATTACCCGCTATGGCACCCGGGAACACGAACTCACCCAGCGAAGACAGCGGCCGCGGGAGCGGCACCTCGTCAGCAGTACACACAGGCAGAGCAGCCGGCGACCAGCAGACCCGCAGCGCACGACTGGCCGTGACGGCGTTCCCGGTCCTGGTGGTGCTCGGCGGGCTGCTGGGAGTCGCCGCATCCGACACGCTCGTGGCCATGAGCCCCGCGATCCCGTGGGCACTGGGCGTGGTCATGTTCCTCATGGGACTGACGCTCACGATGCCGGACTTCGCCCGCATCGCCAAGCGCCCCTGGGCAGTGCTGATCGGTGTTGCTCTGCAGTTCACCATCATGCCGCTGGCCGGACTGGCAATCGTCCGCCTGCTGGGCCTGGAGCCCATGCTGGCCGTCGGCGTCATCCTCGTAGGCTGTGCGCCCGGCGGCACAGCGTCGAACGTCGTCACCTACCTGTCGCGCGGCGATGTTGCGCTGTCGGTGACCGTGACGACGGTATCAACGCTGCTGGCTCCCCTGCTCACGCCGATCCTCACACTGTGGCTTGCCGGTTCCTACCTCGAGGTGTCGGCCGGGGCGATGATGCTCTCGATCGTCAAAACCGTGTTCGTGCCGGTCGTTTTGGGTGTCGTCGTGCGGCTGTTTGCGGCACGTGCCGTGGAGGTCGTCGCACCGGCCCTGCCGTGGCTCTCAACCATCACGATCACGCTGATCGTCGCGGTGGTCGTTGCCGGTTCCAAGAGCAGCCTGGCATCCGCCGGGCTCATTGTTCTGCTGGCCGTCATCCTGCACAACGCCGTCGGCCTGGCGCTGGGCTATGGAGCCGCAAGGCTCACGGGCCTGTCCCCCGCCCAGCGCCGCGCACTGTCCATTGAGGTGGGCATGCAGAACTCCGGGCTGGCAGCGTCCCTTGCCGCAGCCTATTTTTCGCCTCTCGCAGCACTGCCGGCCGCTGTTTTCAGCGTGTGGCACAACGTGTCCGGCGCGATCATCGCAGCGCTGTTTGCCAGGGCTAAAGCCGACTAGAACAGCAGAAACGCTTCCGGCCGCTGCGTGATTGCAACGGCCGGAAGCGCTTCTGCGGCTTAGCCGCGCGGTGAGGGCAAGCCCCACCGCGCGGTTCAGATCATTTGCCGAATGCCTTGGCGAAAGCCTCTTCCATGACGTCGAATGCGTCGTCGAGGAGTTCGTCCGAAATGGTCAGCGGCGGCAGGAAGCGCAGCACATTGCCGAACGTACCGGTGGACAGAACGAGAACGCCCTGTTCAGCGCAGTACTTGACGACATCACCGGCGAGCGTGGGGTGCGGTTCGGTGGTGCCTTCGACAACGAGTTCGACAGCCTGCATAGCACCGCGGCCGCGGATGTCGCCGACTTCGGCGAAGCGCGACTGCAGCTTGGTGCAGCGGTCAACCATTTTTTCGCCGATCTCGAGAGCACGCTGGGCGAGACCGTCCTGTTCGTAGGCTTCGATGGCGCCGAGGGCACCGGCAACGGCAACGGGGTTGCCGGAGTAGGTGCCGCCCAGGCCACCGCCGTGCACGGCGTCCATGATTTCGGCGCGTCCGGTGACTGCCGACAGCGGCAGACCGCCGGCAATGCCCTTAGCGGTGGTGACGAGGTCAGGGGTGATGCCCTCCCATTCGGAAGCGAACATCTTGCCGGTGCGGGCAAAGCCGGCCTGGACTTCGTCAACGACGAAGACGATGCCGTTCTTCTGCGCGTACTCCTGCAGAGCCGGCAGGAAGCCTTCGGCGGGGACGATGAATCCGCCCTCACCCTGGATGGGCTCGATGACGATCGCAGCGACTTCTTCAGCGCCGATCTGCTTGTCGATCATGGTGGTGACGCGCTTAGCGGCCTCTTCACCGGACAGCTTGGTGCCGTAAGCGGCGTTGTCGCGGAACGGGTAGGACATGGGTGCGCGGTAGACCTCGCCGGCGAACGGGCCGAAGCCCTTCTTGTACGGCATGGCCTTCGCGGTCATGGCCATCGTGAGGTTGGTGCGGCCGTGGTAGGCGTGGTCGAACACGACAACCGCGTTGCGCTTGGTGTAGCTGCGGGCGATCTTGACGGCGTTTTCGACCGCTTCGGCACCCGAGTTAAGAAGCAGGGTGCGCTTTTCGTGGTCGCCGGGGGTCAGGCGGTTGAGTGCCTCGGCAACTTCAACGTACGCCTCGTACGGGTTGACCATGAAGCACGTGTGGGTGAACGCTTCCAGTGCGTCCTTGGCACGGTTCACAACGCGCGGGTTCGAGTTGCCGACGTTTGTGACGGCAATGCCTGCACCCAGGTCGATGATCTGGTTCCCGTCGATGTCCTTGAGGATGCCCCCACCGCCGGCGACGATGTAGGCCGGCAGCGAACTGCCGACACCGGCACACACTGCAGCCTTGCGGCGCTGTTCGAGTTCACGGGACTTCGGTCCGGGAATTTCGGTTACAAGTTTGCGTTCCTGCGGCAGGCTCTGCCCGCCCTGCTCCAACGTAGTCATGAGGTCAGTGTAGAACTCTCTGACGCGTTCGTGCAGACCGGCTCACCTGCCAAACCGACGAAGATCAACTTCGCGATTGATCTGCGGCAGGCCGACGCGGTTTTCGCGTTTAAAGGCAACGATTTCTTCGACCGTGGTCGGCAGCTTTTCGTCTTCGTCTCCGGCAACCAGCAGCTGTGCGTCAGGACTGGTTCCGCGGCGGATCAGAGCAAGCGCCACGGGCCCGTACTCATAGTGGATCGCGGTCGAGGTCAGGTGCCCGATCACCCGTTCGGCACCTCGGACTTCGGCATAGACTTCCGCGCCCGGGCGCGGAATGGTGTGAGTCGAACCGTCGACGTGCAGGAACACCAGGCGGCGCGGCACCTGACCCAGGTTGTGTACGCGCGCCACGGCTTCCTGCCCGCGGTAGCAGCCCTTGGCCAGGTGCACGGCGGTGCGCAGCACGTCGAGTTCGCCCACGAGCGTTTTCGAATCAACGTCCTGCGGGGACGGCCGCCAGTTCTCGATCCTCAGGGCCTCCCACGCGTCGCGGCCGGCAACGCCGCCGGGCTGCCAGTCGCGCAGCTGCTCCCGCGGGCACAGCTGAATGCGCAGGTCGTTCGTGTGGCCCGGGTGTTTCGGTGAAGCCTGTTCCTGGCCCAAGTCAAGGGCAGCATACGAGGCGGAGCCGGCTCCGATTGCAGGCCACGGGTCGTTCCACTCGGCTTGGACGGGAAGCCCTTCCGGTGCGGGGCCGACCGTGCCAACGCACTGGAACTCAGGCGTGCGGTCGGTGATTTCTGCGCGCATCATGAAGCGCATCGAATTCAGCCATTCGACGGCTTCTTCACCGCCGGTTTCGAAGATCAGCCACAGGCTGTCCTCTTCCGCGATGATCCGCACCCAGTGTTCGATGTGCCCGGTGGCCGACAGGATCAGCGTTTCGGTGCTTGTGCCGGCCGGCAGGTTCTCCAGTGACTGCGTTGTCAGGGAGTGCAGCCAGCGCAGGCAGTCTTCGCCGGTGAGCGTGTACACGCGGAAGCTCGAAAGGTCAGCGACACCACGGCCGGCAGCGAGGTCACGCTGTTCTTTCAGCGGCATGCCGAAGTGCTGGACTTCGTCAGCGCGTTCGTCGATGCCGTAGACGGCTGCAGAGCGGGGGTAGCGAAGCGAATTCACGGGGTCTCCTGACTGTTCGACGGGGAATACTGCAGCGAGGACGGGCGCCAAGCTCGGGCTGCGCGCCGAAGGCACCGCTAGGACGCGAAAGGCACTGCTGATTCGAAAGTGTCGTAGGCGTCGTTCAGCGCATCTTGGGACTTGTGCAGCTGTGAGCGCACTGACCTCCACGCACCGGCCTCATCAACATTGTTGAGAGTGTCCCGCGCGCCTTTGAGCTTTTTCATGGCCTTTGGCGCATCAGCCAGGGCCGGCCCGGCGTCTTTGAGCGCTTTGATGCGCTCGGTCAGCGACTGGCCGTCTTCGCCCTTGAACACCGAAGTCGACTGGGCGAGCTTCACCGCGGTCGGCGCGGCTTCATCGACGACGATGATGAACTGGTCGAGGATCGTGGCAACGATGCTCACGTTCTTATCGACGTCAGTGGACTTGCGCAGCACCGGCATGGGGAACTTGTCGATTTCCTTCCGCGCCGCGTGCAGTTCGTCCGAGGCCTTCTTCCGTGAAGCTTCGGCATTCTGCGGGTCGTCGCGCAGGTCATCAGCGAACTGTCGGGCCGCTTCAACGGCACTGTCCGCATGAGCGCGGATGTTCTGATACCGCACCGTGGCCGTTCCCACGACCGCCACGAGGAACCCCGCGATGACCGCGAGCACAACAAAGACCGACACGAAGATCGCCAGGTTACGCCGCCTGCGGCGTCTGCGCTCTTCGAGTGTCGGCCCGTCGTCCCATTCCAAGGGGTATTCGGCAGTGTGATCGATCGTCATGGAAATTTTGTCATGCAACCTTCTTCAGCCGTGCCGAAGCGTGGCTGCCAAGAGGGTTGCCGAGTGCGGCCATGTCCCATGCCCACAGAAGATCACCTTCGACCAGCCCGTACATGCGGGTGGAGGACTTGTATTCCTTCGAGGTGGTGGTGCGGGCAACGAGGTCTGTCGCCAAGTCAATGCGCGGGCCTTTGACGCGGCCGGTGTAGAGCTCCATGATCCCGTGCGGCTGCACGATCGACACTTCGAGTTCGAAAGCGTCGTCGTCTCCGCGCAGCTTTTCGACGGAGTCGGCCGTCGTGAACGGAGTGTCCGCGGTGGGCACCATGAGTCCCGGACCGGCATCGTGGGCCTCGCGCTGGCGCACCAGCTGCCAGATGCCGGTTTCCATGGTCAGCGTCTTGTCGATCTTGCCGTCGTCGTCAAGCGTGTACGCCTGCGCGGTGTAGTGCAGGAACGGGGCGCCGACAGGGGCGACGAAGTCGATGCGCTGGCCGAACTGGGTGTCAGGAGCGTCAGCGTAGCCGACAACGCCAACACCCTCCCAGGACCCGATGACCCATGCCAGCGGCACAAGCTCAGGAGCGAGGTCCGTAGGGATTTCGGTGACCATCAGCGGCGGCTCTTGAAGAGGTTGGTGATGACCTTGGCCGCAACACCGATGGTGCCGAGGCCGGCGAGGGCAACAAGAACGGTGAAGAAGGTTTCGAGAACCACGAAGTTATCCATGCCATCAGTGTACCCAGGGCGCGATTGGAAAGAAGACGCGCCCGGCACCTCGTCAGTCGACCTGACCACCCGGTCACAGATCAGGTCAGATCATGGGGAAGATCAGCGGCAGCTGATCGAAGATGTAGACAACCACACCGCCGAGCGCAATAGGTGTTCCGCCCAGGGTGAGGTTAACGCCGACTTCGCGGACTTTGCTGCGGTTGGGACTGCGCCTGGGACTGCGCGCATGGAAGCGGCCGACGGCAATCGGGGCGAGCGCACGGTCAACAGCGGCGACGAGACCGCCGAGCAGCACACCCATGATGCTCGCCGAAACGAGAGTCTGGGTCGGATACGACCAAGCGGAGTAGGCGATGAGCGCGCCGACGAGCCCCGCGATGATCGCCAACGGCGAGGTGTAGCGGGCCGGGAACGGCAGGATGGATGCGCATTGAGCCAAGAAAATGGCGGACAGTCCGATGATGATCGCCGACTTATCGCCCGGCAGGCGGAAACTCGCAGCCCACGAACACGCCGCGAGCGTCACGACCACACCGGCCACCTGCGCCGACACATTGGCCACGGCGTTTGAAGCCTCAATGCCGCGAGCCAGGTTCTGCACGAACGCCCACAGCAGCGCCAAGCCCGTCAGCAGCGGCAGCCACTCCAAGTGCGGCGGATAGATGCTCATCCACGTGCTGCCCATGCCGGCCAGGCCGAACACGAACAGCATGATCGACGTCAGCCAGCGCTGCGGGGAGTCAGTCAGACGCGGCCAGCCGAAGGCGAGAACGCCGACGAGAGCGGCTGTTGCCAGGGCCACGGGTATGACGGCAACGGCCTCGCCGGCGAGCGGGTAGCTTCCCAAGAGGGAGGTTGCCCCCAAAGCGAGCGCTCCGACCAAGGCCACGAGGGCGCGAAACCATCTGTACACGGCCCTATCGTCTCAGAGCCGGATGAGTCTGCCTAATGGCGGGGAAAGCGCGGCGCGTCGATATACTGTGGCCGCGAAGCCGGAAACCCGATCGCCGCGAAAGGTGGCAGCAGCTGTGTCCTGGGATATTCACTCTCCCGCCCGCGTTGACGGAAGCGTCCGCAGCCTTCTTGCAGAAGCGCAGCGCGCAGACGGCGTTCCCCCACTGTCAGACGGTGTGCTCGATGCGGCGGATGCCGCCGACACTACCACTGTCGCTCTGGTCGATGGCTCGACCGTCGTCGGCTTCGGAATTGCCACGGGGCTGGGCTCCCGAGGTGCCGTCGAGTTCACAATCCACCCCGACTTCAGAGGTCAGGGACTGGGCAAGAAGCTGTGGACCGAACTGCTGGAGCGCCTGCGGGCTGAGGGAAGTCAGCACACCACGTGGCCGTGGTCGCACGGAAACCACCCGGCCGCCGCGGCTCTTGCCGCCGAATACGGCTACACGCCGCAGCGCACTCTTCTGCAGCTGCAGACCCCGCGCGTGGAAAAACTCGAACTGCCGCCGCTGGATCTGCCGGCCGGAGTTTCGCTGCGCACTTTTGAAACCGCGGACGAAGAGCGCTGGCTGGAAATCAACAACGCTGCCTTCTCCTGGCACCCGGAACAGGGCAACCAGACCATTGAGGACATTCGCGGCCGCACCCGCAGCGCTGATTTCGACCCGCGCGACGTCATCATCGCCGAACAGGACGGCCGGGTCATCGGCTTCCACGACACCAAAATGCACCCCGAACACGTTTCCGGTCTGCTGGTGGGCGAGGTCTACGTCATCGCTGTCGACCCCAGCGTGCACGCAAAGGGCATCGGCAATGCACTCATGGTTGCCGGCATGCGCGACATGATCGACCGCCGCGGAGCGCAGATGCTCGAACTCTACGTGGAAGACGACAACGACAAGGCCCTCGGCCTGTACGACCGTCTGGGGTTTACACACCGCATTGAACACATCAGCTACGCCCCGCCGCAGGCTGAGGACACCGCTGAAACAACGCAGGGAGAACGCTGATGTACGACGTCGCCGCCAGCGGGAAGAAACACGACCTTCCCGAACCACAGGACCGCTACCTCGACCGCGAACTGTCGTGGCTGGCGTTCAACGAGCGCGTGCTCACCATGGCGGACGACCCTGAAACCCCGCTGTTGGAGCGGGTGAACTTCCTGTCGATCTTCGCGTCGAACCTCGATGAGTTCTTCATGGTCCGCGTGGCCGGCCTCAAACGCCGCATCGCCACGGGACTGGCCGTGCCTTCTGTCACGGGTGCCCAGCCGCGGGCGGTCATGCGGTCCATCAACAAGCATTCGCGTGCACTGGCCAAACGCCACACACGGCTTTTCCTCGACGACATCAAGCCCAAACTCGCAGACCAGGGCATCCACTTCGTGTCGATGGACGAACTCACCGCGCGCGAACACAAGCGGATCGACCGCTTCTACCGCGAGCGGGTCTTTCCCGTTCTCACTCCCCTGGCAGTCGACCCCGCGCACCCCTTCCCCTATATTTCGGGGCTTTCGCTCAACCTCGGCATCCTGCTGCGCCACCCCGCGACAGGATCGGAGAGCTTTGCCCGCCTCAAAGTGCCGGGCCTGCTGCCCCGATTCATCAACGTGTCAGAGTCCCCCGACGGAAACCGGGTGGTGTCACCAGAACACCCCGCCCGCTTCGTCACGATCGAAGACCTCATCGCCACGAAGCTCGACACCCTTTTCGAAGGCATGGAGATTGTCGGCTATTCGCTCTTCCGCGTCACCCGCAACGAAGACATGGAAGTCGAAGAAGACGAAGCCGAAAACCTGCTCAAGGCGCTGGAAAAAGAACTCAGCCGCCGCCGCTTCGGCCCGCCCGTCCGCCTGGAAGTCACCCACGACATCCACCCCCGCGTGCGCGCGCTGCTGCAGGAAGAACTCGACCTGGCAGACACCGAAATCATCGAACTGGACGGTCCGCTCGACCTCACGGGCCTGTCGGTCATCGCGGACATTCCCCGTGACGACCTGCACTTCCCCCGGGCCGTTCCGCGCATGAACCGCGACCTCGCACCCACCGAAACCGCCGACCAAGTCGACGTCTTCGAAGCGACAGCGGAACGCGAAATCCTCCTGCACCACCCCTACGATTCCTTTTCGACATCAGTGCAGGCCTTCATCGAACAGGCGGCGGCCGACCCGCACGTGCTGGCCATCAAGCAGACCCTGTACCGCACCTCGGGAGACTCCCCGATCGTCGACGCGCTCATCGAAGCCGCCCACGACGGCAAACAGGTGCTCGCGGTCGTCGAAATCAAAGCCCGCTTCGACGAAGAGGCCAACATTTCGTGGGCGCGCAAACTCGAACGGGCCGGCGTGCACGTGGTCTACGGACTCGTGGGCCTGAAGACCCACGCCAAGCTCTGTCTTGTCGTGCGGCAGGAAAGCGACGGCCTGGTCCGCTACTCACACGTGGGCACCGGCAACTACCATCCCAAAACGGCCCGCGGCTACGAAGACTTCGGCCTGCTGTCCCGCGATCCCGTGCTGGGCGAAGACATTTCGAAGCTCTTCAACAAGCTCTCCGGCTATTCGCCCCGCTCGGACTACCAGCGGCTCGTGGTTGCACCGCAGTCGGTGCGCACCAGCCTGCTGCACCTGATCAACCGCGAAACCGAAAACGCTCGCGCCGGCAAACCCGCTCGCGTGCGCATCAAGGTCAACTCCATCGTCGACGAAGCGATCATCGACGCGCTCTACCTGGCCAGCCGCGCAGGCGTGCAGTGCCAGATGTTCGTGCGCGGCATCTGCGCCATCCGACCCGGGATCAAGGGGCTGAGCGAAAACATCGAAGTCCGCTCCGTGCTGGGCCGCTACCTCGAACACTCACGCGTGTTCTCCTTCCTCAACGACGGGAACACCGAAATGTGGATCGGCTCAGCCGACCTCATGCACCGCAACCTCGACCGTCGCGTCGAAGCTCTCGTCGAACTCAAATCAGCCGAACACATAGCCAAGATCGACGCCCTGTTCGACCGCGCGTTCGACCCGGCGACCGAATCCTTCGTCCTGGGTCCCGCGGGAGTGTGGCGGCACATCGACCGCTCACCCGACGGCGAGAAACTCGCCAACTACCAGGAACTGACCATCGCCGACTACCGCCGTCGCCCAGGAGAGCGCCCGTGAGCCCCACCCCTGTAGCCAATGCCGGCGAATCCGCCAAGATCAAAGCCGACGTCTTTGCCGCCGGCGCGGTTCTGTGGCGCGACTTCACCGGCCAGCTGGAAGTCCTGCTCATCCACCGACCCAAGCACAAAGACTGGTCGTTCCCCAAGGGCAAAGTCGACAAAGGCGAAACACTTCCGGAAGCCGCCGTGCGCGAAGTCCGGGAAGAGACCGGCTACATCATCCACCTGGGCCTGCCGTTGCCGGACGCCCGCTACACGGTGGGAAAGAAGCTCACCAAGCACGTCAAGTACTGGTCTGCTGAAGTCACCACGACCCAAAAGCCCGCGGCCGACAACCCCAAAGAAGTCGATGAGGGGCGGTGGCTGCCCATCGATCAGGCCATCAAAAAGGTCTCCCGCCATTCAGACCGCGAACAGCTGGAGAAGCTCAAACTCGCCTACTCAACAGGTTCGCTGCGGGCGTGGCAGTTCATCATCGTCCGCCACGCCAAGGCCTTCCCACGCTCCAAATGGCACGAAACAGAAGCGCTGCGGCCTCTGCTGGCCATCGGTACGCGCCAGTCGATGGCGCTGACCGGCCTGTTGGGTTCCTGGAACATTCCCAAGCTGCTGTCCAGCCCGTGGAAACGCTGCACCGCAACTCTCAAGCCGTTCTCGGCAGGCCGCGGACTGAAGATCTCCACCAACCGCTGGCTGTCAGAGAAGGCGAACACCCAAAACCCCAATAAGACCGTCAAGGTGCTGAAGAAGGTTATGGCGCGCGGCCAGACGACCGCCATCTGCTCGCACAGACCGGTGCTGCCGACATTCCTGGACGTCGTCTCCGAATACTGTGTGCCCGGCCTGGCGGAAAAGCTGCCGCAGAAAGACCCGTACCTCAGCCCCGGCGAGATCCTTGTGGCCTATGTGCGGCCGGGCTCAATTCCGAAGATCGTGGACTTCGAGCGGTTCCGCCCCATCGATGCGTAAGAGCTTTCTGACCAGCCTTCCCGACCAGGGAAATCACGCAGAGTGACCCTGATCGCGGCGGCAACAATAGCCTGATTTCAGCGCTTGTGTGGCCGGGAACACCGCAGCCGAACAGAGGTTCACCTTCAGTTAACCTTAAAAGTTCCTGGGCGTTACACGCACGGCCTAGCTTTTGAAGAGCACTGAGGGAAAACCTACCCCGTGACCTCGAAAGAAAGGCACTCTTGTGAAGCTTACGCGCCTCGCACCTGCCGCAGCCGCATTCGCCGCAGCTGCAATCACCCTGTCCGCATGCGGCGGAGGATCCGCCACCGGAGAATCCGGCGGAGGCAACGAAGGCGGAGACCAGGTCTCCGGCGAACTCGTCGGCATCGGAGCGTCCTCGCAGAAGGCCGCCATCCAGTCCTGGACCACCGACTTCACCGGCCAGAACTCCGACGTGACCGTCAACTACTCGCCCGACGGCTCCGGCGCTGGCCGCAAGCAGTTCCTGGCCGGCAAGGCAGACTTCGCCGGTTCGGACGCATTCATGGACGACGACGAACTCGAGCAGGCCAACGAGGTCTGCGGCGACGGCGGAGCTTTCGAATTCCCCGTCTACATTTCGCCGATCGCCATCGCCTACAACCTCGAAGGCGTTGACGAACTCAACCTCGACGCTGCCACCGCCGCACAGATCTTCGCAGGCAAGATCACCAAGTGGAACGACAAGGCAATCGCCGACCTGAACCCGGACGCTGACCTGCCTGACACCAAGATCACGGCTGTCCACCGCTCCGACGAATCGGGCACCACCAAGAACTTCACCGACTACCTCAACAAGGCAGCCGGCGAAGACTGGAAGGACGAAGCAGCCGAAGAATTCCCGTCGGAATACGGCGGTGAAGCTGCACAGGGCACCGACGGTGTTGTTTCGCTCGTTTCTGAAACCGACGGCGCAATCGGCTACGCAGACGCTTCCGCAGTTGCCGACGACCTCGGCACCGCCAAGATCAAGGTCGGCGAAGACTTCGTGGAGTACACCCCCGAAGCAGCCGCCAAGGTCGTTGACGCTTCGCCCGTCGCAGAAGGCCGCGGCGAAGGTGACATCGCTGTTGAACTGAAGCGCGACACCGAAGAAGCAGGCGCTTACCCGATCGTCCTCGTGTCCTACCACATCGTGTGCTCGTCCTACGACAGCCAGGAAAAGGTCGACCTGGTCAAGGCGTGGGAAAACTTCGTCGTGAGCGAAGAGGGCCAGGAATCGGCTGCTGAAAGCGCAGGCTCGGCTCCGATCTCCTCTGAAATGCGCGACAAGATCACCTCTGCCCTCGACAAGATCGAAGTCAAGAAGTGATCTGACGCCGGTCTGAAACATACTCAGACTGAGCATTAGGGCTGTGCGGCTGTTCGGGACGGACTCCGAACAGCCGCACAGCCCGTTGAAATACCTACCCACACCACAGGAGCTCTTTTGTCTACAGCAACAGACACACAAGCCTCTGCTCCGGACACGAAGAAGTCCCGCACGGTAATCCGTCCCGGTGACCGCATCTTCTCGGCAGCTGCACTCAGCGCAGGCATTTTCATTCTTGCCATCCTCGCCGGCGTTGCATTCTTCCTGCTTCTTCAGTCCACGGACACCATCAAAGCGTCGTTTGACGACCCCTCGCAGATCAGCGGCGGACGCGGCTTCCTGCCCTACGTGTTCCCGCTCATCATCGGCACACTGATCTCGGCCGTGATCTCGCTGATCATCGCAACGCCGTTCGCAATCGGCATTGCGCTGTTCACCACGCACATGGCCCCGCGAAAACTCGCACCGGTTCTCGGTTACACGATCGACCTTCTGGCCGCCATCCCCTCGGTCGTCTACGGCCTGTGGGGCCTGGCACTGTCGAGCAACCTCGTCGGTCTCTACGCCTGGCTGGCCAAGTACCTCGGCTGGATCCCGATTTTCGCGCCCGACGACGACGGAGCCATTTCACAGACGGGCCGCACCCTGCTCACCGCGAGCTTCGTCCTGTCCATCATGATTCTGCCGATCATCACGTCGCTCGTCCGCGAAGTCTTCCTCCAGACCCCCCGTCTGCAGGAAGAAGCCGCGCTGGCTCTTGGCGCAACTCGCTGGGAAATGATCCGCATGGCTGTTCTGCCCTTCGGCACGTCCGGCATTGTGTCCGCCGTTATGCTCGGCCTGGGCCGCGCTCTCGGTGAGACGATGGCCGTCGCCATGGTTCTGTCCTCGGGCGGCCTGATCGTGTCGCTTCTCCTGTCGGGCAACCAGACGATCGCAGCGGAAATCGCCCACAACTTCCCAGAAGCCGCAGGTCTGCGCCTCTCTGAACTCATCTCGATCGGCCTCGTCCTGTTCGCGATCACGCTGGTGGTCAACATGACAGCACGCTGGATCGTTGCTCGCACGACCGTGAAGGGGAAGTGATGAACACCCAGACAAACACTGTTGACAAGAACCGCAGCTCATCGCATCTGGTCACAAAGCGACTGCCCAAGTTCGCACCCCTGTTCGTCGCCGCGGGCTCCATCATCCTGGCGATCGTCCTGACGTTCGTCATCGCACACGGCTTCAACGTTCCGCTTGCCGCGTTCCTCGCCGGCGTCATCAACCTCGCCATCATCGTCGGGTGGTCGTGGACGGTCGAAGGCCGCCGCAAGGCAGTCGACCGTGTGGCCACAACACTCGTGGCTTCGGCATTCGCGCTGGCGCTCATTCCGCTCATCTCACTTCTGTGGATGTCGCTTGAGAAGGGCGGCCCCGTCCTCGTCGAGAACTCCACCCTCATGTCCCGCTCCATGGAAGGGATGAAGGGCATCTACGACAAGGAGTTCGCCGCCGGTGAAGGTGAACTGTTGGGCGGCTTCTACCACGCCATCGTCGGTACGCTGCTCATCACTCTGTTCGCTGCACTGATCTCGATTCCGGTCGGCATCATGTGCGCCGTCTACCTGGTGGAATACTCCGGCGGCAAGAAGGCCGGCGCGCTCGGCCGTTCAATCACCTTCTTCGTCGACGTCATGACGGGCATCCCGTCGATCGTTGCCGGTCTGTTCGCCTTCTCCCTGTTCTCAACTGTCATCGGACTCGTCGCACCCGAAAGCCTCACGGCCGCGAAATCGGGTATCTCAGCGGCCGTGGCACTGTCTGTGCTCATGATCCCGGTGGTCGTGCGCAACACGGAAGAAATCCTTCGCCTGGTCCCCCACGACCTGCGCGAAGCTTCCTACGCGCTCGGCGTTCCCAAGTGGAAGACAATCGTCAAGATCGTCCTGCCCACCGCGATCTCGGGCATCCTGTCCGGTGTCACCATCGCAATTGCTCGCGTCATCGGTGAAACCGCACCGATCATGGTGACAGCCGGCTTCGCGGCAAGCGTCAACTGGAACGTATTCTCCGGCTGGATGTCCACCCTGCCGACATACATCTACGACTCCGTGACCCGACCGACCGCACCGGGCAGCGCAGCAATCGCCTCGGTTGACCGCGCATGGGCCGCAGCGCTCGTGCTCATCATCATCGTGATGGTGCTCAACCTCGGCGCGCGCATCATGGCAAAGGTCCTTGCCCCCAAGACCGGCCGCTGACCCACCCAGCCCAACAGACAAGAATTCAGCCGACTTCCACCTCGTGAATTCAGTCGGCACCCCGGATCCCGGGGAAACGGCATAAGCCGCAACAGATTTTTGGAGGAAACGTGTCCAAGCAGATCGACATCGAAGATCTCAACATCTTCTACGGCGACTTCCGCGCTGTCGAAGGCGTGTCCATGACCATCGAACCGAAGTCCGTGACCGCATTCATCGGTCCTTCGGGCTGTGGCAAGTCCACCGTGCTGCGCACGCTGAACCGCATGCACGAAGTGATCCCCGGCGCCAGCGTGCAGGGATCCGTCAAGATGGACGGCAAAGACATCTACGGCCCCGGCGTCGACCCCGTCAACGTTCGCCGCGAAGTCGGCATGGTGTTCCAGAAGGCCAACCCCTTCCCCACCATGTCGATCAAGGAAAACGTGCTCGCCGGTGTTCGCCTGAACAACAACAAGCTGTCCAAGTCTGAAGCCGACGACCTCGCAGAACGCGCGCTACGCGGCTCGAACCTGTGGGAAGAGGTCAAGGACCGTCTGGACAAGCCCGGCTCGGGTCTTTCCGGTGGTCAGCAGCAGCGTCTGTGCATTGCACGCGCAATCGCCGTCGAACCGGAAGTCATCCTCATGGACGAACCGTGTTCAGCTCTTGACCCGATTTCGACGCTCGCCATTGAGGACCTCATCAACACCCTCAAGGACAAATACACCGTCGTGATCGTCACCCACAACATGCAGCAGGCCGCCCGTGTGTCCGACAAGACCGCGTTCTTCAACATCGCGGGAACCGGCAAGCCCGGCAAGCTCATCGAGTTCAACGAAACCTCGAACATCTTCTCGAACCCGGATAAGGAAGAGACGCAGAACTACATTTCTGGCCGCTTCGGATGATCTGCGACTGAAACCGCCTGCCTGCACGGTTTGTTGACGGTGCAGGCAGGCCGCTCCCTGCAGGCCCACTGGGTCTGAACCACACAGTCTGAGGCGTTCACCGAGGAGTTTCTGGGTAGGTTCTCCCTTTGGACGGCTCATCCCCCGCGGGGGTGGAAGGAACTAGTCCTCCTTCCACCCCCGCATTCTTATTGTCTGCCGTCTGAGACCGGTGGAATTCATCCGGCACGCCGTACGAGGCGGGAGGCATCCGATGATTTGAGCCGCGGCATGGCAAAGGATAAACTGGTCAGGCGCTGTGTGCGCGGGCCTCTAGCTCAGTTGGTAGAGCAACGGACTTTTAATCCGTGGGTCGTGGGTTCGATCCCCACGGGGCCCACCAGAAGGTCGTTGTTCAAACCGGCGACATTACCGGTTTGAGACCTCGATTCAGCGGCCCGCCCCTCGTGGCGGGCCGCTATCGTCTGCACACCAGGGTCGAAGAACGCGTTGAACGGTTCCCCCGGTTCACCGATAACGGTGCCCTCCTCACTGAGGTAGAGCTTGTCGAAGAACGCCTGGTTGGCGATGCGCCGCAGCGAGTCATCGATGCTCATGTATAGCTTGTAGCAGTCTCTGCCCAGTGCGAGGCAGTCGTCCAGGTGGGCACTTGCCAGTTCGTACTCCATGTCACCGGCTTCGATCTGTGCTTCGAGGAACGCGAGCCGTCTGCCGATGCGATCCTGCTCTGACTTGAGGAGATCAAGCGGCACCGCCCCCGCGTAGTGGGCTTGCAGAAGTTTGGAACGCTCTGCCTGGAGGTCGTCGTGTTCGAGCACGTGTGCGTTGCGTTCTTGCTTGACGGTGGCGTGGAGTTGAGAGAATTGCGCGGTGATGAGGCTACGCAATCCCTGGATGGTGTGCTCAGGGATTTGGATGCGCCGGTAGTAGTCTTCGACCGCGGCTTCAACATCAGGCACATACATTGCTTTGCGTTCACAGTTGGTGCGTTTGGCGTGACGACCGGCACAGATGAAGTACGGGTAGATGACGCCACGGCGGCTCTTGGCGTTGGTGACCATGAGTCGGGAGCCGCACTCACCGCAGAACACGGTGCCTTTGAGATAGTGATCGTGGGTTTGGGTTTTCTCGCCTGATACTTGTTTTGCGCCGAGCACTGATTGGACTCGGTACCAGACTTCGGGGCCGACGAGTGGGGAGCAGTCCACTACGGCATGAACCCCGAAAACGGGATCTTTGGTGTCGCGAAAGACACCAACGAAACCACGAACCCTGTAGCTGTCGATGCAATGGGCCCCGGAAGCGGTGCGATCTTCACGAACGTCGCCCGCCACGACCTCACCGGGGAGGTGTGGTGGGAAGGCAAAACCCCAGAGCCGCCAACGCAGATCGAAGGATGGCGCGACTGGGCCGGTCACCTCATCACCGACCGCGACGAGCGCACGAGAAATGCCCCCTGGGCGCACCCGAACAGTAGATTCGCGACCGCACTCACCAACATCCCCACGCTCGCTCCTGCCGCTGACCATCCCGCCGGAGTACCAATTGACGCGATCATCTTTGGTGGACGCACCAGTGACCGTGAACCCCTGATCCGCGCGATCACCGACCTCGCGGAGGGTGTCTACGACGGACTCACCTTGGGTGCCGAGGCCACCTTCGCAGCCGAGGGCCTCGACGGGCAATTGCGCTATGACCCGATGTCCATGCGACCCTTCCTCTCCTACCCGGAAGGGGACTATGCCCAGCACTGGCTCTCCATCCTCGGCAACCTTGCCCACCCGCCAATCTTCGCTCACGTCAATTGGTTCCAGCGAGATCCAGACGATGGCCGCTACCTCTGGCCGGGGTACCGTGACAACCTCCGTGCTCTCCTTTGGCTTATCGACCACCATCACGGACGCGCGACCGGGCAGCACACCCCGGTCGGTATTCTCCCCACAGCTGACGAACTCGACCTCGACGGACTCAACCTCCAAGCGGGCGATCTCGACCGGCTGCTTCATATCGACCGTGCGCGATGGGGTGCTGAGATGGGCCACCGTAGCGAGCATCTCGCCCAATTCCCGAACCTCCCCAAACCTATTCGTGACGTACACAAACGCATCACCACGCAACTTGAGGAGTAGTAAGTTCAGCGACCTTGAGAACAGAGTCGGGGCGACGTGACCAAAAAACACGATTGCTATGCTTTTCAACTACGGCATTCCAAACATATAAGTTTGGAAATCAAGAGAAAGATGTTCAATGCGCACTCAATCACGATTGGTGACCGGCTTGGGAGTCATGGCGGCAGCTACGCTCCTTAGCGGGCAGAGGGGTCTGCCTCAGAGGATCTCGTGCGCCCGTGTGTTTCGCGATTTAACGGGTGAAAGCGGAGGGTTTACGGTAGGAGCATCCAAAAAGTTCGGTGCACTAAACTTAAGGATTCTTCATGGCTAATCTCTCTGTGTCTGACCCGGTGGTCCGGGTTCGCGGGCTCCACGCCGGCTACCGCAATAACCCAGTACTTACTGACGTCTCCTTCGAGGTGCCCCGCGGTGTCGTGCTCGGCATTGTGGGTCCCAATGGTGCCGGGAAATCAACACTCCTCAAAGCCATGCTCGGCCTCCTGCCCGGCACCACCGGCGAGGTGCGGTTTCTCGATCACCCACTGTCACGGGTGCGCGCCCGCGTGGCGTACATGCCACAGTCCCTCACCCTCGACCCGAGCTTTCCGGTCACGGTGCGAGACGTTGTGCTCATGGGCACCTACGCCGGGCTCGGCTGGGTGAAACGCCCCGGCAAAACCGAGCGGGCACGCGCCGCCACCGCTCTCGACACCGTGAAGCTCACCCACCTCGCCGAACGACCCATCGGGGAGCTCTCAGGCGGACAACGCCAACGGGTGCTCCTCGCACGCGCGCTCGCAGGGCAACCCGAGCTCCTCGTCATGGATGAACCCTTTCAGGGGGTTGACGCAACAAGCGAAACCACGATTGTTGAAACGCTACGAGAATTGCGTGCCCAGGGGGTCACCATCCTCATGGTGCACCACGACCTCATGACGGTGCTCGACTACTGCGACTGGGTCGCCCTCGTCAACCACGGGGTGGCACGCATCGGGCCCGCGAAAGAAACCTTCACCGCAAAAAACCTCGAGACCGTGTTCGGCATTCCACACCTAGGGGCGGCATAACCATGCAGTTCTTCACCGACCTTTTCGCCTACGACTTTCTCCAAAAAGCGCTCATCGTCTCCGTGCTCACCGGCATCATCAGCGGGGTCATCGGGAGCCTCGTCATGCTCCGCGGCCTCGCACTCATGGGCGACGCGATCTCACACGCCGTCGTGCCCGGCGTCGCCGTCTCCTACCTGCTCGGCATCAACTTCTTCTGGGGCGCCATCGCGGCAGGCCTCCTCTCGGCGTTTGGCGTGGGGTTCATCCAAAACCGCACCACCGTGAAACAGGATGCGGCGATGGGCATCATCCTCGCAACCATGTTCTCGATCGGGATCGTGCTCATCGCGAAAGCACAAAGCGCGATCGACCTCACCAAAATCCTGTTCGGCAACATCCTCGCGGTAAAAACGGAAGACATGATCCTCTCAATCATCGTCGGCGCCGTCGTCATCGCGGTAGTCGCACTGCTCTACAAAGAGCTTGTCATTTCAAGTTTTGATGAGGCGAGTGCTGAAGTGTACGGCTTCAAAACCCGCAACCTGCAATACCTGGTGCTCGTGCTCCTCACCCTCGTCACGGTCACCTCGATGCAAACCGTCGGAGTGGTGCTCGTCATCGCGCTACTCGTCACCCCTGCGGCGACCGCATTTTTGCTCGTGAAACGCCTCACCCCGATGCTCATCATCGCCGCGGCCTGCGGGGCGGTGAGCTCCTTTGTGGGCATGGTCGTGAGCTTTGCGACGAACCTCCCCTCTGGGCCCGTCATCGCGATCATCGCCGCCGTACTGTTTGTGCTTGCCATGCTGTTTTCACCCCGCCAGGGGCTCCTCATCCCACACAGAAAGGTACAACCTCAATGACCCATCACCCTCGCCGCAGGGCCCGGCTCACCGCGGCTGCAGCCCTCATCACCGTTTCACTGCTCCTGGGTGCCTGCACCCAAGCTGCCGATAACGGTGAGCCACCCGCCTCGGGCGAGGAGCCACTGCGGGTGGTCACCTCGTTCACCATTTTGGAAAACATGGCCGAAGAGATCGGCGGTGACCTCATCGAGGTGCACAACCTCGTACCCACCGGCACCGACCCGCACGAATACGAGCCCCTCCCCGAAGACACAAAAGCGGTAGCAGACGCTGACCTACTCATCATGAACGGGCTGAACCTCGAGGGAGGAGACGCGGGATGGTTTGCGCGGCTCACCGAGTCAGTCGGCACCGACCCAGACACCGTGATCATCGCCTCTCACGAGGTGGAGCCGATGATGATCGGCGAGGGCACCGCCGAGAGTGAGATCAACCCGCACGCCTTCATCGACCCAACGGTCGGCATCATGATGGCGGAGGCGATACGCGACGGACTCATCGCCCACGAACCGGAACACGAGGCGGAATACACGGAGCGGGCGAACGTCTACCTCGATGAACTCGAAAAGATTGAGGCGGAGTACCGGGAAGGGCTGGACGCGATCCCCGAGGATCAGCGTGTGCTCGTGACGAGTGAGCGCGCCTTCCAGTATCTTGCCGACCGCTACGACCTCACCGAATACTATATTTGGGAGATCGACACGGAAGAAAACGGTTCGGCTGAGCAACTCACCCGGCTCATCTCAAAGCTGAAAGAGGTTGAGGTGCCGTACCTCATTGTTGAATCCAACGTTGATACTCGACCGATGGAAAAGATCTCAGAAGAGACGGGGATCCCCATTTTTGAAGACCCCATCTACTCCGATGAGATTGGTGACGCCGAACATCCGGAGGCCAACACCTACGCGAAGTACCTTGAATACAATCTCAGGGTGCTCACCGCCGCGCTCGGGTAACTGCTGGAGTAGCTAACCGAGTAGCTATGCGGCGGCGCTCTCGCGGGCCCGGGTGATCGCGTCAAGCACCCGCACCCGCAGGGCGTTGCCGCGCTCCATGAAGCCGCGCTGCATTGCGGCATACTCGCTTTTACCCTCGGGCGTTTCAATTTTCACGGGCGGGAGACCGTACTCGCTCACGTCGTAGGGCGAGGCCTGCATGTCGACCCGCCCAATATCGAGCGCGAGATCAAAGGTGTCGAGGAGGAGTTCACCGGGCACGAGCGGGCCGAGCTTCATTGTCCACTTGTAAATATCCATTTCGGCGTGCAGGCACCGATCGCATTCGGCAACATACCCACTGGGCCACTGATCGTGCTCACCCTGTTCGCGATCTTCGTAGTTTCTCTGCTGTTTTCCCCGCGCCGCAGCATCATCACCCGTGTCTTCTCGCGCAGACGCGCACGCGCGATGCTGAAGCATGAACTCCTCATGGAAAGGACCGTGCAATGAGTTTCGCCATTGGCACCATGCTGCTCGCCGTCGTCACCGCCGTCGCCTGTGCGCTCCCCGGCACTTTCGTGGTGCTGCGTCGCGGGTCGATGCTCGTCGACGTGATCGCCCACTCGGTACTCCCTGGCATCGTTGTCGGCTACTTCATCACCCGCAACTTCGACTCACCCCTCCTCATCATCGGATCTGCCCTCGCAGGCCTGCTAGTGGTCCTTGGCGCAGAATGGGTCACCCGCACCGGCCTCTTCACCGGAGATGCCCCGCAGGGGCTCATCTTCCCGGCACTGTTCAGCGGCGGGGTGATCTTGGTGAGCATAAACTTCGCGAACATCCACCTCGACACTCACATGGTGCTCGCAGGGGACCTCAACATCGCCGCGTTCCGGCACCTGATCATCGGCGGTGTCTCGCTGGGCCCGTCTTACATGTACGTGATGCTCGCGGTCCTGCTCGTGAACGTCACCTTCCTCACCGTGTTCTACTCGAAACTCAAAGTCATGACGTTCGATCCCGAGTTCGCGGGCAGCCTCGGCATTCGTACCGGGCTCATCAACACCGCGTTCATGTTCCTCGTCTCGGTGACGTTCAACGCGTCGGGCGCGATCCTCGTGATCGCACTCGTTGTCGTGCCGCCCGTGACTGCCTACCTGCTCAGCACGCGCCTTCCCGTGATGATGACGCTCACCGTGATCATCGCCATTGTTGGTGCGGTGGCAGGTTTTTGGGTCGCGTACGTTCTCGACGCCGCCACGAGTGCCGGGATGGCCGTGTTCTACGGGCTCATGTTCGCTGCCGTGCTGGCAGGCACACGGCTTGCACAACGCCGAAGAAAACTCGCACACCACGAGATTTCAGCACTAGCCTCCGCGTAAACCGGGCCTCCCGACGTGACATCAGACCATGCAGGAGAGCACCGCGATTCAATACTTGAAAGCAATTTGGCATCTGCAGGAGCACCACCATGCCTCCGTCAGCGTCACCGCCCTCACCCACCGTCTCGCCAGAGCCCCGGCCACGGTCTCGCAGGCCATCAAGCGACTGGGCGAGGCGAGCCTCGTTTACCACGAACGATACGGCCCCATCGATCTGACCGACAAGGGACGCAGTACCGCGCTCCTCGCAATCCGACACGAACGGATAGCGCGCGCATTTCTCTGCAACGTGCTCGGCATACCCTGGCCAAATATTGCAGAGGAGGCCTCAGGAATCAGTCTTGCCCTCACTAACACCCTCGCAGAGCGTATGTTCCAGAAGGCCGGATCACCGACTGTCGACCCGTACGGGCACCCCATCCCAGATATCACCGGCCACCTCAGTAAGGTTTCCGATGCCGCACTGAGAAGCCACCCCGTAGCAGTAGATCTGCGTATCACACGGGTGGTGGAAGGTGATCGCGAACTCCTCGAACGTTTCCAGATGCTGGGACTCACCCCCAACTCGCCAGCGCAAATCACACATATCGATCACGCAATCGGTGTCATTGAGCTGGACACCTCGACCGGGAAAGCAAGCCTGGGACTTACCGTCGCTGGTCAGATACATGCCGTCACAGCCTAAGCGGCAACAGATCGGCTCACCCCGACGCACACCACTATTCGAGCATTGCCACCCAGACCGCATCCGTCGCAGAACGTCCAAGCGGCAGCACTGCCTCGTGTTCCACGACAGCCACCTCGAGCGTGTCCGTATAGGGAGCCGCGGCTCTCGTCTCCAGAACGGTCCCGTATACGATGCCATGATCCGCGAAAAACTGCAGCAGCTCCGAGTCATCGTCAGAGATCCGCTCTACCCGAACCCGTGCCCCCGCGCCGACGCTCGTGAGCAGCACCGCATCGGGCCTCGTCACCGTCCCGTCCGCCGCAGGAATCGGGTCACCGTGTGGGTCGCGCTCTGGATGTCCGAGAAGCTCATCGATGCGGTCGATCATGAAATCCGACACGGCATGCTCAAGCATGTCCGCCTCTTCATGCACCTGATCCCACCGATACCGCAACACCTCGACCAGAAACGACTCGATCAGTCGATGCCGACGCACCATCGTTACCGCATGCGAGCGGCCCTCCGGCGTCAAGCTCACCGCACTGTAGCGGGCATGCTCCAGCAGGCCCTGTGTACTGAGCTTCCGGATCGCGTCCGATGCCGTCGACAACGCTACCCCCGTGCGTGCCGCGACCATCGACGCGGTCACCGGAACATCGGACCACTCCCCAAGGCTCCACACCGCCTTGAGATAGTTCTGAGTACTCTCCGACAACGTAGACACCGACATAACCGCAGTTTATCAAACATCAAACTACGGCACGACGAAACTTTTCTGACCGATCCAGCGGCGTTGATGCCACTGTCGATCTCATCGGTGAAAATGCCGGTGGCACATAGGGGAGGTTTTTCTCGGAATCAGGTACCGAGCATCCGAGCCTCGCTACAGCCTCGATCATCATTCCCAAATCGGTGAACGCTCATTGTGCGGCGGTATTTAACTTTCTAAAGAACGTTGATAGTCGCCATGAGGCCACATCTTCGGGCCACCAGGAAGGTACGGTGAACATCTCCGGTTGCTCCTTACCTCTGTGGGCATATTTCGTGGTCGAGAGCGGGCCGAGCACGTTCTCGACGATCATCTGTCTGGGTCCCAACACGAGCCGCCACGCGTCTTGCAGAAGAGGCGCGAGCCCGCGAATCAACCCTGAGCTGACGCGGCAGTCGGAGCGGTCTCTGAGGCTTACCTGTCGTTCAGGAGGTAGGAGCGATGACGGTTTCGGTGCGGGTGATGTCCGCCGGGGACGGCTACAAATATCTGCTGCGCACCGTGGCCGCCGGTGATGGAGATTGGTCGCTCTCGACTCCCTTGACCCGCTACTACGCCGAGCAGGGATCACCACCCGGGCGCTGGATCGGGCAAGGCCTCGCCGGGATCGGAGCAGGACAACTCAGCACCGGTGACCAGGTATCCGAAGCGCAACTCCAGCTGCTTGTTGGGATGGGCCGTGACCCGATCACCGGTGACCCCCTCGGCCGTGCATATCAGTCCTTTACGCCCGTTTCGGAGCGCATCGAGCACCGAGTATCAGAGCTGGATGCGTCATTGTCGTCCGCCGCCCGTGCGAAACAAGTCGCACAGATCGAAGCCGAGGAAACCGAGCGGGGTACCCGTCGTGCCGTAGCTGGATTTGATTACACGTTCTCGATACCGAAGTCCGCGTCGGTGTTGTGGGCAGTTGCCGATGCAGGGACGCAAGCGCTGATCGCGCAAGCGCACCATGCGGCGATTGCGGAGGTGGTTGCATTCATCGAGCGTGAGGTTGCAGCCACGCGAGTCGGTGCAACCGGGCCGGATGGTGCCGCAGCTCAAGTCGATGTCACTGGGGTGATCGCCACCGCATTCGATCACTACGACTCCCGTGCCGGTGACCCGCACTTGCACACGCACGTCGTGATCTCCAACAAGGTCCAGACCGCGCAAGACGGCAAGTGGCGCTCCCTTGACGGCAGGCCGATGCACGCCGCCGTCGTCGCACTTTCAGAACTCCACGAGGCGGTGTTTGCCGATCACATGACCCGCACGTTCGGTATCGAATGGGAAGCCCGGGATATGGGTCGTGATCGTAACCCGGCATGGGCAATCACCGCTGTGCCTGAGGAATTGGTGTCGGAGTTCTCGACTCGTTCCCACCATATTGAGGTCGAGAAGAACCGCCTCATCGACGCCTATATCGACAAGCACGGCAAGCAGCCGTCCACGGCGACGATTCTCAAGCTCCGAGCCCAGGCAACCCTCGCAACCCGACCCGAAAAACAGGTGCGATCCCTGGCAGAACTCACCTCAGATTGGCGCACCCGCGCAACTCGCCTGCTCGGTGAAGATGCAACCCAGTGGGCGCAAGACGTTGCAGTGAACGCGTCCGCGATGCTGTTGCGTGCTGACGATGTACCCCTCGATGTGACTGCTGAGATCGGGCAGAACATCGTGGATGTAGTGGGTGAGAAACGGTCGACGTGGCGGCGCTGGAACCTGCACGCCGAAGCATCCCGTCAACTCATGGGATGGCGCTTCGCCTCCATGTTGGATCGTGAAGCCATCACCGGGCTTGTGGTTGATGCAGCTGAGAACGCGTCCCTCAGGTTGACGCCACCCGAATTGGCATCAAGCCCGGTCGTATTCCAACGAGATGATGGCACGAGCAGATTCCGACCGAAGCACTCCACCGTGTATTCCTCCGAAACCCTGCTGGAAGCAGAAGACCGCCTCCTGCAACGTTCCCGTTCAACGGCGTCACCTACTGTGGAGCTTACGACGGTCAAGCAGATCACCCGTCGTCCCGATGCTGATGGGCGGATGCTGAGCGATGATCAAGCGACCGCACTCGCGTCGATCGCTGTGTCGGGCAGGACTATCGACGTGCTTGTAGGGGCAGCCGGTGCCGGGAAGACCACCGCGATGAACGCGCTCCGCCGTGCATGGGAACACGAACACGGAGCCGGTTCGGTTGTCGGCCTCGCACCGTCAGCTGTCGCCGCAGACGTTCTCGCTGAAGACCTCGGTATCACTACAGAGAACACTGCGAAGTGGTGGCACAACCACCTCACCCACGGCACCACGTTCACGGCAGGTCAACTCGTAATCATTGACGAAGCGAGCCTCGCCGGTACTCATTCACTCGATCGCATCACAGGACTTGCCGAAAAGGCAGGCGCGAAGATACTGCTCGTTGGTGACTATGCGCAACTGCAATCCGTAGACGCAGGCGGAGCGTTCGCACTGCTGGCCGGTGACCGGGACGACGCACCCGAACTGATCGATATTCACCGGTTCACCCATGAGTGGGAAAAGACCGCATCCCTTGAACTTCGGCACGGCCGCACCGACATCATCGACACCTACCTCGATCATGGCCGCATCCATGACGGTGGCGAAGACACGATGACAGACGCCGCATATGCTGCCTGGCGTGAAGACACCGCGGCGGGCACTTCATCGGTGTTGATCGCGGAGACCAATGAGACCGTCACCGCACTCAACAACCGTGCCCGGGCAGATCTGATTCTTGACGGTGCTCTACACCCGAGTCGTGAGGTGGAACTCAATGACGGGTCGTTGGCGGGTGTCGGGGACACGATTATTACTCGACGCAACGACCGGCGACTGCGCACGAAAGACACATGGGTGCGCAACGGTGCACGTTGGCACATCACCCAGGTCCGTGACGACGGCTCACTCACCGTACGAGCCATCGGGCGTCGTTTCGGAGGCGCGATCGTACTGCCTGCCGCATACGTGTCCGAGCATGTTGATCTCGGCTAGCCGAGGTTCTGTAAACGCACCTACCTCTCACACGAGAAGGAAGGCGGGCCGGAGCATGGGCCAAAACGAGCAGCAAGAGCAGACCACGGAGCCATTGCGGGCGGTGGTGTACGTCCGCATCAGTGACGACCCCGAGGGCACCGAACGCGGCGTGGATCGGCAGGCGTCGGACTGCCGAGCCTACGCCGCCGCCCACGGGTGGGAAGTCGCAGCGGTGTTTCGTGAGAATGACACGTCGGCGTTCAAGCAGCGCACGATCACGCTCCCGTCTGGTGAGCGGGTGCGGCGGGTGATCCGTCCTCAGTTCCGCGCCATGCTCACACACCTCACCGACGGTCACGCGCAGGTGATGGTCGCCTACGACTTGGATCGTGCGGTGCGCGACCCGCGCGACTTGGAAGACCTCATCGATGCGAAGGTGCTCGGCGGGTTCACCGTCCGCTCAGTCACCGGCTCACTTCGGTTGGATACGGACTCTGACGTGGCGATGGCCAGGGTGCTGGTGGCGATGGCGAACAAGTCGTCCGCTGACACTGCCCGCCGTGTCGCACGGGCGGCGAAACAGCAGGCAATCGAGGGTGCCTGGCACGGCGGCAGGGTGCCATTCGGATACCGCGCCGAGGCAGGCGCGCTTGTGACCGATCCGGTGACGGGGCCGCTGGTAGTCGAGATGTATCAGCGGGTGCTGGCCGGTGACTCGCTCTATCGCATTCGCAAGGAGTGGAATGCGCGCGGCATCCTCACCACCCACGGGTGCGCCTGGTCAGATCGGACACTCAAGATGGTGCTCTACAACCCCTCCAACAAGGGTGTGCGCGAGTATCGGCCCGTCATGCCGGACGGGAGTCGCGCGAAGACCTCGAAAATGCAAGTGAAAGCGGCGTGGCCCGCGCTCGTGGATGAGGACACCTGGCAGCAAGTCTCCGATGTGCTCGACGCGAGGAAGCAAGCGCGGAGCTTCCACCAACCCGGCACCGGGGCGGCGAAGCGCATGTATCCCTTCTCGGGGCTGATCCGCTGTTCGAAGTGCGGGACGGCGATGATTCACCGGGGCGGCGTGTACCAGTGCATCCAGCCCACGCGGGGCGGGTGTCACCGTTCGATCCGTTCTGCCGAAATCGAGAGGCTCGTGGAAGAGGCTGTGCTGGCGACGTTCGAGCAGATCACTCTCCACCCCAAAGAACGCCAACGATCCAGCGGCGACCTTGTGGCGCGAGTCGGGCTCACAGCGATGCTCGACGCGGACCGGGAGCGCCTGGCCAGGCTTGATGACGACTACTACGACGGGCTGATCGATAAAGCGATGTGGGTGCGGCAGCGCGCGAGGATCGCGGAGCGGATCGAGGCGACCCGCCGCGAGTACACCGCCGCCATGCCTGAGCACGCTGGGTCGAGCATCGACGTCACTACGGTTGCGACCGAATGGGAGGGCCGCACCCCGATGTGGCAGTACCAAGCGGCGAGCCTCATTCTCCAAGCCGTACTCGTGCACGCGCTCCCGCAGGGCATGAACGGTGCGACCCCGGCCCGTCGCCGTAACGAGAGCGTCGAAGCGTTCCATGTGCGTCGTGCTGCGTACCGTGCCGAAGTCCTCTCGCACCGGGTCGAGTTCATCTGGCGCGCATAAGCCGGATCGTGCGTGATTGGCCCCGCCCCTGGCAGCAAAGCAGATTAGGGGGCGGGGCCGTTGCCTTTCTCAGCGACAGCCGGGCTCATGGGGCGTGGCGTGGTGCAGAGCTCGCGCAGTTCGGCCAGCACCGCAGGATCGGCCACCACGGTGGTGAAGCCCTGCGCACTACGGGAGGCGGCGGCGAGCCGCGCGCCGAGCGTGGCAGCAGACGACGGAACAGGGGCGGCGGCGGGGATGGCGGTGTGGGTGTTCATACCGTTAGGTGCGGAGCCCCGCCCCCAGATTCATCGTGGGTTGTGCTTGTCGGGATGGGCGGCGCGGATCGCATCCATCAGCGCCTCGTCGTCGCGCAGAGCGTCCACCGTTTCGCCGCGCAGTAATCGCAGCAGCACACCGTCACCGACCGGGGTACCAGCATGTTTCCGGTCGGGATGCCCGAGCACGATCCGCAACAAGGTCGACCACGAGCGGGGCGGCAGACCGAGCAGCACCGGGATCGTGCGGTCGCGGCGCAGTACCTCGACCCCGCGCTGACGCGAGGACAGATCAGCGAGCCGGTAGACCACATGCTCAACGCACTCGGCAACGAGCGCAGTATCCCAGCCCGCCGAGACGAATAGCGCGACCGTCGCAGACAGCAGCGCGGCCACTCGTGCCTCATGCTCGTTCTCGTCCGCGTCGTCGTCGTTGTGTGTGAATGCGGGGTGATAGTCGGCCAAGCGCTCTCGCTCGGCGAACCGCACAGCATCATGAAACCCGACGATCCGAGCGGTGTGACGCACCTTGTTGGCAGAGGTCAGCATTCCTGCGGCACGAGTCTCCGCGTGACAAGTGATCTGCACGGCACGGGTGACCACGGCCCACGGGTTGTCCGCGTTCCGCGTCGAGGGAGCGAGCATAACCTCGAACGCGGCAGAGGCGACCTCCCAGGCGTCCAGTCCGTGCTTACGCGCGAGTGGCCGGTACTTCGTAGCGGTGTACCGCATAAGTTCTGATGCTTCACGGTCACCCCGCCAGGCGCCCGGCCCGGACTCATGTAACCGGACAAGGAGGGCCCGCAGTCCATGCGGGCTCTCGAATTCGTGGCAGAATGAATCTGCTGGGGCCGCGGCATCGATGCTCGCGGCTGGTGTGCTGTGCTCGTCCACGGTGACGCCTCCCACAAGGGAGGTGCGACAGCGGAACCCGCGACCGGTTTTTCAATCCCAGCGTTATCAGGCGGGTAGTGCCCTGGGTGGGCGACAAGTATGTGAGCGTGATCTGCGGACTTGTTCGCTCTGCGACGCAGAGGATCGCCTCCGACCCCTTGGGAATGGATTGCGCTAGAAGGCGCTGATCTGGACACCGTCTCCGCTGTGAGCAGATTCGGCTGCGGGCTCGGGGGCGGGGGCTTTATCATGAAGCATGGTTGAAACGCCCACGGCTGCGAGCCCGATCAGCCCCAAAAGCACTGATGCCGATGGTGAATCCAGGGTTCCCGAATCCCGCGAACCCCTGTGGCGGCACATGCTCGGTGAATCGCTGAGAGAGCGGCGGACAGATAGCGGTGAGACCTTAAACGAGGTGGCCGCGCGCGCGGGGGTATCGCCGCAGTATCTTTCCGAGATCGAGCGGGGGCTGAAGGAACCTTCGAGCGAGATTATCGCTGCGGTTGGAGGCGCATTAGGGATCACGCTGCTTGATCTCACCTTGGATGTTGCTCGGTCCCTCGCGATGACGAGTGACACACAGGTCGAGATTTCGGTATCGCAGTCGTTCTTTGCGCTTGCTGCCTGATCCCGTGTCTGTGAGCCAGCCATCCTGCTATCACCGTTGCGCGATCACATGGTCAAGAAGTCCGTAATCGCGGGCGGTGCTCGCGGTGAACACCCGATCATGGTCGGTGTCCGCGCGGAGCGTTTCGATGCTCTGGCCCGTGTGGTGCGCGAGTACGCCCTCGATGTCGGAGCGTAGTCTGATGACTTCATCGGCTTGCAAGATGAGATCGGGGATCGTCCCTCGGCCTTGCGCGGCTGGCTGGTGGAGCACGATCCGTGCGTGCGGCAGCGCCGCACGTTTCCCTGGTGCGCCAGCGGCGAGAAGCACTGCTCCGACGGATACCGCTTGCCCGACACATGTTGTGGCGACATTAGGCTTGATGAACTTCATCGTGTCGTAAATGGCGAGCATAGCGCTCGGGTCGCCGCCCTCGCAGTTGATGTAGAGCTGGATGTCACTATCAGGACTGTCTGCTTCGAGGTACAGCAGTTGTGCGATGAGGGCGTTGGCGACTCCCGCGTCGATCCCGGTTCCTAAGTAGACGACACGCTCGGTGAGCAGGTGGGAATACACGTCCATGATGCGTTCACCACGAGGATGTTGCGCGATGACATTGGGAATGGTGTAGCTGCTCATCGGCTTGACCCCTTCGGCTCGGAAGTGAACCCGGTCACCGTCTGGCGTTGCTGGGGCCGGTAGTCGTCGAAGGAACCCACGATGGTGTCGATGAAGCCGTACTCGCGGGCCTGCAAAGCTGAGTACCAGTGGTCGTGCAAGGAGTCTTCAAAGATGCGTTCGACCGGTTGTCCGGTGTCCTCCGCGATCAACCCGAGAACGGTATCGCGCGTGTGGCGGAGGTCGTCCGCTTGTAACGCGATGTCCACAGCGGCACCGCCGATTCCGGCCGAGCCCTGGTGCATGAGTACGCGGGCGTGTGGGAACGCCTTCCGTTTGCCTTTGGTGCCCGCGGAGAGCAGGAACTGTCCGGCGCTGTATGCGATACCGAAAACGAGCGTTGAAACGTCGTTGGGGATCGTGTTCATGACGTCACGGATCGCGAGCATCGCCGGTACCGATCCGCCAGGAGAATGAATCCACAGTGCGATATCGGCTGACGAGTCAATCGAGGCAAGGCTGATGAGTTGTGTTGCGAGCAAGGTGCCGTTGTCGTCATCGAGCGGCCCATCGAGGACGAGCACCCTTCGCTCGTACAGTTCGCGTCTTACGGATTCGGTGAACAGTGGCTGTTTCGGGGAATCGCTCATGCTTCAATCGTCGCTCTCAGCGCAGCAGCGCGTTGAGGTATCTGCTGTTGGCAGAGCTGCCCACAGCAGAGAGGCACCGGTGCCAGATCGGACTACACGGCTGCAGCTTTCTGTCGATCTACCTGACGGCAGGCTTCGTTGTTAGCCGAGGCGTGCCGTCAGCATGGGGTACAGGGTTGCCAGGAGAAGAATCGCCATGAGGATGTTGAACATGCGCCTGTTCTGAGCGCGCTGGAGCCAACCTCGAACACTTGATCCGAACAGCGCCCACAACGCAACGCTCGGCGCGTTGACCAGCGCGTAAATGATGGCGACGACCGCTACCTGCACCACGGTTGCCCCGGCTGGGAGGTAGTTCGCGGACGCTCCTACTGCCATCACCCATGCTTTCGGGTTCACCCACTGAAACGCGGCGGCGCCAAGGAATCCGAGGGGTCTCCGGCGCGTTCCGCTGTCGGACGGTGCGGGGGCTGTGGCGATCTGCCAGGCGAGCCAAACGAGATACAGCGCCCCAACGATCCGTACCCCGGTGTAGAGGGGCGGGTACGCGGTGAACAGTTCGGCAAAACCGAGCCCGACTCCGAATACCATCACTCCGAATCCGATGCTGATCCCGGCGAGGTGCGGGAGCGTCTTGGCGAAGCCGAAATTGACCCCGGAGGCGAGGAGCATCAGGTTGTTCGGTCCAGGAGTGATCGAAGTGACCAGAGCATAGAACCCCAGAGCGAGGAGCGTGTCAGTATTCATCCGGGGACAGCCCCCGGCAGGGAGGGCGCAGGATTGGATCTTTCACACACACTGCGAGTGTGACACTCATCGGCTCAATGCGGCAGGTGTCCTAGTACACTTGACTTCCGATGAGTACACGATCGACCTGGCACCCGTGGATCGAGGACGGTGGCACAGCAGCCCTCCACGAGAGACTCGCGGGAGCACTTGAGAGCGACATTCTCCGTGGCGAGATTGCCCCCGGGGCGCGCCTGCCTGCACATCGTGATCTAGCCCGGCGGTTGGGTATATCGGTGGGCACGGTAACGCGTGCCTACATGAACCTTGAACGCCGAGGGCTGGTTACTGGCGAACATGGACGGGGCACATTCGTTGCTGCGCCGGACTGTCCACGCGACGGGACTGAGCTCATAGACCTGTCTGTCAACGTTCCGCCGCCGATGCTTGCCGCCCGAAAGCTGGCAAGCACGTTGACAGCCCTGCCTCAGCTTGTATCAACGACCGACCTCTCGACCTACTCCGACCCACTCGGCATGCTGCGTCATCGACAGGCGATCGCCACTTGGTTGAGCACCCAGGGCATGCCGGTTACGGCTGAACGAGTGCTGATCACACATGGCGCACAACATGCTCTCGCTGTCGCCTTCGCTGCTGCAGGTGAGCCCAGAGGGGTCGTGATCACTGAAGCACATACCTATCCAGGAGCCCTTGAGTCGGTCCGGCAAACCGGGAAACAACTCATCTCCGTACGCACTGATGACCACGGAGTGATCCCTGACGTGCTCGCAGACGTGCTGAGATCAACTCAGGACGCACCTTCTCGGATCGTGTATCTGACACCAACTCTGCACAACCCGTTCGGCTACGTCATGGATCAACGACGACGGACCAGCATCGTCGACGTGTGCCGCAAGTATGATGCCACCATCATTGAAGACGATGTCTACTCGGTGTTCCGAGCCGCCCAGACAACACCGTTGGCAACGCTCGCCCCCGAAAGAACCTGGTACGTCAACGGCTTCTCCAAGAGCCTAAGTCCAGGCCTCCGAGTCGGTACCCTCGTCTCTCCCGAAAACAACCAGCTCCAGGGACGTGCCGTCCTCCAAGCAACGACCCTGGGGGTCAGCCCGTTAATGGCTGAACTTGTCGCGCGATGGATCTCTGACGGCACCGCCGCCGATATCGCTATCGCGTTGCGCGCCGAATCCGAAGAACGGCTCGACCTCGCCGGGTCGATGCTCGCCGACCGTATCCCGTTTCTTCCCTCTGGCGGCTTCCACCTCTGGCTCCCGATGCCCAGGGCCCAAGCAGAGGAAACCGCGCACCTGGCAGCGCGCGAAGGCATACTCGTCACGCCTCCGACAGCAACGCTCACTGATCCGTCGAGTGAAGAATCGGGTCTCCGTGTGTGCATCGGCCGCCCCGATCCTCGGCAACTCGAACGCGGGCTCGCGCGGCTCAAACGCCTCATTGAGACGATGCCCTAAAGAGGAAGGCCACAGAGGCACGCAAGGTGGAAGCATCCGAACGATCGAGAGCCCAGCGGGTTGGGTCCTCGTCTCCCGCGTCGCAGTTCACGAGCCGTCGACGGCAACCGTGCCGGACCTCTGGCTCAACCTCAGTCCCCTTCGGCGGAGTATCGCAATCGTCTGGCACCAGGGCCTTCAGCGGAAAGCTGGTCATCGGGGTTGAGAATGCGACAGGTATTGAGCGAGAGGCAACCGCAGCCGATGCAGCCAACGAGTTCTTCTTCAAGACGTTCCAGTTCTCGTCGTCTCGCTTCAAGTCGCTCGTGCCAGCGTTTAGAGATCTTTCGCCAGTCGGCCTTTCCCGGCATCCGGTTCTCAGGCAGTGACTCGAACACCTGCGCAACCTCGGCCAAAGGAATACCAAAACGACGGGCAGCGCTGATGATCCCGATCCGACGCAGCACATACCTGGGATACCGGCGCTGGTTCCCAGCCGTACGAACGGAAGAGATCAAACCCTGATCCTCATAGAACCTGACCGCGCTGGTAGCGATTCCAGCGCGTCGAGCGACTTCCCCAACCGTGAGGAGATCCGTGGGTGCGTAGCTCACAGCGCCTTCTCCTTGACTTCAAGTGAACTTGAAGTTCTAGCGTAGCTGATGTGACTTCATCGACACCGGAACACCCGCAGCAGCCCACGCCCTCCGCTATTCCTGAAACCCAATCCGGGTGGAGGGCGCTCTTCTCGAAGCCGCACCTATCGGCAGTCATCGTCATGGCGAGCGGGGTCGGCCTGTACGCCATGAACCTGTACTTCACCGCAGCGCTCATGCCAACCGTGGTTTCAGAGATCGGTGGTGAGCAATACTACGCCTGGGCGTCAACCGGGTATTTGATCACAGCGGTGATAGCGACGATGTTCGTCAGCCGCATGCTCACCACGCAGGGAGCTGCCCGAGCCTACGTCACCGCGTACCTGCTCTTCGCTGCCGGGACCCTCATCAGCGCAGCAAGCCCAACGATGGAACTGTTCGTGACCGGGCGAGCAGTACAAGGCTTTGGCGCGGGCCTACTCACGGGCCTCGGCTACGCGGTGATCCGCAGCGTTCTACCCCAGACCCTCTGGACTCGTGGCACCGGAGTGGTGTCCGCGATGTTCGGCATCGGCACTCTCGTAGGTCCTGCACTCGGCGGCGTGTTCGCCGAACTCGACGCATGGCGCCCCGCGTTCGGTGTGCTCGCCGCGCTTGCGATCGCCCTAACGTTCGTGACGCTGCGTGCCTTGCCCCGACATAAACCTGCGAAGTCTCCACAGGCTCGAGTGCCGATCCCTTCAATCATCGCCCTCGCCCTCACGTCAGCAACACTCAGCCTCAGCTCCACCCTTTCAAGTAACTGGGTGCCGGTGATGATCGGCGCAGGGCTGCTTCTTCTCATCGTGTTTCTCGCGGTCGATGCTCGTGACGTTAACGGGGTGCTTCCTCGACTCACCTATACCCGCGGCAACCAACTCAAATGGGTGTACCTCACGGTCGCAGCGCTATGTGCGGGCGTCATGACCGAGAATTTCATCCCGCTGTTTGGACAGCAGCTCGCGAACCTCTCCCCGTTGCTGGCAGGCCTCCTGGGGGCGGTTCTCTCGCTTGGGTGGGTGGTTGCTCAACTTTTCAGTGCGAACGCCACCGGGAACGTAGCTCGCGCGTTTACTCGTACCGGTCCAGTGCTCCTCACCTTTGGCCTGGTCGCCTACGGGCTATTGCAAGTCACGGACGCTTCGGCGCTCACGGTCGTATTGTGGGTGGTCGTGCTATTGATCGCGGGTGTCGGTATCGGACTTGCTTTCCCGCACCTGTCGGTCGCAGCGATGAGTAGCAGCGACGACGAGGTCGAAGGTGCAAAGGCCGCAGCCGCTGTCAGCACGACGCAGTTGATTGCGTTCACCCTCACCTCGGCGATCGCAGGAAACCTGCTCGTCCTCGGCGGCGCGAGCGACCTCACAGCAGCCCGCTGGCTCATCCTGGGAATCGCCGTTATCACCCTCGTCGGCATTTTTACCGCGCTTTCTGTCACCAGGAAGCCTCGAACAGCACGTTAAGAGGCAGGCGCAGCCTTTGGCTTAGCGTCGATATCGTCCGCGAGCATTTCAGTCTCGGCGCGCGTGTCGGGATCAGTGAGGTCGAGGTCTCGCGTCATCGTCTCCGAGAAGGCGTGTCGGATGTGTTCGTCGCGTGTTGTGCTGTCTTGGCCGTGCTTCCAGTAGGCGGCGGCGAACAGGTGGTCTCGATCCTGTCCGTGCCGGATGAGGCATCGGCGTGCCTCTGCGACGGTCGAGGCTTCGGCAGCGAGCCAGGTCTGTACTCCAGTCTTGAGGGGGATCGTGGGGAGCGTTTTATCGAGTTCGTCGCAGAGTTCTGTCGGTGTCCACCCGTTACCTGTGCGGAGATGCAGTTGGAGGCCGGGGTGCGTCGGGATGAGCACGCTATCGTCGGATTCTGGGATGTGAAGCCAGGCATGTACCCGGTTTGCTTCCGGGATGGCGTGGAGGATCGTGGCAGCTGCGGGGAGTGCACTGGCGTCAGCGATGAGAATGTGCTCGATGACCTCATCACCGAGCGCCCACTCGCGGCGGACAGCATACACATCGACGTGGTCGCCCGGGCGGGCCTGGGCCAGCCAGGGCAGGAGGATACCGCTCGTATGGGTGAGGACGTCGATCTCGATCGTTTCGGGTGCGAGTCGGCGTGAGACGGTCATCGCTCGCATCTCGGGCGCGCCGTTCTTCCCAGGTACGGCGATTTTGATGCCGTCTGCGGGCAGTGTGGGCTTGTAGTCGGCCAGGCCTGCCGAGGCGAGGGTGACGCGCGTGTAGCTCGGGGCGATGCTGTGAATGCTGGTGATCTCGGCGTTGGCGGAGACGGGACGCATGGTCTGCTGCGTGAGTTCGCGGATGCGACGGCGGATGGTAGTCATGCCGGCTGTGGTCCTTCCAAGGGGATGGTGTGGTCGGGGTGCCAGATGGCGGGGTCGCGGTGTGTGACGAAGACGAGAGTCGCATCGATGTCAGCGAGGGCGTCGGCGATCCGCTGTTCTGTGGCCGCGTCGAGAGCGGAGGTGGCCTCGTCGAGCACGAGCACCGGTGCGTTCTTGAGGAGAGCGCGTGCGAGCGCGACGCGTTGACGTTCACCTCCGGAGAGCGCTTGCCCGTGGACGCCGAGGTGCTGGTGGATGCCGAGCGGGTCGCGAGCGATCACCTCGCCCAGTTGGGCGCGCTCGGCCGCGTGGATGATCTCGTCGTCGGAGGCTCCGGGGCGGCCGAGTCTGATGTTCTCGGCGAGCGTGCCGGTGAGCACGACGGGATCCTGGGGGACGTAGGCGATTCTTGCGGTGATCTCCGCCTCCTCGAGTGCGGAGAGCGAGACGCCGCCAAGTGTGACGGTGCCCTCGGCAGGGTCGTCGAAGCGCTGCAACAGTCCGAGGATGGTGCTCTTGCCCGCACCGCTGGGTCCGGCGACGTGGACACGTGCCCCTGGGGGAATGGTCGCGGTGATCGTTCGCAGGGCGGGAGGATGTCCGACGTTGCGGAGTTCGATCTCTGAACCTGCCGGAGGTACGGGGTGAGCGGCGGCGGGAAGGCTTGGCGCCGTCGCGGCGGAATGGTAGGCCGAGCTGTGTGAGCGTACGTCGTTCAGGCTGACGCCGGCGAGGGCGAGTTCGTCGATCGGAGCGGACGCTCGGATGGTGAGCACCAGCAACGCGAGGGTTGCCGCCGGGGCCGCGAACTGTCCGGACACGGCAAGAAGGATCAGCATCCCGGCAACGGGCGTGGCCGATGCGAGAGAGGACACGAGGGTTGCGGGCGCTGCGGCACGGTTGGTTCGCGCCATGGCCTGTTCCTGTCGTGCCCATGCTTCATCTGCGCGGACGAGACCTCGGGGACCGGCTGCGGTGCGGATCAGTTCGAGGTGGTCGACGAGTTCCATCGTCGCGCGCGTCGCCTCCTGCTCGATGCGATGACGTTCGGCGTCAGCGCGTTGCAGATGGCGTTGCGCGAGCATCTGCGCGGCGAGGGCGGCCAGAAGTAAGAGGGCGAGCACGCCTGCCTCGCGAGCACCGGACACGAGTCCGACCGCAACAATCATGAGCAGAGGGACGAGCGGCGCGCAGATCACTGTCTGCAGCTGATGGGCGGGCACACCCATCAGCGCCGGGATGCTGCGTCCGGCAACGGTGGTCACGAGTGCGCGGTTATCTGCCGTGAACCAGGACAGCTTCGCGGCCGAAAGGGATTGGCCGAGCTGGGCGTAGAGGTCGCCGGCCAATCGCGCGCCGCCCAGATACCCGGTGCGGGAGACCAGCACGGTGGCGACCAGCGACACCGCCGCTGCGGCGAGCACGGGCAGGACGCCGCCCCGGTCACGGATCGCGACGGCAAGGACCGTGTAGGCGGTAGCTTCGGCGAGGGCTACGAGCACCCAGCCGGTGCCGATCCATGCGATCCGCCGTCTCGCCGGGGTCGGGAAGCCCGGCCGCGCCTGCTCGGTTGCAGAGGTGCTGCGATTCATCGGTCGTCTCCTTCCGTAGGCGCGGCCGCCGGGAGGAGCCTGAGGACATGGTCGGCTCGGTCGGCGAGGCGCGGATCGTGGGTGACCGCCACGACGGTCTTCCCGTCAGCGCGGGCGAGTTCTTCGAGTTCGTCCCAGAAGCGGGTGGCTGTCGCGTCGTCGAGGGCGCTCGTGGGCTCGTCGAGCAGGATCGCGCCCGCGGGCGCGAGGAACGCGCGGGCAAGCGAAACGCGCTGGCGCTCTCCACCTGACAGCAGGGCGGCGTCGGTATCGAGCGGGAGGTCGAGCTGGGCGCGAGCGAGGGCGGCCGTCAGCGTCGCGTCGTCGGCATCGGGGGCGGTCAGGCGAAGGTTCTCGCGGATGCTTGCGGGAAGCACGTCGCCGCCCTGCGGGATCAGCAGAACCGCCTCCGGCCGTGCCTCTTCGGAGAACGCCGACACGTCGGTTCCGCCGATCCTGACGATGCCGCTCACAGGCGGCTGCAGGCCCGCGAGCACGCGAAGGAGGGTGCTCTTTCCCGCACCACTCGGGCCCGTGACCGCCGTCACCGCGGACGCCGGCGCGGTCAGGGCGAGCCCGTCAAGGATCCTCCGCTCGCCCACCGAGACCACGATCCCGTCCGCCAGAACGCCCGCCGGCCCATCAATCGGGTTCGCGCTGCCGTGCGGCAGCACAGGTTCGGCGAGGAGCGCCCCGATGCGTGAGGCAGCGGCCCGCCCCGCGCTGATGTAGTCGAGGCCGTGTCCGAGCCGGAGTGCGGGCGTGACGAGGGCGAGGCTGAGCAGGAGGATTGCCGCGAGCACGGCGGGCTCCCGGGCGGAGCCGACCGCGTAGGCGATGGCGTAACTCGCGGCCGCTTGCAGCAGGCCGACGGCGACCGCGGCGGGAGTGGCGACGCGTCGCACCCAGGCGAGCATGCCGGTGGTGAAGCGCCGGGCGGCGTCCGTATAGTCCGCGAGGGCGCCTTCCGCTGCGCCGTAGCTGCGGAAGACATGGATGCCACGGGCGTAGTCGTCGATCGCGGTCGTGATCTCGCCCATCACCCGACCCCGCTCGGCACCATGTCTCGCCGAGAGTCGTGGGATCACCGTGAGGTAGGCCGCCCCGGCGAGCACCCCCGGGACGAGGGCGAGCAGGGATACGGGCCCGGCGAGTGCCAGCATCAGTAGAACGGCGCACATGGGGACCGCGACGAGGGTGGCTGCCTCCGCGGGAAGGTGGGCGATCATGTGGTGCAGCGCGGCGACGTCCTCGGAGACGAGCCGACGCGACCGATCCGTCGGGTAGGCGGCCAAACGATCGGCCGGCAGCCGGAGCAGACTACCGGCCACCTCGCGTCGCACACGCGCCTCGAACCGCCCCTCGACAGCGTGCGCGAGCCACGAAGCACCCGCAGCCAGGAGCGCCGCGCACAGCCAGGCGCCGCAGGCCCAACCCACCCCTTCGGGGGCCGGGGTGTCGATCATGCGCACGATCTGCCACATCGCGGCCAGACCGCACAGACCCGAGAGCGTCGCGCCAGCCGCTGCAACGGCCAGCGCCGGGAGGGAGGGACGCAGCAGTCGCAGGACGGCGGGGTCGAAGAGAGGTGTCGTGGTTGTCACCCCCAAAACTATACGCGTATAGTTAGGGTGACCTAAAACGAATTGGATGACATTGTGAACAAACTGGTTCCCGCGCAGATCGTGGACGAGGCCCTCGCCGTCATACGTTCCGATGGCGAGGTTGCGCCCTCGATGCGTTCCCTTGCCACGAAGCTGGGTGTGACCCCGATGGCGCTGTACCACCACTTCGCAGATCGCGACGCGCTGCTACTCGCACTGGTGGAGCGCGTCTCCGAGACGATCGCCTTCCCGGTACCCTCACACGACCCCGTACGGGACTCGGTCGATCTCGCCCTGTGCCTGCACGGCTTCCTCGTCGAGCACCCATGGATGATCCGCCTGATCTCCACCGGCAGGCTCGCAAGCCCGGCCGGCCTCCGGTTCCCGGAAGGGTTCCTCTCCTGCGCACGCCACGCCGGGCTCGATGACGAGGCAGCGTTCGTGTTCTACCGAACCATGTTCGCAACCATCCTCGGGCAGGCCACCATCACCTGCGCCAAGCGGGACCGCCCGAGCGTTCTCCCCGAACACGACGGAGCCCGCGTGCTGCTCCCCGTCGTCACGGAACTGGCGCCGCGCTGGCAGGAACTCGACGCGGCGCAGACCCCGGCGCGAGTGTTCGAAGCCGTGGCGGGCATCCTGTCCGCCGCCTAAGGCCATACCCCAGCAAAGAAACGAGAAAGATCCATGCTCAGATCCGCACATACCCGTACCGCCTCCGCGATGGCTGCAGTGTTGGCCGGCGCGCTGCTACTCGCCGGCTGTGCCTCCGGGCCTACGGCGCCTTCCACGGACGGATCCACACCCGGCGACGGCGCATTCCCGCTGACCCTGCACAACGCCTACGGCGACGTCACGATCACGGACAAGCCCGAACGGATCGCCGCCCTCGGCTACGCCGACGTGGCGCTGGCATCGGCGATGGGTGCGGAGGTGGTGCTCGCGCCCGAATCATTCACGTCGGTCGCCGGAGCAGGCGATGACAAGAACCTGCCGTACATCGACCCGCTCCCCGAGGACACGACCTGGGTGAACCCGATGAGCATCAACGTCGAGCAGGTCACCTCCGCTAAGCCTGACCTCATCCTCGCCACCGCCGCGTTCACACTGGACGAGGCCATGTACCAGCAGCTCAGCGACATCGCACCCGTCGTCACCTACGAGGAAGGCCTCTACCAAGCCACCAGTGAGGAATCCGCCGCGCGCGTCGGGCAAGCCCTCGGCGACCCCGAGGCCGCAGCTCAGCTGATCCAGCAGGCCGACGACGCCATCGCGAAGATGAAGGAAGAACTGCCGAACCTCGACGGCGGCACCTTCCTGTACGGGCAGGCCCGCGACGGCGTGGTCGTGTTCCTGGTCGATCAGGAGAACGTCACCGCCCGGTTCATGCAGCAGCTCGGACTCATCTCCCTCCCCGCGATCACGGACCTCGGCGGACAGGGCTCCGTGCCCGGCTCGATCGACGTGAGCTTCGAACAGGCCCCGCTGTTCAACGACGCCGGCGTGCTGTTCATGACGTACCAGTCCGACGCCCTGCAGGAGAAGTTCGAGTCCGACCCGATCGTGTCCCAGCAGCCGATCATGCAGCAGCGGTACTTCCCCGTCGGCCTCGAGGCCGCGACCGCCTTGCAGGACCCCAACGTCGCGGCCGTGCCGTGGCTGCTCGAAGAGCTGCGCCCCGGCCTCGAACTCATCCCCGCGACGTGACCCGCCCGCTCGAGGAGGCGCGGCCCGCCCGCTGGCCACGCCTCCTCTCAGCGGTGCTCCTCGCAGCCATCCTGGTAGGCCTGCTCGCCTCCGCCAGCATACTGATCGGCTCCCGACCCGTCGGCCCCGCCGAGATCATGGCGCTCGTCAGCGGGCAAGGATCGGAGGACGTGCGGACCCTTGTCGGCGAGGTACGTCTGCCGCGCACCCTCACCGGGCTGCTCGTCGGTGCTGCACTGGCCTGGGCCGGGGCGCTCATGCAGGCGATGACCCGGAACCCCCTCGCAGACCCGGGACTTCTCGGCGTCGGATCAGGGGCCGCATTCGCGGTGACGATCGGCATGAGCTGGCTCGGACTCCGCTCCGCCCTCGGGATCGCCGCCTCCGCGATCATCGGTGCCGCAGCGGTCACCACGGTCGTGCTCATCCTCGGCCTCCGAGGGCGTGCGGACGGTTCTCGGCTGATCCTCGCCGGAGTCGCATTCAGCATGACCATCTCCGGTATCCAGTCGGCCATCACCCTGCTGAACCCCCGCGCTCTCGACGCGATGCGAGCCTGGTCCGCCGGATCGCTCGCAAGCCCCGATCGCGAGGTCATCGCCCTCTCCCTCCCGGTACTGGCCGCCGGCGCTCTGATCGCCCTTCTGCTGGTCCGCCCGATGGACGCGCTCGCCCTCGGCGACGACCTCGCCCGCGGCCTCGGCTCCCACCCCCTGGCCACCCGTGCCGGCACCGGGCTCGCAGCCGTGTGCCTCGTCGGCGCCGCCACCGCGATCGCCGGACCCATCGGGTTCATCGGCCTCATGGTGCCGCACATCGTCCGGCCCTTCACCGGCCCCCGCACCGCACCCCTCCTCCTGATATCCGCGTTCACGGGCGCCGGCCTGGTCCTCACCGCCGACATCCTGTCCCGCATCATCCTCTGGCCAGGAGAGATCCCCGTCGGCGTCGTCTGCGCAGCCCTCGGGGCGCTCGCGATGCTCGTCCTCCTCCGGAGACACCAATGACCCGACGCCCGACCAACCACAGACCCGGTGATCGCACCGCATGGCGGTGGACGATCGCATCCCTCGCACTCACCGGTCTGATCCTCGCCTCACTCACTTCCGGCGACCTGCCGCTGACCCCGCAGGAGGTACTCGACGCGCTCCTCGGACGCGCCGACGACTTCACGACGACCGTCGTCCTGACCTGGCGGCTGCCACGCGCACTCACCGCCCTCGCATTCGGCGCAGCACTCGGCGCAGCCGGCGCGATCTTCCAATCCCTCACCCGCAACCCGCTCGGCAGCCCCGACGTCATCGGCTTCAACACCGGCGCATACACCGGGGTTCTCCTCACGCTGCTCCTCCTCCCAGCAAGCGGGTTCCTCACTCTCGCAATGGCCTCCATCGTCGGCGGCCTCGTGACGGCTGTCCTCGTGCTCGCCCTCGCCCGTCACACGCGAAGCGGGGTCCGCCGCGGCCTCATCCTCACCGGGATCGCCATCAGCGCCCTCCTCGCCGCGGTCAACACCTGGTTGCTGTACCGCACCGACACCGCCACCGCGACAACCGGCTCCATCTGGGCCGCCGGCACCCTGGACAACATACGCTGGGCACAGGCCTGGCCCGCCCTCACGACCCTGGCCATCATTGGAATCGCCACCGCCACTGTTCTCCCGACGCTCCGCATCCTCGCCCTCGGCGACGACCTCGCCACAGCACTCGGCCTACGAGTGCCCCGCACGAGAACGACACTCGCCATCTCCGCGGTACTCCTCACCGCCACCACCACCGCGGTCGCCGGACCGATCATGTTCATCGCCCTCGCCGCGCCCCACATCGCAAAGACCCTGCTCCCACGCAGCCGACCGATCCTCGCCGCCACTGTCTCCGGCGCGATCTTGCTCGCCGCCGCCGACTGGATCGCCGCCCACGCCTTCGCACCAACCCAGCTCCCCGTCGGCGCGATCACCGTCACCCTCGGCGGACTCTACCTCACACTCTCGATCCTGCTGCGACGTCAATGATCAGTCCCGAACCTGCCGAAGAAGCGTCACACGGCCAGACGGCACCTTCCATCCCGCATAGGCCTGAGCACAACAGATCCTCTCGAAAGATCGCTTAGCCTTCACCATCTACACAGTTATGCACGTATGCCACCGTGGGTGGGGTGTGCGCACCTCCTTCATGAGACGACTCATGAGGGAGGCCAGGGTGAAGGGCGGCGTGATCCTGTTCCGCGGCAACGGTGCTGCCGCGCGCCGTTATGTCGAGGCCGACCGTTCGCGCGCTGACGAGTATTACCTCGGCGCGGACAACGCCGTCGCCGAATACACCGTGCTCGATGCTCGTGGCGAGGTCACCGCCACCCGTTCCCTGAGCGCCGCGGAGTATGAGGGGTGGGTGGACTGGATAAACCCGCTCACGGGCGAGTCGATGGGCACCCCGCGTAAACCCGGCGAGAGGTCGAAGGGGTCGCCGTTGTTCGCGGAGATGGCGATCAACGCCCCCAAGAGCCTGTCGGTCGCAGCCGCCCTCCACCCCGAAGTCTCCGCCGCGCTCGATCAGGCGCAGCAGGACGCACTGGGAGAGATTCGACGCTGGCTCGGCCAGCAATCCGTGACGAGGGTCGGCCCGCGCGACCAACGGGAGGTGCTGCCTATCGAGCGGATGCAGGTCGTCGGCATCACTCACAAAACCTCTCGGGCGGGTGACCCGCACCGGCATATCCACATGCAGATCGGTACCCGGGTGTGGGCGGCTGGAAAGTGGCGGGCACTGGATACCGCCGCGTTGTTCAAGCAGCAGGGCGTGATTCGTGCCCTCGGCACGGCGGTCATCGCCGCGCACCCGCACCTCGCGCAGACCCTCGCAGAGCACGGCCTGACCCTCGATCCCGTGTCCGGGGAGGTGACGGAGTTGCAGCCGTTCAACGGTGTCATGTCGAAGCGGTCGGCGCAGATCAGACGCAACCTTGACCGGCTCGAAGCCGAATGGGAAGCTGACCGTCCGGGCGAAGTGCTCGGCCCGGTCATGAGCGCGAAGTTGCAGGGCATCGCGTGGACGCACCAGCGGCCAGGGAAGAAGCCCACGGATTTGAAGAATGAGCAGTGGTGGGTGCAGGAACTTCGCGACGCCGGATACGATCCCGCACGTGTCGAACAGCGTGCAGTGCAGCGCGCGGTGACGCTGGATGAGCTTGCGGTGCAGGAGGTTGCATCACGGGCATTGGATCGCTGCGCCGCCGCATCATCAGCATGGACAACGCACACAGTTCAGGAGCACGTCACCCGCATCACCACCGAACACGGCGTGCAAACCACACCTGCCGAGCTGCGCGACTTCATCGCACTCGCAACTAACCTTGCGCTCTCCGATTGCTTCTCCGTCCTCCCGCCAGAGGCGGCAACGCCGGAGCATGTCGCCCACCTGACTAGCCTCGCCGTGGTCGCCGCCGAGACCGCGCTACGCGACCAACTGGCGGCTGCGTCACCAGGGCAGGAGCATGCGCACCCGGACGTGACCGAGGCCGCGCGGGCGGCAGGGCTCGACGCTGGACAGAGTGCCGCTGCTGCTGCGGTCGCTTCGGCCGACCCGCTCGTGATCGTGGAAGGCGCTGCGGGGAGCGGGAAAACGACGATGCTCCGCACCGCCATCGAAGTTGCCGCCGAACACAGGCGGGCGTCGCGGGTGGTTGCACCGACGTTGCGCGCAGCGCAGGTCGCACACGAAGAACTCCGCGTACCTGCAACATCGGTCGCGGCGCTCGTGCACGCCCACGGATGGCGGTGGAACCGCGACGGCGTATGGACACGCCTGAATCCCGGTGACACCGACCCCGACACCAGACGGATCTACACCGGCCCCGCGCGGGATGCGGTGCTGTTGCGGGGTGAGCGGGTGATCGTGGACGAGGCCGGGATGCTCGACCAAGACACTGCCCACGCCCTCCTCACCATCACCCAAGAGGCAGGCGCGATTGTCGCGCTCGTGGGCGACCGCGCACAACTCCCTGCCGTGGGCCGGGGCGGGGTGCTCGATATGGCCGCCCAGATACGCGGCCGCACCTACGACATGACCGAACTGCACAGGTTTGCTGACGCGGAGTACGCAGCACTCACGTTGACGATGCGCGACCGACAGAACCCCGGCGAGGTGTTCGACCGACTCGCCGCAATGGGCTTCGTGACGCTCCATACTGGTGAGGAGTCGGCCCGCGACCACATCACCGAGAACGCTAGCCAAGATGAGGCGATCACCGTCGCCTTGAACGACGAAGCCGCCGCCTTGAACGAGCGCATCCGCATGGGACGCATCGAACGCGGTGAGGTCGACGACACGATCACGGTGACCGGGAGCGACGATCTGCCCATCGGTCGGGGTGATCTGATCCAGACGCGGAAGAACGACACCGGTTTGGGCGTGGCGAACCGGCAACAGTGGATTGTGCAGCACGTCGCTGAGGACGGCACTCTCTATGCGAGGGAAGTCGCGAGCGGGCGGCGGAACCCGCGCACCGTCGCTATACCTGCCGAGTATGTGAGCGAACACGCGCACCTGTCCTACGCCGCCACCGCTTACGGCGTCCAAGGCACAACGGTCAACACCTCCCACACGTTTCTGTCGGAGGCGACGAGCGCGGCAGGCATCTATGTCGGCATGACCCGAGGCCGAAAGAACAACCGGCTGCACGTCATCGCCGAGAACCTGGCCGATGCTCGGGGGCAGTTCGTCACAGCGATGCAGCGCGACCCCGCCGACCGAGGCCTCGAGCACGCCACCGCGCAAGCTGCGGAAGCAGTGCGCGGCATCGTCAAGAACGGCCCGATTCAGCGCGTCAACGCAGAACTCGCCAGGCTCGATAGGGAAGCCAAGCGCGCAGAACAGGCGGCGCAGCGGTGGGAGCAGACCGCCAAGCAGCTCGACGCCCAACGTGCCAGGCACCGTGACGAATACGAAGAGAGCATCGCCGTGCTTCGTCGGGCCGAGAAAGAAGCCGGACGTGTGCGTGCCGAGGTAGCCGCGCCTCTCGTCGAGCAAGCCGAGCACGACGGCGCGGCGTACCTCGCCACCGTCGAAGCAGAGCGGACAGCGAGCGTACGTCTGGCAACTGTCGGGCGGTTCGGGCGGCGCAAGGTCCGCGATGAGTACCGCGCCGCGAGCGAACAAACGCAGATCACGCGAGCCCGCGTCCGGGATGCGTGGGAGGCTGAGCCGCCACGAACACCCAGCGCGCTACCCGAGTGGGTTGTGCAGGTCACGGGGCGGCGAGCAGAGGCCGATCCCCGAGTGCGAGACGCTGACCATGCTGTCGAATTCGCTCGCACCGAACGAGCCGCAACAAGTGAGCGTCATCGGAACGAGCGCCTGGTGCTCCTGGCGAGCGAGTACGGGCCGGAGAACGCGCGTGCTCGCCAGCACGGGATGCGCGCCCTCAACCCTGCTCGTAATGCCCGCGCCGCCCGCGCTCGTGCAGCGCTGCTTCGTGCCGAGAGCGAGGAAATCCGCGGCATTCCCGCGAATGACGCAGCTGAGCTTATCGAGGCCAAACGCGTAGAGCGGGAACTTGCGCAACATGAAGCCGAACGGCGTCAACGCCAACTCTCCTCTCCCGCTGGGTCGATGCGTCGTAATCCAGATGGGCGATCAGGACACGGGCTGGGACTATGACCCGCACTACGGCAGCGCGTTCATCTTGGTGTCACACCCCATGGATTCTCCGAGTGGTCTTCCTCTGGCCGTGACGACTGGGTCCCGGTCCTCGGTGTAGCGTTCTGCTCGGAAACTCTGCAACCGGTGTGGCGTCAGAATCGCGGTGTGGCACTTCAGGAGTCTGTTAGTCAGAGCCCCCTAAATCGGCGGGCTGGTTTCCGGCTCTGGTTTCGGTCCAGTAGCCGATCACGTGGTGACGGTCGCGGGCTGAGCCGAGTCGTTTGCGGAGCTCGGTGCGGATGGAGCGGCTGGCGGCCGCTTCGCAGGCCGCCCACGCGTACCAGGGCTCATCGGGCGGGGTGAACTCTGCCACTGCGGCCGGCAGCGCGCTGGGGCCCTGACCGTTTCCGGTTCCGATCAACCAGCGGTACTCGATGGTGGCCGCGGCGTCGATGGTTTGGATGTCGCCGGTCTCGGGTACTTCGATGATGGCGAGGGCTCGGGTGGTCTCGGGGAGTTCTTCGATAATGCGTCCCAGGCCGGGAAGCCCAGTGGCGTCGGCGATGAGGAGTTGGAACGTAGCGTCTGATGGCGGGCGGTAGTAGGAGCCGCCACCATGGAAGGCGCCGATGATGTGGCCGGGCTCTGCGCGTTCGGCCCAGTTCGAGGCGATTCCTTCGCCATGGATCGCGAAGTCGATATCGAAACGGCGGCCGTCGTCGTAGACGCGGCGGACAGTGTAATGGCGCCACGGGGGTTCTTCGCCGGTCCACCCGGGCCCGTACTCGGGCGAGTTGAACGTCGTCAGATCGGCTTCGGTCTCGCCGGGGCGGGGTATCGCGATATCCATGCGTTCGTCGCCGGTGCCGTCGGTGGGCCAGCGCCAGTCGCCGATGGTCTGGAACGAGATCTGGATCATGTGCGGGGTGAGTCGTGCGACGCGTTCGACGCGGGCGGGGGAGCAAGGGACGGTCATGGGGCTATTCCTCCTCGAGAGATGCGGGCGATGGCTGAGGTCGGGAAGTCTGGTCGCGTCCACGTATCCAGGCGTCCCAGAGTGAGGAGAAGACGCCGCCACGGTCGAGGAGGTCGCCGAGGTCGCCTTGCTCGATAATGCGGCCGGCCTCGAACACAGCGATTGTGTCGGCTTGCTCGGTGTGGGAGAGACGGTGAGCGATGATAATTGCGGTGCGCCCGTGGACAGCGGCATCGACAGCACAGTCGAGTGCAGGGTCCGCCCCTGCGTGAGCGGAAGCCTCGTCGAGCACCACGATGGGCGGGTCGGCGAGCAGGACGCGGGCCAGCGCGATTTGTTGGAGGCGTTGCTCGTCGAGATCCTGTGGGGCGGGCGTGTCGAGCCCGTGCGCAAGGTCGTCGACCCAGTGGGCGCCGACCGCGTGGAGGGCGGTTCGCAGTTCGTCGTCGGAGGCGTCCGCGCGAGCGAGTCGCAGGTTGTCGCCGAGTGTGCCGGAGAACAGGTGCGTCTCTTGCGTGACGAGCATGACCGCGGGCTTGCTCGAGTCCTGCACGGCTCGGGTTGCGGGTCGTTCCCCGACGAGCACGGCGCCCCGGTCAGGCTCGGCCAGTCCTGCGATGAGTCTCGCGGTGGTCGATTTCCCCGATCCGCTTGCCCCGACGAGCACGACGCGCATCCCCGGGGCGATCTTGATACTGACATCGGCGATGGCGGGTCGTTCCGATCCCGCCCCGGGATAGGTGAACGTCACGTGATGGAGCTCGACGGAGGCATCGCGAATCGGTTGTCGCGGGGCTGCCGGAGCGGTGCTGTGCAGCACGCCGACGAGACGCTCGAGTCCCGCCTGGGCGCGTTGCAGATCATCGATGCTCGACAGCAAGGCTCCGATGGGGCCGAACAGGCGGTGGAAGAACAGCGCGGCGGCGGTCACCGTCCCGACGGTCATTCCGGCCGTCTCCACGAGCCAGAATCCGACGGTGAGCACGGCGGCGAGACCTGCGAACTCGGCCAGGTTGAGCGTGCCGTTGAACACGTTTCGCGCCCTGCCGGCCGTGCGAGCGGTGTCTACCGCGGTTAGGCTTCGCTCGGCGATCAGTCCGAGACGAGCAGGGGCGAGACGATGGGCGCGAATGGTGCGGGCTCCGGCGACGCTCTCGATTATCGCTTGTCCGCGGTCAGACTCCTCGCGGCGCAGTCGCACGTACAGAGGGCGCGAGCGGCGCAGGAACCGCGTCACCGCGACCAGCTGCAGCGGGACGGCGATCAGCGCGGCCAGCGCGAGGAGCGGATCAAGCGCGGCGATTCCAACTGCCGTGAGCACGATCGTGAACAGGGCGCCGACAAAGCGCGGCAGCACTCCTGACCCGGCCTCGGTGACCGCCTCGACATCACCCGTCAGTCGCGACACCACGTCCGAGCTTCCCGCCCGTTCAACGGTCGTGGCATCGATCCGCATCGCGGCGGTGAATACCTCCTCGCGCAGCTGCGCAAGCATCCCCTGCACACAGACCACCAGCAGCCGTCCGCCCCACCAGGCGGTCGTGGCCGAGACGGTCCCGGCTGCGACGAGGATGCCGGCTGCGAACGGGATGCGCCACGCGTCGACGCCGGAGAGGACGATGTCGACGATCCAGCCCAGCACGGGAGGGATCGCCAATGCACTGGCAGATCCGGTCAGCAGCAACGCCACTGTCGCGGTGATCAGGCCTCGTCGTCGCGCCAGGAGACCACGGACGGTGCGCAGGGTGTCGCGGATCGATGCGACGGGCAGCGTCTCGGTCACGTGTGCACCGCCTGTGCAACCGGGGGCGCGGTGAGGTCGATGACCGTCGCGCAGCTGTCGAGCAGGATCGGGTCGCTTGTGATCAGCAGGATGGTGCGGCCGCATCGTGCGAGGCCGGCTCCCACACGATGCGTCGTGATGGGGTCGAGCGCGGTCGTCGGTTCCTCGAGCACGAGAACATCGGCCGGGGTGTGCAGCGCTCGTGCCAGCAGCAGTCGCTGTCGCTGTCCTCCGGACAGGCGGCGCCCCTGTTCACCGATGGGCGCGTCTGGTGATCCGACATGCTCGATCACGTCGTCCAGCGCGGTCGCTTTCACCAGATCGTCGTTCAACGCGCAGGAAGGGGAGGTCGCGAGGGTGACGTTGTGTCGGATGCTGCCGGTGAACACGAACGCATCATGAGGCGGAGCCAGCACATGCTTCCGGTAGGCATCCGGGCCGATGGTCAGGGCGTCGACCCCGCCGAGCATGAGTTCGCCCGGTGCGGGCACGCTGCGGAACCCCAGCCGGGTGGCCACGTCGTGAGCGTGCCTGGCGCCGGCCACCCGGATGCCGATCATCCGTCCCGGCTGCGACTCGATCACACGACCGTCCATCGTGGCCCACCGCAGCATGCTGTGATCCGGGTCCGTGTCCTGTCCGTCGGGGAGAGTGTGCGGCTCGGTGAGCAGGTCGTGCAGGCGTCGGGCTGATGCGTGCTTGTGCGCCCAGTTCGCCCCGAATGTGCCGATGTGGTCGAGGGAGGCTTGCAGGAACTGGGCCAACCCCACCACGGTGATCAACTGCCCCGGTGTGATCGTCCCGTGCATCGCCATCCACCCGGCCACGGCAGCCAGCGCGCCGAGGTAGAGGACCGATACTGCCGTGCTCACCGCCTGGTAGGTCAACAGCGACCGAGACGCGCGGATCGCGCCGTCGCGGGAGGCTGTGCTCGCTTCGCGGTAGCGGGCGACGATCTGCGGATGGGCTGCGAGGCCGTGGATGATCCGCAGCCCCTCCATGGCGTCCGTCGCCACGTCGCTCGCCCGCGAGACCGCGCTCTGCTCGGCCATGCCCAGACGTTCCAGCGGCCGAGCCAGTGCGGCCATGCCCCACAGCACCAGCAGCGCCCCAGCCAGCGCTCCGAGGCCGAGCGGGATCGAGATGAGTAGCAGCGCAGTCACCGCGGTGAGCAGCGCCGCGATGGTGGCGGCCTGTTCGGCGATGCTCCACGCGACGCCGGCAACCCGATACGTGTCGCTCGTGACGACGGACAACACCTCGCCCGTGCGGCGCGTTCGTATTCCTCGCGGATGCAGCACCCGGGCGACCGCGAGCTGCCGCAGGTCATGCTCACCGTGCCCGTAGATGCGAACCATCGCCAGGCTCGCCCATTGGTAGCTGAACGACAGGATGAGGAACACCGCTCCCAGCACACCCAGCCAAAGCGCCAGCGCGCCCGGATCACGAGGGAGCACCGCCCGGTCGATGACCACGCCGATGAGGATCGGTACCGCTGCCTCGCTCGCCTGGTGAAGCATGAGCCCCGCGGTCGCCGCCGACAGTCGCCACCCGCGTCCGCCACGCGACAGCGCGACGCGTATGACCCGGCCAGGCGTCTGTGGCGTCAAGAGGGGAGTGTCGGTGGTCACTCTTGAGACGCTAGGCGTGCGGGTGACCGCGGGGATGACGAATGTTGTCGCCGATCAGACACTGCAAAATAGATTAGGCTTGCCTAAGTAGACCTATGGCCGTGGACAGTGAGGGGTGCTAGTGACTCTGCTCGATTCGTCGTCGACCGGCGAGTGCATCGATGATGCTGTGGGCTTGCCGGTACGGGAGCGGATCGTGCCCGAAGGGTACCTGCTGACCACCCGGTTCCTGCGATATGCGTACGTCGATGACGCCGATGGGTGCTCGCCGGGCGAGCACGCGCACCCCGAACATGTCGTGTTCTGGCCGGAACGCGCCTCAGCCGAGATCGAGGTGGAGGGCATCCGACGCAGACTCACCGTCGGGCAGGGGCTGTGGGTGCCCGCCGGAACGCGGCACGCGGCAAGCCGCGCCCCCTCCACCACGCTCGCTGCTCTGCACCTCCTACCCGAGGCGTGGGACGGCCCCGCAGCGGAGGTGCGCCCGGTCACCGTGAACGCCGCTCTGCGTGAGCTTCTCACACATCTGGCGATCACCGGTATGCCTCGCCAGCAGCGCTTGCGCGCCCAGCGGGTCTGTCTCGAGCTCGTTGCAGATGAAGTGTTCCCTGTGATCGAACTGCCGCTCCCGCGGGATCCGCGCATCGCTCCAATCGCCCGGGCGATCATGCGTGACCCTGCCGATGACCGCTCGATCGAGGACTGGGCATGGATCACCTCTACCAGCGCTCGCACACTCGCACGTGCGTTTCGTGCCGAGACCGGGATGACGTTCAGTCAGTGGCGCATGGCCGCACGCATGTCCGCCGCGGTCCGTCTCCTCAGCGACGGGACCCCCGTCGGGATGGTGGCACGCAGAGTCGGCTATGCCACCTTCAGCGCCTTCAGCGCCGCATTCCACCGTGTCATGGGGCGTCCGCCGCACCGATTCCTGCCCGCCAATAATGACGACTGACGAAAGAGATGTGATCGGCGCAGCGGTGAGTTTGTGTCCGTGCGACGCAAACAGGTGTCCGCTATCGGCAAGCCTGGCTGTGTAACGTGAACTAAGGCACGCCTAACCTGGCCGCCGGTCGTCTTTCCCCGGAGACACCCGAACACGTCCTGAGAGGTCCCATGTCCGTTCTGCGTCGCACCAGCGCGCTCGTCACACTCGCCGCATTGGTCCTTGTGGCCGCCGGCTGCTCGTCCACGGCCGACTCGACTGCAGCCCCTGACGGGGCGGCTGCGACGGAATCGGGTTTCCCTCGCACGATCGAGCACGCGCTGGGCGAGGCGACGATCCCGGAGAAGCCGGAGCGCGTGGTGACGCTGAGTTGGATGAACCACGACATCGTCGCCGCGCTGGGCGTCGCCCCGGTCGGCGTTCCCGAAACGTGGGGCGGAGACGAGGAGGGCTTCACCCCGTGGTTCCGTGACCAGATCGAGAACGAGCTGGACGCGGAGATGCCGGAGGTCATCACCGTGACCGAGGACGGCCCTGACTACGAGCAGATCCTGGCCCTCCAGCCGGACGTCATCATCGGCGTGTACTCCGGCTTCACCGAGACAGAGTACAAGCGGCTCAGCGAGATCGCCCCGACCGTTGGGTACATGGATCGGCCGTTCACTGCCGGCACGTGGCAGGAGCACACCGAGATCATCGGTAAGATCCTCGGCGAGGAAGACAAAGCCGCCGAGCTGATCGAACAGACCGAGGCAGCCATCGCCGAGGAAGCCGCGAAGTACCCCAACCTCAAAGGGGCCTCGTTCCTCTACAGCACGACCTTCTCCTCGGGGGCAACGGAGATCACCGCCTATATCAGCGAGGACCCGCGCGTGCGGCTGCTGCACGAGTTCGGCATGGTCGACACTCCGCAGCTCGCTGCGAAGACCGCAGACGTGCCGGCGGACACCTGGTACGGCGGCATCAGTCTCGAGGAGCTCGATTCGGTGGAGGCGGATGTCGTCCTGGCGTGGTCGTATGCCGACGCCGACACCAAGCACACGCTCGAGCACCCGGTCTTCAACCGGTGGGACCCGATCGCGAACGGCCGCTACTTCATCGCCGAGGACAACACGCTCGGCATGGCCACCAGCGGTCCCAGCGTGCTCAGCATCCAGTGGGCGATCGAGCAGGGCTACATCAAGGACATCTCCGCGGCGATCGACGGTGGCGCCGTCGTGCGCAGGGCCCAGTGACACGGTGCTCCAGGGTTCATCCCATCGATCCGGATTCGAGCAGGTGAGCGTCCCGACAGTGACAGCCGCCCGTGCGCTCGAGGAGCGGGCGGCACCGTCCGGTGTGGCCCGCTCCGGGGCGTTTCGACTGGCTGGTCTCGGTGTCGCGACCGCCGTTCTTGCTGTCGTTGTCATGCTCAGCGTTGGCGTCGGAGCTCGAGCTATCGCACTGCCGACGATCTGGGACGCGCTGTGGGCGTATGATCACACGATCGATGAGCACGTGATAATTCTCGAGCTGCGCGTGCCGCGCACGGTCGTCGGCTTGGTCGTGGGCCCGGCGCTCGGGATGTGCGGGGCACTGATCCAGGCGTACACCCGGAACCCCCTCGCTGATCCCGGCATCCTCGGCGTGAATGCCGGGGCGACGTTCGCGGTGACGATGGCGGTCGGGTTCCTCGGCATCGCCGCCCCGCTGGGCTACGTATGGTTCGCGTTGCTCGGCGCCGGCGCTGTCACGATACTCGTGTACGCGCTTGGCGCCGTCGGCGGCGGCAAAGCCACCCCGGCGAAGCTCACCCTCGCGGGTGTGGCGATCAGCGCAGTGCTGGGCGGCCTCACCACCGCGATCGTTCTCGGCAACCGTGACACCTTCGACGACCTCCGATTCTGGGGCGTCGGATCCATCGGCGGTCGACAGCTCGATATCGTCCTCTCCTTCGCGCCGCTGATTCTTCTCGGGCTCCTGCTCGGCCTTGGCACCGCCCGAGCGCTCAACGCCCTCGCGCTCGGAGACGAGCTCGCCGCCTCGCTCGGGGTTCGTGCCGGGCGGGTGCGGATCGTCGTGATCGTCGCCGTCACCCTGCTCGCCGGCACGGCGACCGCGCTGGCGGGACCGATCGGGTTCGTCGGGCTCATGGTGCCGCACGTCGTGCGCTGGTTCGTGGGCCCCGATCAGCGATGGATCTTCGCCTACACGATCGTCGTCTCACCGATTCTGCTGCTGCTGTCCGACATCCTCGGCCGAGTCATCCTCCCCAGTGGAGAACTGCGCGTAGGCCTTGTCACCGCCGTCATCGGTGCCCCGGTGCTCATCGTCCTCGCACGACGACGGGGGGTGAGCGGCCTGTGAGCACCTACTCCCGCCGCAGTCCCGGGCGCGACACCTTCGACCACGGATACCGCGCGATCGTCATTCGCGTGCCACGGGTCTCGGGCGTGGTCAGCGTACGTGTCCTCGCGGTCTGCGCCACCCTCGCACTGCTCACCCTGATCCTCGCGATCATCTCCCTCACCCTCGGCACCTACCCCGTGCCCCTCGGCGACGTCGTCGCCGCGCTCACCGGCACCGCCAGCAAGCAGACGAACATGCTCGTCTTGGGATGGAGACTGCCGCGGGCACTGTTCGCAATCGCCTGCGGCATCGCTCTCGCCATCGCCGGCGCCATCTTCCAAACCCTCACCCGCAACCCGCTCGGTTCCCCGGACATCATCGGCTTCTCCTCCGGCTCCTACACCGGCGCGATCCTCGTCATGCTCCTTCTCGGATCCACCCGCTACCTCGACATCGCCACGGGTGCCATCGTCGGCGGCATCATCACCGCCGCTATCGTCTATCTCCTCGCCACGGTGGGCGGATCCGTGCAATCGTTCCGGCTGATCATCATGGGCATCGGCGTCGCCGCCCTGCTCTCCTCGCTCAACTCCGCACTCATGTTGTCCACCAGCGTCGACACCGCTATGCTCGCCGCCGTCTGGGCAGCCGGATCCTTCAACGCACTCGGCCACGACCAGCTCTGGCCCATGTCAGCGCTCCTGCTCATCCTGCTCGCCGCCGTGACGATGCTCGCCCCGGGCCTGCGCCAGCTCGAACTGGGCGACGCCACCGCCCAATCGCTCGGCGTACGCGCCAACCGCACCCGCGCCCTCGCCGTCGTCGTCGGCGTCGCCCTCACCGCGCTTGTCACCGCCGCCGCCGGCCCCATCTCGTTCATAGCCCTGGCCGCCCCGCAGATCGCGCGTCGCCTGGTGCGCGGATCGGGACTACTGCTCGTCCCCTCGGCGCTCGTGGGCGCATTTAGCCTGCTCACGTCCGACGTCCTCGCCCAGCGCATCGGGGTGCCTGTCGGTGTCGTCACCGTCTCACTCGGCGGCGCATACCTCGCCTGGCTGCTAATCTCGGAGTTTCGGAGGAGAACATGACCACGACCAATCCCGCCACCGGCACCGTCGCCGTCGACGCAGTACGCACAGTCGCCGTGCGCGCCGGGTACGACAAGCGGATCATCGTCGATGGGGTCGACATCACCATCGCTCGCGGCTCGTACACCGCCATCATTGGCCCCAACGCATGTGGAAAATCAACCCTGCTGCGCACGATTGCCCGCGTCCTCCCGGCCCTCGATGGCGCGATCCTGCTCGACGGAGACGACATCCACCGTCTGCCACCGAAACAGCTCGCCACCCGGCTCGGCCTGCTTCCGCAGACCTCTCTCGCCCCGGACGGGATACGCGTCGCCGATCTCGTCGCCCGCGGGCGCTACCCGCACCAGGGTATGTTCGACCGGTGGTCCGCCGAGGACGAGGCCGCCGTCACCGCCGCCCTCGAAGCCACCGGCACCGCTGACCTGTCTGGAAGACTCGTCGAAGAACTCTCCGGCGGGCAGCGCCAGCGCGTCTGGGTCGCGATGGCCCTCGCCCAGCAGACCCCAGTCCTACTCCTCGACGAACCGACCACGTTTCTCGACATCTCCCACCAGTACGGGCTCCTCGAACTGTTCGAGACACTCCGCAGCGAGCTGCGCCGCACCATCGTGGTCGTCCTCCACGACCTCAACCAGGCCGCCCGGTATGCCGACCACCTCATCGTCATGAAGGACGGCGCGGTCGTCGCGTCCGGTGCGCCAGCCCGGGTCCTCACCGCCGAGCTCGTCGAGGACGTCTACGACCTCCGCTGCCGCATCCAACCCGACCCCGAGACCGGCACACCGCTGGTCATCCCTCGTCGCATCGTCAGACGACCGCTTGCCGACTGAAACAGCAATCGCCAAGGTTGTCAGCGACGTCTCACGGCGCTCGTTCACGCCCCCGGGTATCGCTTGCCCGCGCCCTCCGGGGATCTGTCGCGAGGACGACGGCAGATGTCCGCCAAGCGAAAACAGCGACGGATAACGTCGGAAGCAAGGCTTGCCTTATTCCACTGAATCATCACAACCCGTGAGGAGCGTCCATGTTCTCTGTCTCCCGACGCGTTGCGCTGGCCGTGCTGGCTTGCGCTCTTCTTCTCTCCGGATGCGCGTCCTCGGCTCCGCCCGCGGAGACCGATCAGCGCGTCTTCGCCGAGCCGGAGGATGGTGCGTATCCGGTGACGATCGAGCACGCGTACGGGTCCGCCGAGGTCACAACCCAGCCGCAGCGCGTCGTCGCAATCGGATGGAGCGCCGCCGACATTGCGATCCAGTTCGGCACGGTTCCGGTCGCACAAGGCAACGCAACCGGAATCGAGGACGACTACTACCCGTGGGTCTCCGAAGCAATCGAGAAGCTCGGTGCCCCCTTCCCCTCCCTTGACCCTTCATTGGAGCGTGGTGAGGTCGACCTGGAGTACGTCCTGATGCAGCAGCCTGACCTCATCGTCGCCATCAACTCCGGAATCACCGAGGCCGAGTATGAGGCGCTGTCCGACATCGCACCGACGATCGCCTTCCCCGCGGAGCCCTGGGCGACCACGGTCGATGAGCACATTCAGATGATGGGTGCCGCGCTCGGGCGCCCGGCCTATGCCGCCGAAATCGAGAAGGAGACCGCACAGCGAGTCGCCGATGTCGCGGAAGCGCACCCCGAATTGTCGGGAGTCACGTACCTGCACAGCTTCCTGCCTTCCGACGACGGACAGGTCGTCGTGTTCGGATCCATCGATCCCCGAGCCCAGATCCTCGAAGACCTCGGGCTTGAGCCCTTGGACGGCACTCTAGAGCTGCAGCACGAAGCCGGCGACCCCAGCAGCTTCACCGTCAGCATGGAACAGCTCTTGCCGCTGAACCCCGATGTCCACATCGTCATCTCCGATGAAGACACTTGGCGTGAAGCCGTTGCCGCGAACGCCGCATTCCAAAGCTGGGCGCCCGTGTTGGAGAACCGGGTCGCACTGATCGAAGACGCGGCCACCGGGCTTGCGCTCTCTACCGCAACCCCGCTCGGCATCGACTGGGGCATCGACGCCATCGCCGACGACATCAGCCGCGTCGTCACCGAGAACCGTGGGGAAGGAAGCGCATCGTGACCTCCGATGCCATGAAGGAGGCGCCACGTCCGGCCGGACCTCGCCGCGCGCTGGCTCCGTTCGTCGTTCTGGCTCTGACACTGTCCTTGACAGCGTGCGGATCATCCGCAGACAAGCGCCCGATCTCAGGACCGCAGCCGGACGGCTTTCCGATATCCGTGACGCACGCGCACGGCGAGACGAGTATCCCGTCAACCCCAGAACGTGTGGTCGTCCTCGGGGGTAGCGCCGAAGACGCGGTCGCCGCCCTGGGCGTCGTCCCCGTCGCGGTCCCCGAAGAATACGGTACGCCGGACGGATACACCGCTTGGTTCCGAGAGCACGTGACTGCCGAGCTCGGTGCCGAACTGCCGCCGGTTCTCTCCCCAGGAAAGGACGGTGTTTACGACCCAGAGGAGATCCTCAGTTACGCCCCGGACCTGATTTTCGCGCCATACTCCGGGATCACCGAAGCCGACTATCAGCAACTCAGTGACATCGCCCCGACGATCGCCTATGCGCGCACACCGTGGACTTACGGTACGTGGTCGGACATCGTCGAACTCGCAGGCACCGCGCTGGGACGCCCCGAACAGGCTGCGGAACTGATCTCTCGAACACAGGCAGCGGTCGATTCAGCGCGCGATGCCCACCCTCAGCTCGAGGGGAGGAGCTTCGTCTTCGGAGAGTGGCTGGAAGACGGCTCCACGGACCTTGCCGTCTACTCGCCCGATGACCCCCGTCCTACGCTGCTCCGTGAGTTCGGCATGACCGACGCCCCGTCCGTCGCTCAGGAAGTCGGCTCATTCGGTGACGACTACTACGGATCTGTCAGCCTCGAGAGACTGGATGCGCTCACCACCGATGTGTTCATCGGATGGTCGAACTCCCGAGACAAGATCGCGCAGACTCTCGCCCATCCGCTGATGTCGCGGTGGGCTCCGATTGCCGAAGGCCGCTACTACTACTTGGAAGACCCAGAGCTTCTGATGGCAGTCACCACTCCCTCCGTGTTGAGCGTCCCCTGGGCCGTCCAGCACGGATTCCTGGATGACATCACGTCCGCGCTCGGGGCCGATGCGGTTATACGCACCGGCGACGAATAGCCGTCGCCCTGAGCAGTGAACGGCGCCGTCTGCCGGCACGTAGATGGCAGAGATGACGTCATCGCGAATGGGTGGAAGCGGGCGGTGTGGTTTGGCTCACGATGATGTTTCGCAGCCGCCGCAGGCCCCGCTCCAGCTGTCGGGCCCCGGGGCGGCCGATACAGACCCGCAGACCAGATTCTGTGGCGGACGGATCGGTGCGAACCCGAAAGCGCCGCCACGACTGACAGCTGCCGGCAACTACTGACGTCAGAGATTCCATGTGACATCCGTGACGGCGACAAATCACGGCCGAACAGTCGGGAGCGCTGGACCAAGGTGCCTCGATGCTCGAATGGGGATCGGTCATAAAGACCGTGACCGCCCGGATCGTCGAACAACCTCACCGCGCAGGCACACGCGATCTATCGGCTCCCGTCAGCGTCTATCTCCCGGAGGCGAAGCCGCCACGAGAAGTCGATGTGCGCTCACGCTTCACGCACGCGTATACACCATCGGATACAAAGCCGGTCGAGCCGACAAGCTCGCCGCCAGGCTGGAGCGCCGACACCCACGCGTCTGAAAGCTCAGCGATACGCCAGGGCTTCGGCGCTATATCTCGCCGCCCGTAGACTGGAGCCGCGCAAACGCACACAATCACAGGTGAGTGTGTTTGGGGCACCTCGGCTACGCCGTCACCGCCCACAGAGCACAAGGCATCACCACCGACACCGCACATACAGTTGTGACTACGACAACGACACGGGAGAACTTCTACGTCGCGATGACCCGCGGCCGCAACGCCAACCACGCTTATGTCGCCGTAGACAAACCCGATGATGCGCACAGCCAGCCCCACCCCGGTGATAACAGTGATGCCACTGCCAGATCCGTGCTCTACGGAGTCATGCAACACGTCGGCGCTGAACTCTCCGCCCACGAAACCATCACGGCGGAGCAGGAACTGTGGGGCTCGATCGCGCAGCTCGCGGCCGAGTACGAGACGATCGCGCAAGCAGCACAATACGACCGCTGGGCGACCTTGCTACGTGCGAGTGGCCTCACACCTGAACAGGCTGAAGACGCGCTTACCTCCGATGCGTATGGTGCACTATCGGCGGAGTTGCGACGAGCGGAAGCGAATCACCACGATGTGGATCGGCTCCTGCCACGCCTCGTACAGGCACGCAGCGTCGAGGATGCCGATGACATCGCATCGGTACTGCACGCGCGACTCGTCAAAGCCACTGCTCGTCCAGCCGGGTCAGGACGGACGCGAAAACAGCCACGCCTGATCGCAGGACTTATCCCACACGCCGAAGGAACCATGAGTCCAGAAATGCGGCAGGCACTCAATGAGCGGCGCGAGCTGATCGAGCAACGCGCCGATGCACTCGTTGACCACGCTGTCGATGAAGCAGCCGATTGGGTGCAGCCGCTCTTCCCACAACGTCAGAACGAGCACATGATGACTGGTTGGCGGCGGCGTGCACGCGTCATCGCTGCCTACCGCGACCGGTACCAGGTCAGCAGCAGTGATCCACTTGGCCCAGTGCCGGAGCGTACTGCGCAGAAGATTGACTATGCACGAGCCCAAGCAGCGGTCATACAATTTCGTCCATCGACTCAACCACCTTCACACCGTGAACAGCAGCGACAGGTCATTCACGCCCTCGGACTCTGAGGCCAAGAAGGTCTCGGGCCGTGATGCCTCATGTCAAGACCTCCGGATGAGTTGATCGTTGCCTCAGGTGCCGATCTCCGGGGGTGGTGGGTCGTTGACTCAGCTATTTCCTCCGGTTACCCCGTGAGCTGACCGGCTCGGGCTTGTTGGTTGTGGCGGGTGCGGCCCTTGGCTTGGGCGAGGGTCTCGAGGCGCCTGGTGAGGTCGAGGATCTGGCGTTGTAGTGCGCCGAGGCGTAGTCGCTTGAAGCGGGCGTTCATGGTGATTACGGGCCGTTTGCGGATCGCGGGGTGGGCGCGGGCGCGCTGGTGTGGGGTGGCGGCCTGGTGGTACTTCTTGACGACTTTGGCCCCGTCGCGGTGCTTGGAGGCGAGCTTGAGGCTGGGCAGAAAGTAGTTCGCGAAGGCGTCATCGGCCTCCCAGATCTGGTTGAGCACATCCAGCTCGTCGCCGGTGTCGTAGCGGTAGTGGCCGACCAGCTCGCGCACCCGGGCCCAGTTCTTCTGTTCCACGTAGCAGCCGTCGTTCTTCTTGCCCGCCCGCCCGCGGGTGAAGGTGATCTCGCGCTGCTCGCAGTAGGCCAGCAGGTGGTGGTTGATGAACTCCGATCCGTTGTCGGAGTCGATCCCGCGGATCGGAAACGGGAACATCGCCGCAGCGTGGTCGATCGCCTCGATCACCCACACCCGTGCCCGGTTGGGCACTGAGCGGTTGAGGGTCCAGCCGGTGGCGATGTCGGTCATGGTCAGGGTGTAGCAGTACTCCCCGGCCGCCACACCGCCGTCATGGGCGACCAGGTCGATCTCCACAAACCCGGGCTCGGCGTCGTTCCAGTCAGCGAAGGTGCGGATCGGGATCTGGTGCTTGAGCAGCGAACCGGGCTTGGTGCGCGAACGTCCCCGCAGAGTCATCCGTTGCCGTTCGGTCTTGAGCATTCGGTCGATCGTGGCCGCCGAGACCCCGCTGAGCAGCTCGGCCTGGGCATCGGTGACCTTGATCTCGCCCTCGGCGCGCAGCAGCGGCACCAGTACCGGCATGAATGGGGCCATGATCTTGCCGGCAGGGGCCCGCAGCAGCACCCAACAGCGGATCAGCGCCGGCAACAGATCATCGCCATAGATCCGTGGGCGCGCCTTGCGTGGCTTCACCTCCCGGATCACCAGCGCCTGGCGCAGCGCTGCCCGCGCATAGTCCCGGTGCCAGCCAGTCAGTTCGACCAGCTCATCCAAGATCCGAGACTTATCCGCCCGGTCCGCGCTGCGGTAGGCCAGCGCCTTCTTCTTCGTCACGGCCTTGCGTTGACTCATCGTCAGCTCCATCCACGATGGTGCTCACGCGAAGTTCCTTACCTGAGGCAACGACCCCGCACAAGCGGAGGTTTCCGATGAGTCAACTCGCGGGCTTCCCTCCTGTCAGTGCTTCGTCGTATCCTGGTCACAGAGGCGGATACTCCTTCCAACGCGCCACTTGTGGCAGACCCTCCTGGTCACTCTTCAACGCATCGCCTCGTCGGAGTTGTTTGTGCGATGGAGAGGAACGAGATCGTGATCCGCTTGCTCTGGACTGGAAGCGTCCATACCCGAAATTTTCTGCGTCGGTACATGCCGACCAATATCCTGCTTGATGCGATCCGCACCCCACGCGGTCTCAAATGGGGTGTGCCAGCGATGCTGTTGGCGATCCCATACTTCTTGATCGCGGCAATCCTGGTACAGGTCATCAAGGATGGCGGCCCAGCTTGGCTTAATGTGCTCGTCCTCTTGAGCATTTGGAACGGACTCAAGATGTTGTGGATTGGCCCGTTGAGTCTGGTGCTGCTTGTGCGTCTCCAGGTCAACCGGATGAAGGCCAAGCCCAGGAATCAGCAGATGACCCAGCATGTGTTTGGCGAAGGTGCTGAGTATCGTGATTTGGAAACGGCGCGCTGATCCGCGTCATTATCTACACACGCATCACAAGACCAAACGATCCGTACGGCGATCGTTGATCTCGTAGGTTCCATCAGAGATCACGGTGAACTGAATGAGCGGCACGAACATGTGCCGAGTAGCTGTCCATACGGAATGCTTCGGCGCTGAGTTGCGGCATCGAGCCGGAAGACGGCTGTTTCTCGGAAAGCGCCCTCACGTCGTTGGCATTAGTCACGACACTGGCGATGCCCTGGGCAATGAGCCGATGCGGGCCAAAGCTCGTGGCACTTGTCACCGGCCCCGGAACCGCACCGACGCTGCGCCCCAGCGAGTATGCCTGTTGAGCCACCAGCAGCGAGCCCGACCGTGAACCGGCTTCAATGATCGTCGTTGAACACGAAAGTGCAGCTTCGATGCGGGCGCGGACCATGAACCGTGCTCGTGTCGGCGTGGCTCCCGGTGGCTGCTCGCTCACCAGCAGTCCGACATCGCTCACACGTTCGAGCAAATCTCGATGACCCGCTGGGTATGGACGGTCAATTCCACCGGCCATCACCGCAATCGTATGACCCGCAACCGCCAACGCAGACCGGTGTACTTCACCATCTATGCCGTATGCGCCACCAGCGACAATGACTTTCCCGTCACTGGCAAGGTCAGCAGAGATCTCGTTCGCGACCTGGACGCCGTAGCTGGTTGCCGCGCGTGCACCCGTGATCGTAAAGCGATCGCTCACTGGCATTGCGAGTAGTGACTCCTCGCCTTTGACCCAGAGGACATAGGGAGCATCGTCGCCGAGATCGTGGAGCGACGCCGGATAGTTGTCATCGCTGGGAATAAGCGTCTTGAAGCTACCGTGCTCGGTGAGGTCGAGTGCTTCTTGGATCAGTCGTGGTTCCACCCGGGGCAGCAAGCGTTTACGCCATAGCTGAGCTTCCACGTTATCCAAACCGGGTACCGGTGCGTCATCGGCAAGCATCGTGACAGTGTTGACTGCGCCGTGAACTGCAAGGAGATGCCCTGTTGTTGAATCAGTGGGGTCCGTGATCATGGTCAGGGCGATCCGTGCCGCACGTTCGTCCGTCATGAATGTCAAGAGCGTGTCCATGTTCCCGGTCCCTTCGTCGTTGAAGGGAAGGTGAGCATTCGACGCCCGAGTCAAGCATTCATTCGACGGCGGCCTTTGGGTCGAATCGTGCCCCCATTCGCTACCACGGCCGAGCGAACGGCTTCGTCGCCGATGCCCAACTGCACTGCTACTTGACTGAGCGTGAAACCCTCAGCGTAGAGGCGTGCCGCCTCACTTCGTAGCTGTTGTGAATGTTCTGGGGCTCTGCTCGGATGACCCGCTCGCCGAGCAATCTCTCGCACCGTCGCGCGATGGATATTGAACCTTCTTGCCAGCTCCTGAACCGGCACCCCCTCGGTGTACCCAACGAGGAGTTCTTCACGATTCGAGGCACTCAAACGGGTTTGAGACTGACTCGAATTTTCACGTACCGGACCCCTAGAATCTGTCGTGTGAGGGGTGCCAGGGCGCTGTCGCTGTGTCTTCGATCCCTTGAGAACACGCGAAATCAACGTTCTTCGCGGCTTACTGGGGTTTGAGAAGTACCTACGAAGGCCCACTTTTTTATGCCCTTTACGCCCTGCACGAATAGTCGTGCAAGCCGTTTCGCACACCCCTTAGCCGGAAAACACCCGTTAGCAGTGCTGACACTCCCCTAAGCCGGTTTCTGCGGCTTAGAAGCAGCTGCTAAGGCGCAGAAACCGGCTACAGGGCGGGCAGGCGTGTGGATGGGGCGCGACGTCTTATTTCTTTGCGCCGACGACGGCGAGCAGGCCGCCGACGATGGCCGCGTTCTTGTAGAACTGTGTCTTGTGCGCCGCTTTCTGACCTTCGTCTTCTTCCTTCCAGAATGCGTGGCCTGCAAGCGTGGTGGGAATGAGCGAACCGGCGAGCACGGCGGCCGAAGCCTTCGGGAACAAGCCCAGGCCCAGGGTTAGGCCCGCCGCAGCCTGGATGCCGCCGTTGATGCGCACGACGAGCTCATCGTCATTCGGGATTGCCGGAACGTACTCGCGCATAGTCTCGAGCGTCGAGGCGGCCATCTGGGGTCGAGGGCCCGGCGCCTTGGCGGCGGCGAGTCCGTTGACGACGAACAGCGGGGCAATGGCCAGACGACCGGCGGTGCGGGCAAGGGCGTTGAACATGCATCTTCTTTCAGTCGAGAAAATCTGCTTGCACTTTCAACCCTACGCCTCGGTAAGCCGCATTCGTCACGGCCATAGTCGATAGTGAGTAGTTCCACTCCCTCTCAGTTCAAAAGCCCCGATTTGTGCAGATTGTAGGCAGAATGTCGGAACAGGACCGCGTCAACGAGAAGGGCGCCGTTTCCATCGAATACCTGGCAATCGCACTCGTCGTCGCCGTGGTTCTCGGTGTCGTGCTCGCTGCAGCAGGCAGCGCCCGGGGTGTTGTCCAGGGCGGCTTCATGAAGTCCGTCGGCGAGATCTTCAACAACTGATCTGCTGATTCGCCTGTTCGGGGCTCGGAAGCGTGCGCTTCCGGGCCCCGCTTGTTTTCTCCTGGTGTTTTCCACCACTGCTCTCTTCAAATACACAGGTGGCAGGCCTAGAGTGGAAACATGACACTCACACCAGAACTCGAAGCGAAGTTCAACGACCAGATCACCCTCGAATTCGAAGCCAACATGGTCTACCGCCAGCTGGCCATCGAAGCTGACAAACAGGACCTTTCAGGCTTCGCCAACTGGCTGCGCGCACAGGCTGACGAAGAAATCGAGCACGCCAACAAGTTCATCAACCACCTGCTGGCCCGCGACGGTTCGCCCATCATCGGCGCTCTGGCTGCCCCGAAGGTCGCAGCTGAACCGTCAGCTCTGACAATCTTCCAGGCCGCTCTCGACCACGAAAAGAAGGTCTCGGAAGCCATCCGCGAGCTCTACCGTGCTGCAGAAGCAGCCGGTGACATCGACGCCCGCCCCATCCTCAACTGGTTCGTCGACGAACAGCTTGAAGAAGAAGACACCGTCGGCGAAATCGTCGGCCAGCTCGAACTGATCGACGGTGACGGCTCCGGTCTGCTGCGTCTGGACAGCGAACTGGGCGCCCGCACCAGCGCGGGAACCGAAGACGACGACTGAGCCTGAGTCCACCTCGGGCACGAACCTGAATTCTCACAGGCCGACCACTGCACCCGCAGCGGTCGGCCTGTGACATTTTCACCTCCGCGCTGCCAGGTCACGTGGTTGTGTTGATCCCAATACACAGCACACCGCACACGAAGGAGACCACGTGCAACCCTGGATCACGCAGCTGACCCCGCTGTCGTTTCTCGAACGTTCAGCGGAGGTGTTCCCGGACAGCCCTGCCATTGACTACAAGGACACCGTCTGGACATTCGCCGAGCTGAAAGAAGCCGCGGAGAAGCGCGCACACATGTTCCTGGATTTGGGCATCGAACCGGGCGACCGGGTGGCCTACATGCTTCCGAACGTGCCGGAAATGCTGGCCGCCCACTACGCCGTGCCGCTCATCGACGGCGTGCTCGTGGCGATCAACACCCGCCTGGCGCAGGAAGAAGTCCGCTACATCCTCGATCACTCCGGCGCGAAGGCACTCATCATCGACGCTGAGTTCCTGCCGACCATCGCCGACATTGCCGACGAACTCGAAACCGTCACCACGATCGGCGTCATCACCGACCCGCATGCCGACAGCCCAGCAGGCACCTCGGCCGCCCAGGTGGGCACGCCTTTCGAAGACCTGCTGGCCGCAAGCGAAGCCACGACAGAGCCAGCCGCCCTCGACTGGACTGTCGATGACGAGAACCGGCACATCTGCCTCAACTACACATCCGGCACCACCGGCAAACCGAAGGGCGTTCTCTACACGCACCGCGGCAGCTACCTCAACGCGCTTAACCAGATCACCCACCTGAGACTGAACCACGGCAGCCGCTACCTGTGGACGCTGCCGATGTTCCACTGCAACGGCTGGACGAACCCGTGGGCGCTCGTAGCCGCCGGCAGCCTCCAGGTGGGTCTGCGGTCAGTGCGCAGCGACGAAGTATGGCGGTTGATCGAGCACCACCGCCTGACCCACCTGTGCGCAGCACCCACCGTCATCCGCACCATCACCCACGCCCCCGAGGCGCATCAGCTGGCGCACCCGCTGACGATCACCTCGGCGGCGGCACCGCTGAGCCCCACCACGCTGTCGGAAGTCGAAGCGCTCGGCTTCACCGTCCTCCACGTGTACGGGCTTACCGAAACCTACGGGCCGTACACGGTGTGCGAACCGCAGACCGAATGGGCTCAGCTGCCCGCGCCGCACCGCGCACGCTTCCAGGCACGGCAGGGTGTTGCCCAGGTGCTGTCCGACCCCATTCGCGTAGTTGAGGCCTCCCCCGATGCTGACGGCCGCCTGGTCGATGTGCCGCGCGACGGTGTGACTGTCGGTGAGATCGTCATGCGCGGCAACACCGTCATGGCCGGGTACTTCCGCGACCAAGAAGCCACCGACAAGGCGTTTGCCGGCGGCTGGTTCCACTCCGGGGACCTCGCGGTGTGGCACGAGGACGGCTACGTTGAAATCCGCGACCGCGCCAAAGACGTCGTCATCTCCGGCGGCGAAAACATTTCGACAATCGAAGTCGAACACGCCGTCGGCTCGCACCCGGCTGTCAGCGAGGTCGCGGTCATCGGCATTCCCGACAAAGACTGGGGCGAGCGCCCCGCCGCGTTCGTCGTGCTGCGTCCGGGCCAGAGTGCGCAGCCGCAGGAGATCATCGAACACGTGCGCACACACATTGCCCGCTACAAAGTCCCGAAGGTCGTCGAAATCGTCGACGAACTGCCCAAAACCTCCACCGGCAAAATCCAGAAGTTCCAACTGCGCAATACCGCCTGGCAGGGCCACGACAGCAGCGTTCAGGGCTGATCGGCTGACAAGGCTCACGAGGTGCCGGGCCAGTCCGGGTGGGCCGCTCCCGAGGTGCCAGTCCCCGGGAAGCGGGCGGCACCTCGGGAGCGGGGTCACCTGAACAGAAGTGCCCGGGTGAGAGTTTTCCTCCCACCCGGGCACTGTCATGCTGCTGACTCAGCCTTCGTATTCTTTGAGCTTGTAGCGCTGCGTTTTGCCCGACGGGGTTTTGGGCAGTTCGTCGACAAAGTGGAAGCGGCGCGGGTAGGCGTGGGCGGAGTAGCCTTCGCGGACTGCCTGCTGAAGTTCCTTTGCCAGTTCGTCGCTGCCGGTCCAACCGGAGCGCAGGACGATGAAGGCTTCGGCGATTTCACCGCGCACGCCTTCCGGGTCGGGCCTTCCGACAACCGCGACATCAGCCACGGAGTCGTGTTCAACGAGCACGGATTCAACGTCGAACGGGCTGATGCGGTAGCCGGCCATAAGGATGAGGTCGTCATCACGGCTGGCGAAGAAGACGTCGCCGTCTTCGTCAATCCGGCCGAGGTCGCCCGTGAGGTACCAACGGCCGTCATCCGAGTAGCGGACCGCGGTGCGCTCGGGTTCGTTGTGGTAGCCCATGAACCAGAAGTTGGGGCTGTTCTGGGTGTCGATGGCGATGACGCCCTCGATGACGTCAGCCACGATGCCCGGCATGGGGCGGCCCATGGAGCCCTTTTTGACCGGCTGACGGTAGCCGTCGGCCCAGTGGCTGCAGATGACCATGCCCAGTTCCGTCTGTCCGTACTGGTCGCGAACCTCGCAGCCCAGAGCGTCCGGCGACCACGCGAGGATATCCGCCGTCAGCGGCTCACCGGCCGAGGATGCCCTGCGCAGGTTGGCCTTCTGATCCGTGTCCGCCTTCGCCAAAGTGCGGTAGAGCGTCGGAGCGCCGGCGAAGTTCGTCACACCCAGTTCCGTCAGCACGCGCAGAGTGTCCTCCGGACCGGCCTTGCCGGTGTACAGGATGTTCGGCACGCCGATGGCCAGTGGGCCGACCACGCCGTAGTACAGGCCGTATGCCCAGCCGGGGTCCGCGGCGTTCCAGAAGACGTCGTCATCGCGCACATCGAGGCTGATCCTCATGTACGTCTTGAAGGCCGCGAGCGCACGCACGGGAACCGGCACACCCTTGGGCGCACCCGTGGTGCCCGAGGTGTACAGCTGCAGGAACGGGTGATCCGGCGCGGCAAGGTAGTTCTCGGTGACCGGCTCTGCGGTTTCGAGCGCGCGCTGGTATTCCTCACCCGCCATGAACACCGGAAGACCCAGCGGTTCAACCTTGAACAGCTGCGAGTCCTCCGTCACGACGAGCTTCGCATCGGAGGCCTTCATGCGCATTTCCACCGCCGGGGTGGCAAAAGCGGTGAACAGCGGAATGTACACCGCGCCCAAACGGACGAGGGCAACAAGAGTCACCACGAGCTCTTCGCGCTTGGTCAGCAGAACACCCACGCGGTCGCCTTCGCCGATGCCCTGGGCTTTGAAATGGCCGGCAAGCTTGCGGCTGCGTTCCTCCAGCTGACCGTAGGTGAGCTTTGCAACGTTGAGGTCGTGGTCGACGAAAGTGAAGGCGACAGCATCCTGCGGGTGGCTATCGCACAGCTTCGCGGCGGCATCGACATCACCGGCCAGCACTTCTTCCAGCCACGTATCGACCGTTGTCTGATCAATTGCCATGGTGACTCCCATCTCTGTGTGTGATTCAGGTCATCGTATCGAGCGGGCGATGCAGGCCGCGCAGGGGTCTCTTTTCATAAGACACACCGCTGCGCGGCCACGGCACGATACGGCGCGAGCACCCCACCGCATAGGCTTAAGGGCATGCCTGACTCCGATTCTCCCGCCGACCGCAGCGTCCGGCTGACCCGCTCCAGGGCAGCCGCCGTGTGGACGGCCGTCCTCGGCGTACTGGTGCTGCTTGCAGTGATCGACTGTGCGGCCCGCGGCTGGTTCACAATCGCCACGGCAGTCTTCTTCGGAGGTGCCGCTCTGTGCTGGCTCTCACTGAACCTGTTCGTGTTCCCCGCCCTCATCGCACACCGGGACGGGCTGGAAGTCCGCAATCCGCTGCGCACCGTTTTCCTGCCGTGGGGCTCCATTGCCCAGGCGGGGGGCCGTTATTTTGCCGAGCTGACCGACACTGCCGGCGAAGTCACGCGCGTATGGGCCGCTCCCCTGTCCGCTGTGCGCACCCACAAGCAGAAGCTGCGCAAAAAGGCCGCCGATGCTGACCTTCTGGCTTCCGGCCTCGACCCGAAGGCCATTCCCGATCACGCACAGCCGGGCACAGTCGACCTGATCCGCCGCACAATCGCCGAACACAGCGGAGAGAAAAACAAGGAGAACAGCGCACCCCGGCAGGTGCACAGATCCTGGAACGCCACCTCGTGGCTCGTGTTCGCAGGCCTCACCGCGGCCTCCATCGTCTTCGCCGTCATCGCATAAGCGCGTCATCGTTTGCCCCGGGCGCCCCAAGTCCGCCCCAGCCGCCGCTCACCGCGCGTTCACACTCCGCTGCTTGAATGGGCGCATGAGCAAACTCTTTGAACACGAAACCGAAGAAACCATGACCCGCGAACAGGCCGCAGAGCGCCTGCGCGAACTCGCCGACGCCCTGGCCCGCCAGAACAAGGTCCGCGTGACCGACGGCGAACACGACGTCACCGTCGACGTCCCCGACACCGTGACCTACGAATACGAAATCGAGGTCAAAGAAGGCGGCAAGTCCGAAATCGAAATCGCCATCACCTGGAAGTGAGCGCGGCAGCCGCCGCAGCCGAACAGCCCACACAAAAACGAGGTGCCGGTGCAGAATTCTGCACCGGCACC
>NZ_KV786081.1:0-4014 GCF_001806835.1 Brevibacterium sp. HMSC24B04 | reverse complement strand
CTCAAGCTTCACGATTTTTGCAACAGAGCCTCTTTACTTTCTCCTCCCCTCCTTTCGTGGAGTCTTCCCAGCTTGGAAGAGCTCCACCCATTGATGGGCCGATAGATCCTTGGGTAGGGCATGTGGATCTAGCCCCGCACCGATTGCCCACCTCCGAGCCTCGCGTGTAGTACGAAACAGCTGTGCTCGGGTAGCAATTTGCGCGATCCCTTTGCCACCACCGGTAAAAATCTTATGCACCATGGTCTGGAAAGCTTGGCGCGATCGTGGAGGTATGAGGGGGTCTTGGCGGCGCGTGATAATCAATACTCCACCATCAACGTTCGGGCGCGGTGTGAAAGCTCTTGCTGGGACACGTCGACCGAGTTCAAAATCAAACCACGGCCACCATTGGGCGGTCATCATGGTGGCTCCGCCGACACCTGCTCGGCGACGGGCCACCTCCCATTGGACGAGCAAGATAGCGTGCTTCCAACCTGGCGCACGAAAAATGCGACGCAGTATCGCGGTGGTCAGATGAAATGGAAGATTTCCTACCAGCACGTGTGGAATATGAGGAAGTCGATAGTGCAAGAAGTCGTCGTGTACGACCTCAACCTTCTTACCGACCCGCTGCGCTAGTGACTCAGCGAGTCGGCGGTCGATTTCGACAGCCCTCAACGGTCGTTCCAGGTGTACTAAATGCTTGGTGAGAGCACCAGCGCCAGGGCCGATCTCGATGATGGGTCCGGTGGTTGTTTTGACGTGTTCCAGGATCGATTTTTGGATCGTTTTATCGTGGAGAAAATTTTGGCCGTGTTCGTGACGGCCGTGATGATAGGCATGCATAATATAGCTCCGCAGAGTCGCAAACGGAGCCGGGTAGGCAGATAGACGCCGCCCGGCGGGACCGGTCGGACGGCGGGACTATGCAATAGAGAGTAGTTCCGCCGTCAGTGGCGGCGGAGCCTCATTGATGCAATACCTAGACAACACATGTTCAACACGTTAACACAACACCGTTGGCCTTTCAATTCGGCCGTTCAGGGCGACAAGAGGTGCCGCTACGCTGCGGAGCGGCACCGAGCGAAGACTCTCGCCACTTCGTCAGTGACTTCAAAAGTGAACCCGGGTCGCCAATACCAAGCGGCAGCCACACGAGTGTTGACATCCGGTCAGTCCTCATTTGACAGCGTCAAACCGGGTATACGCCGGTGACCAGTCCTCTTTGATGGGAACACTATTGAACTTTTGGTAGGAGGACACCTGTCAATGAGGCTCTCTATGAGTCTCGTCGCACGCTTGTGAGCATAATTTAGTTTGATGCTAACTGCTCGATCTCGTTTGGAGTGCCAGACATAATCGTTGCCGCATGTTCGGTAATCTTCTCGATTGGCCAGTCCCACCATTTTGCTGCGGTGAGCCGCGCGATATCCTCGTCGTTGAAGCGTCTTCGGATAGTTCTTGCGGGATTTCCTGCAACGATTTCGTATGGAGCGACGTCCTTCGTCACGACGCTGTGCGCTCCGATCACTGCCCCGTCTGCCACTGTGACGCTCGGCATGATCGTGGCTTCGCGTCCGACCCATACATCATTGCCAATCACCGTGTCACCTGATTGTTGGATCGACATAAAGGTTTCGAGCGTGTTTTCGGCCCAGGTGCCGCCAAACATTGTAAAGGGATAGGTTGAAGGTCCGATCATGGGGTGGTTCCCACCCGGCATCAGAAACGTTGCACCAGGTCCGATTGCGGTGAATCGGCCGATAATCAACCGCTGAGGTCCATAGAGGTATTTCACATTGGCCTGTTCAAACGCTGGCCGAAACCCTTCGTCATCGTAATAGGTAAAGTCACCGACTTCGATCAATGAAGAAGCTACATCATTCTTTAGGAAGATGACATTGGAAAGATCGGGTCTGGTGGAAGGATTCCGGTGATCGGGGTTTGGAATATTAAACATCACGTCTCCTTTGGTCCGGTAGGTTGCCTAGCATGTAGGCCATCCGCGTTGAGAGTCAGCCATGTAGTGATATTGAGACGTTTCAGGAACGCATCGTCATGGCTCACAACGATGAGGCCCCCGCGGTACGTACTAAGCGCGTCTACAAGTTGGTTGACACTATCCAGGTCGAGATTATTCGTGGGCTCGTCCAGTACTAGGAGCTGATGTGGTGGTTCAGACAGGAGTAACCGGGCAAGCGCCACTCGGAAGCGTTCCCCTCCAGAAAGCGTTCCGATGCGCTGATGGATGGTGTCACCACGAAACAAAAGCCGTGCCAGGTTTTCACGCACCTCTTCTGGAGGGGTATCAGGTGTCGCGTCTCGTATGGCCTCGAATACGCTGGCCTCATTATTGAGATGGCTGAGTCGTTGCGGTAAATACCCAATACGGTCTGTGTGTCGTATCGCATAGGGTAGTCCCTTTTTTGCACTACTGGGAATCACTAAAGTCTCGAGCAGACGTGTTTTGCCTATTGCGTTGGGACCAGTAAGGGCTAGACGCTCAGGTCCGTACATTACAAATCCGCTATCGTCGCTGTTGCGGAACTCAGCCAATTGTCTTCTACTAGCGACCTGTGGATCTGGAAGATTGATTCTAATGTGCAGGTCACGTCTGATTCGTGCAGCTTGCTCCTTCGCTTCAAGCTGCGCGGCCTCAAGTTTCTCATCGTGCATGCCTCGCAATTTCCCTGCGGAAACCTCCGCCTCGGTTCTACGTTGGTTCATGACGATTTTGGGTTTGCGCTTATTTTCGAAGTCCGTTTGCGCATACCGTCGACGACGTGCCAGTTTGATCTGCGCTTCAGCGCGTTGTTGCTTTTCGACTTTGACTTTTTGTTCAGCGGTACGCAGCGCCTGCTCAGCCGCGGATTGCTCTTGCGCCAGGTATCGTTGATACGCACTGTAGTTTCCGCCGAATACTGTCAATGACCCAGCCTGGAGTTCAGCCGTATCATCCATGAGGTCAAGCAGCATGACATCGTGACTCACGACGATAAGATTTCCACGCCATGCAGTAATGACATCGTAAAGTTTCTGGCGGCCCTCCCGGTCAAGGTTGTTTGTCGGTTCATCAAGCAGCACGATTTCGTGCTCGTCCTGCTGTAGTCCGGCAAGCGCAGCAAGCATTGCTTCACCGCCAGATAGGCTTTTGACTTTACGGTCAAGATCGATGTCGTATAGCCCGATACTGTCCAGAACAGCGCGTGCCCGGGCCTCGATATCCCAACTATCCCCAAGCGTTTGGAAATAGCCTTCTTGAACCTCCCCAGATTCAATGGCACGTAGTGCGTGGAGTTTCTGCTGAATCCCCAAAAGCTCGGCGACGGTAGATTCAGTATTGAGGTTGAGATTTTGAGGAAGATAACCGACACGTCCAGTGACTTGAATCGATCCGGAAGTTGCGGTCAGCGCACCGCAAATGAGTTTCAGTAGGGTAGTTTTTCCCGTGCCGTTGGCGCCGATCAGGCCAGTGCGTCCAGTTCTGAATGTGGCGTTCAGGTCGTGGAATACCTCGGTACCATCAGACCATTCAAACGATACTTCTGTAAGGGTTACGGCAGAGTCTTGGGGTATAAACATATAGCTCCAACTTGTCAGCGGAAGCGCTGACGGCGGAGCCTATGGGCAAGCTGCTACGACATCAGCGCACGAGAAGGTGCGAGAAACGGTCGTAGATCAGCATTGATTCTTCCTATACTTAAGATTCAGATAGCGTTGGCATTCTACCAGGTTTTTCACTGCGCATTAGCTTTCTGTCTGGCTAGTTTCGACTCAGAGAAATTCAGGATCCAGTGACTCTCTCCGGTGGAGCGTTCGCAACCGAACACAGGCCGCATCTGAATGAACTACTTCGTTTGGCTGTCGCCAACGGTCTCGCAGTGCTACACAGAAAGACTGACAGAAACGTCTAATTGGGTATGCCATGGCAGTCGTGTCGTATGACGATGAAACTCAAATCGTAGTGCCCGTCCAAGGGTTCTTACCCCAGGTCTTTACTGGCTCTGTTGCAAAGATTGGCGGCAGTCAGAG
>NZ_KV786080.1:0-1260 GCF_001806835.1 Brevibacterium sp. HMSC24B04 | reverse complement strand
CGCGGCCGGTGCTCATGCACCGGCCGCGCTTCAGCGTCTACAGCCTGAGCGAAGTTCGCTTGGCGGGGGGTCACCACCCGTAGATCTTAGTGATCTTGATGGAGTCGCCGTCGATTTCGAATTCGCCGCTAGCGATCACGGGCGCTGGGCTTGCCAGCTTCCATGCGTTCTTGCCGCGGCTCTTGGAGTCGGCCGTGAAGGTGGCTTCGCCCTTCTTGGTGGTGGTGAAGGTTCCCTTGCCGCTGCCGCTGTCAAGCTTTGCTGACACCTTCGGGTTCGTCACCTTCCACGACACGGTGTCCAGTTTGACGTCCTTTTCGGGCTTGATGCTGGTGTTCTGTGCTTTCTTCGGCAGCTTGATCGGGCCGCAGCCGTCCTTTTCGAACTCCTTGGCCTTCTTGCAGTCGTCGATGCGCTTATCGATTGCCTTCTGCACTTCTGTGCCGAGCGCCTTCGTGGGCTTGGGGTCGACCTTGAGCTCTGCGCCGCCGTCATCCCCGCCGAAGCCGACCGTGGCCTTTGCCGAAGTCGCTTCGATGAACTTCGAACCTTCCGTCGAGATTTCGTAGGTTCCGGGCAGCACCGCGTACTCGGTGTTGGGGTTCGACGCCGTGAAGTCCTCGCCGTTGATCTTGACGTTCGCTCCGGCCGGGGCGGTGATCTTCACGGTGCCCAGGTCGGGGGCGTTGAGCTTCCACTTGTCGAAGAAGAGTCCCTGCTTGCCGTCCTTGTGGCCGGTGAGCTTGATGTGCTTGTTTTCTCCGCCCTGCTTGTAGCCGACGGTGATGTTGGCCTCGTCACCGTTGCGCTCCGAAGCAGTCACCTGGGCATCAGACAGAGTGTCAGTGGCGGCCTTTGCGTACTTAGGGTCGTCGATGAGGTCTGTGTAGGCATCTTCGGGAACATCGAACGATGCGAAGGACCGCGCCTTTTCGAAGTCTCCTTCGTTGAGGGCTTCGACGAACTTTTCGGCGGTGGCGTCTGGACCGTACACGGTGCGGTTGATGATGAAGTGTGCGATGGCACCGACAATCACCAGGATCAGCACGACGGAAGCTGCGATCACAGGGACAAGCCACGCTGCCGTGTTGGACTTCTTCTTGGGGCGTTCGCGAACCGGGGAGGCCGCAACCGTGGTCCCGCCGGCACCCGCTGGGGTGCCCGCACCCGGACCTGAAGCCGGGCCAGCGCCGGGGCCTGGGGGAGGTGCCGTGTTGCCAGCGCCCGCTGCTCCAGCGGCCGCGCCTGCACCGGCACCGG
>NZ_KV786079.1:0-1944 GCF_001806835.1 Brevibacterium sp. HMSC24B04 | reverse complement strand
GCCGGTCCGGTGACGTACTCACGTCACCGGACCGGCGCCTCGTCATATGAGCAACAGCGGACCAGCCACGCGGCCTCCCGTCCCGGCGTCCTCGAATTCGAAGCCTCGGGCCCGCTGCGTCTCATCAGCAGATTCATGCGGCCACAGGGACAGATTCCCACAGTGCGGACATGATCTGGATACTCCGGTCGGCCCTTTCTAAACTTTGCCAAACCACTTGCACACGAGGAGCTGTCAATGAATTCCACCACCCAGCCCGACGGGACACTCTCGGCCGGCCACATGATCGTCAAATCACTTGAAGCCCACGGTGTCGAGCGCGTCTTCGTCGTTCCGGGCGAAAGCTTCCTCGACACGCTTGACGGGCTCTACGATTCCTCGATCTCCACAATCGTCACCCGTCACGAGGGCGGGGCGGCGTACATGGCCGAAGCCATGGGCAAACTGACCGACACACCGGGTGTTGCGATGGTGACCCGAGGTCCGGGTGCCGCCAATGCGCATGTCGGTCTGCACACCGCGTGGCAGGACTCGACGGCTATGGTGCTGTTCGTCGGCCTCATCCCGTTCGAACACCGAGAAAAAGAGGCCTTCCAAGAGTTCGACCCCAAGTCGTGGTTCGACACCGGCGCAAAGCGAGTCATGGTGCTCGACCACCCCGAACGCGCATCGGAAATCGTCGCCGAAGCCATGTTCGCTGCCAGCTCCGGACGTCCCGGCCCCGTTGTCGTCGGCCTGCCCGAGGACATCATCACCCAAGCACATTCCTCCGTCATCCACCCGCCCATCCCAGTGGCAAGCGGCGGAATGACAGTCGATGACTGGAAGGACCTCAAGGAGGCCCTGCAGAAGGCAGAGCGTCCCCTGTTCGTCTTCGGCGGCAACGACTGGACGCACAGCGCGGCCGAGAAGTTCAGCGACTGGCTTGAAGCGCACCGACTGCCGGCCGCTGCCGAATGGCGGTGCCAGGGCACGGTCCCCTTCAGCTCACCCAGCTACGTCGGCCCCATCGGCTACGGCCGTCCCGACTACACCCACCGCGTGCTTGATGAGTCCGACCTTTTGATCTTCGTCGGCACTGTGCCCGGTGATGTTCTCACCGACGGCTTCACCGCACGGCAGAACTGGGATAAGGACAACTTCATCGTCACAATCGACCCATCCCTGCGCGGACGCTCTGGGCCGGTGACCCGGCAGATCATCGCCAAGCCCGCTAAGTTTGTCGACGACCTCGTGCGCATGGACCTTCCTGCGAACGACACGTGGGCCCAGTGGACGGACTCGCTGCGCAGTATTCAGGAAAACTGGTCGGCACTGCCTCCGGCAGAACCCTCAGCTGGACCGGCGAAGATGGCAACGGCCATGGCTAATACCGTCCGCCTGCTCAGCGACGATGCAATGGTGACCTTCGGCGCGGGCGAACACACCAACTGGGCTCACCGCTACTTCACGGCAGAGAAATACGCCTCGCTCATCTCAGCACGCAACGGCTCAATGGGCTATTCGGTTCCCTCAGCCGTGGCCGCAAGTCTCGAGTACCCGGGCCGCGACGTGCTGTGCATCGCCGGCGACGGCGAGTTCCTCATGAACGGGCAGGAAATGGCGACAGCCGCCCAGTACGGGGCAACGCCGCTCATCATCGTCATGGACAACCAGGAATACGGGACAATTCGAACCCATCAGGAACTGGAGTACCCCGAACGGATTTCGGGAACGCAGCTGAAGAACCCCGACTTCGCCCTCATGGCCCAGGCCTTCGGCGGATTCGGCATCAAGGCCACGGAAGATGCAGAGGTTCCGCAGGCAATTGAACAGGCGTACCAGGCCACGCGCAGCGGGCAGTTCGCACTCGTGCACCTGGTCGTCGAACAGCGCGTGAAGGCCTACTGAGCCTCCTCAAAACCACGAGGCGCCGGTTCGGTGACGTACTCACGTCACCGAACC
>NZ_KV786078.1:0-1311 GCF_001806835.1 Brevibacterium sp. HMSC24B04 | reverse complement strand
TGTGAAGCGTCCTGGGTTTAGTTCCGCTTCTATTACGCCCCTGTGTTGATGGGCTGGGTGAGATAGTACTCGGTTTCTAGTTCTTGTGGGGTGGCGTAGTCCAATGCTTCGTGAAGTCGCTTGGTGTTCCACCAATGCACCCACCGCAAGGTAGCCAATTCGACTTCTCCGGCCGACGTCCACGGGCCTTGGGCATGAATCAGTTCCGCCTTGTAGAGACCGTTGACTGTTTCGGCTAGAGCATTGTCATAAGAATCGCCGACTGTTCCCACACTCGGACGGATTCCGGATTCCGCTAGCGCGGTGGAATACTTCAGTGACACGTACTGGCTGCCCCGATCGCTATGGTGAATTAACTGGTTTCCATGAATTCGCCCTGCAGTCGTTAACGCATGCTCCAAAGCCTCCATGGGCAGCGCATCGGTACGCATCGTCGAGCGTGTAGCAACACCAACAATTTTCCGACTGAAGACATCCACAACAAACGCGGTGTAGGCGAATCCTGACAGGGTACGAACGTAGGTAATGTCGGCAACCCAAAGCCTGCCTGGCGCTTGTGCACGAAAGTCTCGCTGTACAAGGTCTGGGCGATGATCCGGTGCCTTCGGGCTAATCGTTGTCACAGGGGTTCGTCCACGTCGGCGGCCGGAAACACCTGCTAGCTTCATCAACCGGGCAGTCTTGTCGCGGCCGATATGAAAGCCTTCACGGTTCATCGCGTGCCACATTTTGCGGATGCCGTAGACCGAGAAATTCTCCGCATGCACACGCTGTATCTCTGGAATGAGAAGGCTATCGCTTAAGGCCCTTGCGCTGGGAACACGTGTGGTGACTTTGCGGTAGCCGCGTGAAGTAATGAATCCACGATCTGCTTGTCGAAGGACTCGGCAGATAGCCTCGACCCCAAACTGATCTTTATATGCGTCGATGTAAGAGATCATTTGGTCGCGGGTCGGTCGAGTTCCGCTGCGAAAAAAGCCGAAGCAGTCTTAAGAATCCCGTTTGCTCGTTTCAGTTCGCGGTTTTCTCGGCGCAGACGCTTGAGCTCTTCTTCCATTCCTTCGCCGCCTGACGCATCAGAATTATCACGTACTGAAGCACTGTCACGGTACCAAGCCCGCAACGTGTGGTGAGATAATCCAAGGAGCTCGCCGACCTGAGTGTAGGCGCGTTGCAGTGAGCAAGACTCCAAACGGACCATTTCGATGATCTGATGAACCGCCTTCTCCTTGAACTCGACGGAATACTTTCTAGGCATAGTTCAATCCTTCCTTACCTAAGGTAGGAACTAAACCCAGGACGCTTCATCTT
>NZ_KV786077.1:281-23826 GCF_001806835.1 Brevibacterium sp. HMSC24B04 | reverse complement strand
GGCGAGGCGGAATTCCGCCTCGCCCTCTGTGTTCCGGCTGCCGGTGGCGCGGCTTGCGCTCACCCGGAACCGTCAGCGGTAGTTGACGAACTGCAGGTCGACGTCGAGGTCCTTGCCCTTGAGCAGAGCGATGACAGCCTGAAGGTCGTCGCGCTTCTTTGAGGAGACGCGCAGTTCGTCGCCCTGGATCTGCGGCTTGACGCCCTTGGGGCCTTCCTCGCGGATGATCTTGGAGATCTCCTTCGCGGTCTTCTGTTCGATGCCCTCCTTGATGGCCGCTTCGATCCGGTACTCCTTGCCAGACGCAAAGGGATCGCCGGCATCGAGCGACTTCAGAGAAATGCCGCGGCGGACCAGTTTGGACTGGAAGACGTCGAGAACAGCCAGAACGCGCTCTTCCGAATTGGCCTTCATGAGGACCTTTTCGCCAGACCACTCGATTGAGGGGTCCACACCCTTGAAGTCGTAGCGGGAGTGGATTTCCTTCGCCGCCTGGTTGAGAGCGTTGTCCGCTTCCTGCTTGTCGACCTTGCTGACAATGTCAAAGCTTGAATCAGCCATCAGTGCCTCCTAGTTCGTCAACGAATCGACCACAGTCTAAGCGTTAGTCGCTGTCGAGTACGGGCTTCTTGGCGCGCGGCGCCAGCGTTGTGGTGATCGTGATCGACACGATCGCCCCGGCAGTCATGATGCCGATCAGAACAAACATCTGGAACAGCCCCGCCTCGTACGGAGGAGACCCGCCGAAGAGCGCGCCGACAAAAGCACCCGGCAGCGTGACCAGTCCCGTCGTGCGGGTCTTGTCGACGTTCGGAACAAGAGCCGAGTACACGGCCTCCCGCCCCAGCTGGGCTGTCGCCTGCCGGGGAGTGGCGCCGAGAGCCAGCCACGCCTCGACCTCGGGCCAGCGGTCATGGAGAAGGGAGCGCAGCCGTTGGACAGTGAGAGTGGAGAACGTCATGCAGTTGCCGATGACGATTCCGCCGAGTGCCAGCAGATACGACGGGAAGAACTCGAGGCCGCGCAGACCGAACACCGTCAGCAGAGTGACAGCGGCGCCTGTGAACATCCCGATTCCGATGACTGCGGCAGTGCGCCTAAGACCGACCGACTCACCAAGGGCGCGAGCGCGCTTAAACGCGGCCCTCCAGGCGACCGCGAACATGACGAAGAGGAAGACGACAACCCAGCCGATGGATGTGAGCGCACCGGTGAGCACGAACGCGAGCACGGCCAGCTGCACGGTTCCGCGGAGAACGGCGTAGGCAGATGACCACGGGGCGCGGATGCGGGCAGCCAGCAGCAGCCCGGTGAGCAGGGCAAGAAGAACGACTGCCGCGGGCAGAGAGGTCAGAAGATCAGGAACGACGGACACACCGCGAAGTGTAGTCGGAAGACGCACAGGCAGTGCTCGGTCTGCGATGAGGCGAGCGGTGGTGTTGGGCCGGGACAGGATTTCGCTTTTCACCTTCGAGCGTCTATAGTGTTACGAGTGCTCAGCCGAAAGCAGAGCATAATCCCGGCAGATTGCCCGAGCGGCCAAAGGGATCTGACTGTAAATCAGACGGCATTGCCTTCGAAGGTTCGAATCCTTCATCTGCCACAGCCAAAAGGCTCCGACCACGCGGTCGGGGCCTTTTCTGCATCTGTGAACACAACATCCGCGAATGAAGTGGTCCAAATCATGGTCGCATGCACATGGATCCAGGCGGAAGAATATTATTCGGATGAGACCGCCACACGGTCCGGCCCATTCGAGGTCCGAAGCGAGGGGAGATACCGCGTGCCATTGGAGACGATTGACGACCTGCAGGAAAAGGTCATTGCCCGCAACCCGGCAGAACCCGAGTTCCACCAGGCCGTCCGCGAAGTCCTCAGCTCGCTGCGCGCACTGGGCAACCGCCATCCGGAATACGCCGATGCGCGAATCGTTGCGCAGATGTGCGAACCAGAGCGCCAGCTGATCTTCCGCGTCCCATGGGTTGATGACAAGGGTCAGGTGCAGGTCAACCGCGGTTTCCGCGTTGAGTTCAACTCAGCACTCGGGCCCTACAAGGGCGGCTTGCGCTTCCACCCGTCGGTCAACCTCGGCATCATCAAGTTTTTGGGGTTTGAGCAGATCTTCAAGAACTCCCTGACCGGCCTGCCTATTGGCGGCGGCAAGGGTGGAGCTGACTTCGATCCGCACGGGAAGTCCGATGACGAAGTCATGCGCTTCTGTCAGTCGTTCATGACTGAGCTGTACCGCTATCTGGGTGAATACACCGACGTCCCGGCTGGTGACATTGGGGTTGGGTCCCGTGAGATCGGCTATCTGTTCGGCCAGTACAAGCGGATCACCAACCGCTACGAATCCGGTGTGCTCACCGGCAAGGGACTGTCCTGGGGCGGTTCGCTGGTCCGCACCGAGGCCACCGGCTACGGCTGTGCGATTTTCGCCGGCGAAATGCTTGCCAGCATCGGCGGGTCTTTTGACGGTGCGCGGGTCGGTGTTTCCGGGTCTGGAAACGTGGCGATCTACGCAATCGAGAAGGTTCACCAGTTGGGCGGTCTGGCTGTTACCGCCAGCGACTCCGGTGGCTATGTCTACGACCCCGACGGCATCGACCTTGACCTGCTCAAGCAGATCAAACTGGAAGAGCGCGGTCGCATCAGCGAATACGCGCAGCGCCGCGGCGGGAACGCGAAGTACGTCAAGAACGGCTGCGTGTGGGAAGTCCCGATGGACATCGCGCTGCCGTGTGCCACGCAGAACGAGCTCGACGGTAAGTCGGCCGCGAAGCTGGTGAAGAACGGTCTGCGCGTTGTTGCGGAAGGCGCGAACATGCCGTGTACGCACGATGCGGTTGCCATCTTCGCCGATGCCGGGGTGCCGTACGGCCCGGGCAAGGCGGCCAACGCCGGTGGTGTTGCGACTTCTGCGCTGGAAATGCAGCAGAACGCTGAACGTGACTCGTGGACGTTTGAGTACACGGAGGCGCGTTTGACGCAGATTATGAAGAACATCCACGAAACCTGCTTGGCTACGGCTGACAAGTACAACCACCCCGGCAACTATGCGATGGGGGCGAACATTGCCGGCTTCCGCAAGGTTGCCGATGCCATGCTCGCTTTTGGGGTGGTGTGATGTTCACGCAGTTCCTGCGGGACCGGGGCATTGACAGGGTGCCCGGCCGAGGCGGTAAACCCTGGGCGATTGCGCACAGGGGCTATTCGGGTGCGGTTCCCGAGAACACGATGGCCGCAATCGATGCTGCGCGTGCTCTTGAGGCCGACTTCATTGAGATCGATGTGCACTTGAGTGCTGACGGCACCCCGCTGGTGCTGCACGACCCCACGCTGAACCGCACCACTGACGCGTCCGGTGCTGTTGCGAACCTGTCGGATGAGCAGATCTCTTTGGCCGATGCTGGATCGTGGCTTGGTCCGGGTTTTGCCGGGCAGCGGATTCCGCATTTGGATGCTGTTCTGTACAGCATGTCTTTTCGAGGCGGCTGGCTGCTGCTGGAATTGAAGGGCGACTGGGAGGCCGGGGGAGTAGCCGCTGTCGTCGACCTGATCACCCAGCACGGGATGGCAGACCGCGTGGTTCTGCAGAGCTTTTCGCAGCACACCCTGCACAACTGTCAGGCGATCGCCGGGCACATTCCGCGGATTCTTCTGCGGGTGGTGCCGAAAGAGGGCGATGTCGAGCTTGTGCAGCGCCTTGAGGGGATCGGCTACGCGCCGTCGTTCCGCGGCTTCAAATCGCGCCGTGAACTGGTTGAGGAGATCCGCGAACTTGACCTGTGCGTCAATGTGCACACGGTTGATGCTCCCGAAGGCTGGGATGCGCTTCTGTCGGCTGGTGTCAGCGGGATCATCACGAACCAATTGGGACGCCTGCAGGGCTATCTGACCGCGAAGTTTGACGTGTGAGCCGCCGGGTCAGCGCCTGTGACGAAGGTCTCGGCCTAATCCTTCTGCGCGGATTTTGCATTCGCGATTCTGATGTGTAGAGTTAGTTCTCGTTGCCCCAATAGCTCAGTCGGCAGAGCGTTTCCATGGTAAGGAAAAGGTCAAGGGTTCGATTCCCTTTTGGGGCTCTGGTGTAGTCACCGCGCTGCACTGTGGCGGGGTAGCTCAGGTGGTTAGAGCGCACGACTCATAATCGTGAGGTCGCGGGATCGAGCCCCGCTCCCGCTACTTGTCTAAGGCTTCCAGCAGATTTCTGTTGGGAGCCTTTTTCTATGCCCGAACGCGGGAAGACGAGTGTGCCGCAGAATGGCCTGTCTGCTTTCCGCGTCACCAAGACCGCCTAGACTTGATCCCTGAACGAGGAGGAAACTATGGCAGTCAACACCGAGCTGCAGGGGGCCGAATACCGCCTTCCGCAGCCGTACGTGGTTTCACGCGAAGCCATCGCCGAATTCGCCCGCGCCACAGGCGCCGAACACCCGGCCCACACAGACATAGACGCGGCTCGGGAAGCTGGATACGCCGACCTTGTGGCCCCGCCGACCTTCGCGGTCATCCCAGCTCAGCGCTCAGAACAGCGCTACATCTTCGATGAAAACTCCGGCATCGATTTTTCCCGCGTAGTCCACGGCGGAGAGCAGTTCACCTACAGCCGGCCGATCGTCGCCGGCGACGAACTCGAATGCGTCACCCACGTCGACGGCCTGCGCGAAGCCGGCGGTCACGCCATGATCACCACCCGAACCGAGCTCACCGCAGCGGGCGACCACGTTGCCACCGTGACCTCGACCATTGTTGTACGAGGAGGCGACGATGACTGACACCTCGAAAGCTCCGGTCCTGACAGAACTCGAAGTCGGCCAGGAAGTGCTCAACCGCGCCATCCCGATCTCACGAGCAGACCTGGTCCGCTACGCGGGAGCCTCCGGCGACTACAACACCATCCACTGGAACGAACGCTTTGCAAAAGAAGTCGGCCTGCCCAACGTCATCGCACACGGCATGCTCACCATGGCCCTGGCCGTCGGACCCATCACCCAGTGGGCCGGCAACCCGGGTGCCGTCATCGACTACCGCACACGCTTCACCAAGCCCGTCGTTGTGCCGGACGCCGAAAACGGATCACCCGAACAGCCCACAGTTGAGCTCGCAGTCACAGCGACAGTAGGCGCAGTAGACGAAGACAACGGCACAGTCCGGCTCGACGTCAACGTCACAGCAGAAGACACCTCGGTCCTCGGTCGCACCCAGGTCAAGGTGCGCCTGGCATGAGCACACCCATCAACCTTGCCGAGTACACCACCCTGAGGATCGGCGGCCCCGCTGCCAATGCAGAAATCCTCACCACCGAAAACGAACTCGTAGCATTCGCAGACGACTACCGCCTGCAAGACGGGCCCGCACTGCTGGTCGGCGGCGGTTCCAACCTCGTGGTCTCCGATGACGGCTTTGCAGGTCCCGTGGGCATCATCCGCACGGAAGGCGTCCAACTGGAACGCGGCCGCGGCACCGCACGCGCAACGGCCCACGCCGGTGAAGACTGGGACAGCTTCGTCGCCTGGACCATTGAACAGGGCCTCACCGGCCTGGAACCGCTGTCCGGGATACCCGGGTCCGTGGGCGCGACACCCGTGCAGAACGTAGGAGCCTACGGCGTCGAGGTGTCTTCCACGATCGAATCGGTATACCTGTTCGACCGCGAGTTCGGCCGCACCCTGATTGTGCGCAAAGCAGAGCTCGAATTCGGCTACCGCACGTCGGTCCTCAAGCGCACAGCGCACCACCACGGACAGCCGCGCTACGTGGTGCTCTCCGTGACCTTCAACCTGCCGAAAGCCAGCGGAACCGGGGGAGTACCCATCAGGTACGCCCAGCTGGCCAACACTCTCGGCGTAGAAGTCGGCGACACCGCAAGCCCCACCGCGGTGCGCGAAGCCGTGCTTGAACTGCGCAGCTCAAAGGGCATGGTGCTGGACGCCGAAGATCATGACACGTGGTCGGCTGGATCGTTCTTCACCAATCCGATCCTCGACGTCGAACAGGTGGCACTGCCGGAAGGAGCCCCACGCTATCCGGTCGTGGACCCCAGCACGGGCAAAGACGACCCCTCGGTGGTCAAAACCTCGGCGGCGTGGCTCATTGAGCAGGCGGGTTTTGCCAAAGGCTTCCGACTCGACGGCTCCAAGGCTGCACTGTCGAGCAAGCACACCCTGGCGCTGACCAACACGGGAGGTGCCCAGGCACAGGAAATCATCGAACTGGCGCGGCACATCCGCGATGGCGTGCAGGGCCGATTCGGGATCACACTGGTACCCGAACCGAACCTCGTTGGCCTGGAACTGTAGGCGAAAGCCGGTTCAGTTCGACGCGAGCACACCGAACGGCTAATATGTTGTGTCGGTGACGCCCCGTTTCCATCAGCTGCAGCAATGCGGCTATGATGAACCGGTGCTCGCTTAGGGGTGTGGCGCAATTGGTAGCGCAACGGTCTCCAAAACCGTAGGTTGCAGGTTCGAGTCCTGTCACCCCTGCTCTTACCCGGCGCGGCCGGGAAAGCCCGAAGGTCGGGAACGCAGACGGAAGAATGAGGACGAGTGGCTGAATCTCAGGCAAACTCCGAAACAGCGCAGAAGAAGCAGGGCTTCTTCGGCGCCATCATTCAGTTCATTCGCGAAGTCTTCGACCAGCTGAAAAAGGTTGTCACTCCCAGCCGCAAGGAGCTGCTCAACTACACGCTCGTCGTTCTGGGCTTCGTGGCTCTCATGATGGTGCTTGTGACCATCCTCGACTTCGTGTTCGGCAAACTTGCCGGATTCATCTTCGCGGGCTCGCCGCTGTGGCCGCTCTGGTAACACCCAAGTACAGCTGAACCACTGAACACGACCCGCGCCGCCGACCGCGAAAACAAAGGAGAATCGGTGTCTGAAAACACTCCGGAAAACGTCGAAGCCGAACAGGCAGAGAACTTCGACCCCGCAACGGGCGAAATTGCCGACGGCGTGGACGCTGCAGACCAGCAGTCTGCACCGGAAGTCGACCCGTTCGAAGAGTTCAAATCCGACCTTCGCATGAAGGACGGCGACTGGTACGTCATCCACTCCTACGCGGGCTACGAAAACCGCGTCAAGGTCAACCTGGAAAACCGTGCGGTATCGCTCAACGCAGAAGACGAAATCTTTGAAATCCAGGTGCCGATGGAAGAAGTCGTCGAAATCAAGAACGGTCAGCGCAAGACCGTTCGCCGCGTGCGTGTGCCCGGCTACGTGCTCGTCCGCATGGAACTCACTGACGAATCGTGGGGCGTTGTCCGCCACACCCCCGGCGTCACCGGCTTCGTCGGCAACGCGTACGACCCGATCCCACTGAGCATCGACGAGGTCGCCGGCATGCTCGCCCCGATCTTCGAAGAGCAGCAGGCAGAGGCTGCCAAGGCCGCCGGCGAACAGGCCGCAGCAGACGGCACGCCCATCGAAACCGAATTCGAAATCGGCGAATCCGTCATGGTCAAGGAAGGCTCCTTCGAAGGCCAGCCTGCAACCATTCAGGAAATCCGCCCCGAACAGCAGAAGCTCACGGTTCTTCTGTCGATTTTCGAACGCGACGTTCCCGTGGAGCTCGGCTTCAACCAGGTCTCCAAGATCTGATCTTGTTCTTACGCTGAAAGCGGGTGCACGGCTTAACGCCGGGCGCCCGCTTTTGCTTCTGTTGGAAATGGCTGCCCAGCTGAGGCCTATGTGGTGCAGGGCACCCGCATTTAACAAAACCGGGCGGGCGTGGAATAATGTTGTGGTTTGGACTCCGTCCGCCCTCATCGGAGCGGACAACCGCGTCCAAAGCCCACGGCCCTTCTGACCGTGGGAACAACTACCAGATTAAGGACCAACATGGCACCCAAGAAAAAGGCTGTCGGTCTGATCAAGCTGCAGATCCAGGCGGGCGCTGCTAACCCGGCACCCCCGGTCGGTCCTGCCCTTGGTCAGCACGGCGTGAACATCATGGAATTCTGCAAGGCCTACAACGCGGCCACAGAATCCATGCGCGGCAACATCGTTCCGGTTGAAATCACCGTTTACGAAGACCGCTCGTTCGACTTCATCACCAAGACCCCGCCGGCTGCTCAGCTGATCAAGAAGGCAGCTGGACTGAAGTCGGGTTCGGCAACCCCGCACACCGTCAAGGTCGGTCACCTGACCGCTGACCAGGTGCGCGAAATCGCCGAAACCAAGATGCCTGACCTCAACGCGAACGACATCGATGCCGCATCCAAGATCGTGGCCGGCACCGCTCGTTCCATGGGCATCACCACCGACATCAAGGCCTGATCAGGCATACCCAAACGTGGTAGGGCCGGCGCGGCCCGCACCACAACTGCAAGGAGATAGCAGATGGCAAAGCGCTCAAAGGCCTACAGGGCCGCAGCCGAAAAGATCGCGGCTGACACTCACTACACCCCGGACCAGGCAGTAGCCCTGGCCAAGGAAACCGCCGTTTCGAAGTTCGACTCGACCGTCGAAGTTGCATTCCGTCTGGGCGTCGACCCCCGCAAGGCCGACCAGATGGTGCGCGGCACCGTGAACCTCCCGCACGGCACCGGTAAGACCGCTACGGTCCTGGTGTTCGCAGCCGGAGACCGTGCTGAAGCTGCCCGTGAAGCAGGTGCTGACTATGTCGGCTCCGATGACCTGCTGGAAAAGGTGGCCGGAGGCTTCACTGACTTCGACGCTGCTGTTGCAACCCCGGACATGATGGGCAAGGTCGGCCGTCTGGGTAAGGTTCTGGGTCCCCGCGGACTCATGCCGAACCCCAAGACCGGCACCGTCACCATGGACGTCGCCAAGGCTGTCCAGGACATCAAGGGCGGCAAGATCGAGTTCCGTGTTGACAAGCACGCGAACCTGCACTTCATCATCGGCAAGGCTTCGTTCTCGGAAGACCAGCTGCGCGACAACTTCGCAGCCGCTGTCGAAGAGATCGCACGTCTGAAGCCGTCGTCCTCCAAGGGTCGCTACGTCACCAAGGCGACGCTCGCCACGACCAACGGTCCGGCCATCCCGCTGGACGTTGCCTCCCTGCGCTGATCCAGCGCCCAGGTGAGTAAGAGCGGAGCTCGTCTTCCCAGCGGGAAGGCGAGCTCCGCCTCGTAAGGGGCAGGATTTGCGTCTAAGCACCGTCCTGCTCTACTATTGAATCTGCCCAAGACCGTCGGTCTCGGAAAATGCCGCGCAAGCAGCAGGATCCGGCGAAGACTCATGAGAGTGACCCACGCAGGTGAGAACAAAGCTGAAAGCGCATAACCTGTGCTGTCAGTCGAACGCCAAGCGTTCCGCACCTGTATGCGGAGCGCTTTTTGTTTTGGGCAAACCAACAGATGTATTGAAAGGAATACCATGGCGAGGCTTGACAAGGCAGCCGCGGTAAAGGAGATCAAAAACCGTTTTGACAACTCCTCCGCTGCAGTGCTGACCGAGTACCGTGGTCTCACAGTGGGCGAAATGCAGGAACTGCGTCGTTCGCTGGGTGAGAACACCACCTACGCCGTGGTAAAGAACACGCTGACGGCCATCGCGGCTAAGGAAGCTGGAATTGACGCGTTTGACGGTCTGCTGAACGGCCCGACCGCCATCGCGTTCATCGAAGGCGAACCTGTTGACGCTGCGAAGGCCCTGCGGGACTTTGCCAAGGCGAATCCCAAGCTGGTCATCAAGGGCGGTTACTTCGACGGTGCTGCTCTTACAGCTGAGGATGTTTCGAAGCTGGCGGAACTCGAATCCCGCGAGGTGCTGCTTGCCAAGGCAGCCGGCGCTATGAAGGGCAGCCTCTACAAGGCCGCCTACACGTTCACCGCACCTGCCATCAAGGCAGTTCGCACCGTGGACGCTCTGCGCGCCAAGCAGGAATCGGAAGCCGCCTGAGCTTCATAACCAAACCCGGTTTTCCTACAGCCCAAAAAGCTGTAGACCCATTAATGGAAGGACTTTGCCACAATGGCTAAGCTCACCCCCGAAGAGCTCATCGAAGCTTTCAAGGAACTGACCCTCATCGAACTCAACGACTTCGTCAAGAAGTTCGAAGAAGAATTCGAAGTTGAAGCAGCTGCTCCGGTTGCTGCTGCAGCTGCTCCGGCTGCAGGCGGCGGCGACGCCGGCGGTGCCGCTGAAGAGAAGAGCGAATTCGACGTTGTCCTCGAATCCGCTGGCGACAAGAAGGTTCCGGTTATTAAGGAAGTCCGCGCTCTGACTTCGCTGGGCCTCAAGGAAGCCAAGGACCTCGTTGACTCGGCTCCGAAGCCGATCCTCGAAGGCGCTTCGAAGGAAGACGCTGAAAAGGCTAAGGAACAGCTCGAAGCTGCAGGCGCAACCGTCTCGCTGAAGTGATCATCGGTCACTGACTGTTCTACAGCGAACCCCCGGGATTTTTCCCGGGGGTTTTGCTGTTTCTGGGCATCTTCTTACGAGGCGCCGCTCACCTGATCCGCTTTGCCCCGCCGGTGCTGGACAGGTACGTGAACGGCTGCGCCTGGCGGAGGCTCACCTCTGCATCACCGGCGTCAGGGTCAGCCAGCTGTGCTGCGACAGCCGCAACGTCGTCAGCCTGTGCTTGGACGAAGGCTCTGTCGACAGGTTCGCCGTGGCCGGGGCAGTAGACGCTGATCCCGTCGATCGCGAGAAGGTCCCGAAGGGTCTGTGCCCACGCGCTGGGCTGAGCGTCATCGCCGAACTGTGGGGGAGCACCTTCTTCAATGAGGTCGCCCACGATGAGCACATCTGACACCTGCAGGACGATGTCGCTTTCTGTGTGCCCGGAGTATTCGCGCACTGTGACCACTGTGCCGCCGAGGTCGATTGTGTCGCCGTGGGCAACGACTTGTGTGGGCTCGACGATGAGTTCGGTGGGGTCGGCCGGGAGGTCCGGTTCGTCTGTCGCCGGCACTTCCGCCAGCTGAAGCCATGCGCTTGCGGCTTGATCGTGGGCGAAGCGCTCACTTGCAAGGAACTCGTCTACACCTTCGGCCTTCACGTGCGCATTGCCGAAGAAATGGTCCCAGTGGTCGTGCGTGTTGAGCACGGAAATCGGCAGGCTGGTGACCGTACGGGCGGTTTTGAGGATGCGCGCTGCCTGCTGCGGCCCCGATCCGGTGTCGACCAGCAGTGCGCGGCTGGTGCCGACGATCAGGTAGCTGTTGAGTACCGCTGGATCGGTCGTGATGGCGTAGATTCCGGCCTGCTCTTCAGAACTGTCTGCCATGGTCCTCCTTGTGTGTCGCTGAAGTCTACTGGCCGGGGCCTCGATGGCCGCCTTCGCGCCCGAAGCCCGGCCCGGGCGGCGGAGCGGTGTCTGGTTCGCCGCGACCAGAAGGCCGAGGTGGCTGCTGCTGGGGTGGCTGTCCGGACTGACGAGGTGGCTGCTGCTGGGGCGGCTTTCCGGGCTGACGAGCCGGCTGCCCGGGCGGCATCGGTCCTCGCGGGGGCGCTGTCGAGGTCTGCTGTCCCTGCGGGTGGGGCGTTTGCTGCGGCATGGGTGGCCCGGAGTGGCCCTGTTGCCGCTGCGGTTGAGCGTGCCCCGGCGGTTGAGGCTGCTGTGCCGGCCTGTGAGTCTGCTGTGGGGCATAACCGGGATGTGCCTGGCCTCCCGGGTGGGGCTGGGGTGGCGCGCCCGGCTGAGGGGGTCCAGCAAATGCTGTCGGTACGGATTTTTCCTTTTTCGGCCGCAGCAGCATCCACACGACAATGCCGATGAGCATGAGTGCCAGAAGCACAAGCGCCAGCCAGACCAGATTGCGCAGGCCCCAGAACACCGCTGCGGCGCAGGCAGCGAGTCCCCACCACAGAGCCCATTGGCGGGATGTGAGCGCGCCGAGCACCAACAGTGCAACGTGGTCGGCCAGGAACAGCACAGTCAGCCAACCGGGGCCGGTCGTCGCCGCGGCTATTCCCGCCACCGTCAAGACCAGCCACGCAAGGAGGATCCGCAGGTCGAAGAGGTTGAAGAACTCATCTGTCGCAGGGAACTGGGCCTGTTGTTGCCTGCCGCGGCGGACCAGATACAGAGCCCATGTGAGGGCGACGATGACGGGTACGTGCCACAGGACAACAAAGCGCGTGTCGATAAAACCGTCGATCACCAGCATGAGCGCGATAGCGCCAAGATAGGAGGCGCCTTCCTGGCATCCCAGCCGGTGCCTCGGATTCTTGAAGAAACGCGCGGCGCCAAACACCATGAGCGCAAGAATCGCGATCGTCGCTCCCGTTGCGGCGCGCTTGGGATCGTGCAGCCACGTTTCCTTCAATGTGACCAAAGGCAGTGAGAACAGTGCCATTACAAGCGCAAGCGCGGCGGTGATGAGAGAAGCCAACACTTTGCGGTGCAACAGGGCCAGAATCCAGTGACCGGCATAGGCAACGGCCCATGTGCCCCAGGCTGCAAGCAGCACGGTGAGTGAAAAGCTGGTTGTCAGTTCGCTGGATGCGAAGAGCAGACTGACAAACAGCGTCGCTCCCGCGGGCAGCTGCAGCCATTGAATGGACAGGCTCAGACTCATCCAAGCGATCGCAAGTGCGGTCAGGGCGAAGGCGATGGAAACCACTGCAAGCGGAAGACCCAAGAACCGGGTGATGAGAACGGCCCAGAGCGCGCCGGTGAAGACCAGCACCGGAACCGTGAGCAGATAGCGCCGGTTGGGCACCGCGGGGCACGTGCGGCGGAGGTAGGCGACGGCTGCCTGTGCTCCCGCGGCGGTGCAGGCAGCTGCAATGCCCGCCGTGATCATGACGACGGAGGCGCTGAACACCCGGCCGTCTTCGTTGAAGAAGGTGTGCCGAAGGAGACCGGAGGCGGCAGAGGCCGCCCACACGATCGACAGGGCGTATGCCATCCACGACCGTCGGGTCCGGCCCCGCAGCCACAGGCGGTGCGACACGAGCCACAGGACAGCCGATCCGATGCCGGCCACCGGGATGAACAGCGCCGCGCTGTAGTTGGCTCCGGCAGAGAGGCTGATGATGAAGCCCAGCGCACCGGTCCCACCGAAGGCCGCGCACAGTGCCGTAAATGAAATGACAGCAGAGCGGAAGAAGAATGCCGCCCCAATGAAGATCGCGGTCGCCACCACGGAAGCCGCGAACAGCGCCCAGATCATCGGAGTCGAACTGTCCGACCACACAAGAAGCGTGAAGGGCAGGCCCCCGGCAATGCTGATGACGGCGGCAGAGATCATGGACACTGAGCGAAGCTGACGGCGCTGCCTGCCCGCTTTTGTGCGCGCAGCAAAAGTCAGCGCACCGTGGCCGACGACCATGACGGTGTTCAGCGTGAGCATTACTGCGCTGAAAGTCCAATCGGGCCCAAACCTCGAAAAGCCCGTGCCCAGCAGGGGAGTGGCTGCAAACGACACTGCGGATGTTGCCTGCAGGAAGGCAGAGTCTCCCCGCCAGGCCGCCCACGCGCAGATAATCCCTGCCAGCACCAAGAAGACTGCTATCAGCAGCAGCGGCAGCTGTACAGCATCGACTGCCGCGCCGAAATCATCAGGACGACCAGTGTCCTCATAGAACCTGATGATGGAGAAGGTCCTCCGCATGGCCGCCAGCGTCGACACCGTGAGGATCGTCGCGGAAATGTACAGCGAGATGAGCACGGTGAGCTTCCGGCCCTGCCGCACAAACATCGCAAAGGCGGCGGTTATGACGAGGATCTGCACGACTGAAGCGGCGATTCCTGCAGTCGAGACTGCCACTTCGCACACGGGCATGTATTGGCCGCCTTCGCCGAACGCTGGACTGCCGGAGGTACGGCACAGTGATCCCGTCAGCGTCGTGATGCCGATCGTGCTGGTCAGCAGGGCGGCACCGAGTGCGTAAGTCCAGCTGCGGCAGATGCCCAACACGATGTAGAACACCGTCAGCACCAGCCAGAAAACACCCTTCGCCCACGGTGAATCGTCAGGCAGGGTGATGAGCGCGCACACACCTGATGCCGGTGCGATGATCTGTCCCAACAGGACAAAGGGTCGCGCCCAGCGGACCTTCTGACCCCGCTCAGCAGAGAGGAAAGAGCGGAAGTCGGCGGCACCTCGTGAGCGAGCAGTCCTGCGGCCCGTATACGGGCCCTCGAGAACACGGCCGATGATGATGAACGCCATCGACACGACCACCAGGCCGACCCCGTAGTAGGCAAACGACGGTCCGCCGAAGTTGATCACCGACAGCACGGTCGAGCCGATGAACAGCAGACCAAACCACGTGACGAGCTCAGAACGCAGCAGCGCTGCCGCAAGTGCGCAGCTGATCAGCCCAAGCACTGAAGCCACAAGCCACGCGGTTTTTGCCCCCGTGATGTTGAGGGCGCCCAGAGCGGCCCCCGAAATCGGAAGCAGGACGAGGCCGACCGCCGTCAGGGCAATGCCGACGGGTTTCAGACGCGAAGACAGCAGAGCAATGCCGAGGCCTGCGCCGTAGGTGATGACGGCAACGCCGATGACCGTGATGGCCCGCAGCAGCGCATGCTGGGCGATGCCCACGAAGATGAACGCTGCGATCACGAGGAACGCAGTGGCAACTCCCAGCAGCAGGTTCGCGTAGAGGGCAACGTCATTGTTCGGCTGTGCCTGAAGCACAGCAGCCGGGTAGGGCGGCCTGGCCGCTGGGTGCTGTGGCCGTGCTGTTGGGGTTGGGTCGTGCGGATGTACAGGCCGGTGCTGTGGTTGGGGTGGGGCGCTCGGCTGACGAGGTGGAACTGGGGGCTGGGTCGGAACTCCGGGCCGGGTTGGCGGCAGGGGAGCGGCGGCTCGGGCTTGGGCGCCGACCGGTATTCTCCGACTGTGCAGATAGGGCAGGACCAACTGAACAGCGCTGTATATGAGCGCGGCGAGCGCCGCCAAGAGCAGCAATGGCATCGAGCCGAGTGATGCGGGTATAAGCGGCAGGTTGTGCATCGGGCCTCCCAATAGATAGGCCCAGGTTAACGTGAAGCCCCTCACGTCTGCCGAACGAAACTGCCGCCGATTCCAATATTTTGGACGGTGACTATAGGTCACAAGTGCTGGTGGGCGAGGTGGGAGCAGGGTGGGAGGACGTGCTGCCCAGCAGTGCAGTTGGGAACGAAAAAGCGCCCTGCTCGTCACGGCTTTCGTCGGACAGTGCAGAGCGCAAAAAGTGCGGAGAAGATCGACCCTACCACAGGGGGTCTTGCTACAGCAGGTTCAATCAGCTATTCTGAATGTTTGTGTTGCAGTGGGTTTGCTGTGCCTTCATATAGCGGTGGGCATCAAACTAGCACACCTTGACCGGATCCGCCGTGACGTCAGCGGAAGCGAGTGTCGCAAAGCGACCCGGCCGGACCTCGGGTGATTCAACGCTGCAGCGCACGAGTGATGACCACAACGTGGAAGGAACCCATTGGCCGCCGCCAACGAAAACATCAGGACCGCTAACCCGCCTCAGCGCATTTCCTTCGCGAAGATCCACGAACCTCTCGAAGTTCCCAACCTCCTGGGACTGCAGACCGACAGCTTCGACTGGCTGATCGGCTCGGAAGCCTGGCAGGAGCGAGTTGCGGAAGCAATCGAGAACGGCGACACCTCCGTTCCGGAAACCTCGGGGCTCGAAGACATCTTCGAAGAGATCTCCCCGATCGAAGACTTCTCCGGATCCATGTCGCTGTCGTTCCGCGACCACCGCTTTGAGCCGCCCAAGTACTCGATCGACGAGTGCAAGGAGCGCGACATCACCTATTCGGCGCCGCTGTTCGTGACCGCTGAATTCATGAACACCTCCACCATGGAGATCAAGAGCCAGACGGTGTTCATGGGCGACTTCCCGCTCATGACCCCCAAGGGCACCTTCATCATCAACGGGACCGAGCGCGTCGTCGTTTCGCAGCTCGTCCGCTCGCCCGGCGCCTACTTCGAATCGACCCCGGACAAGACCTCAGACAAGGACATCTTCACCGCGAAGATCATCCCGTCGCGCGGTGCATGGCTGGAGTTTGAAGTCGACAAGCGCGACCAGGTTGGCGTTCGCCTCGACCGCAAGCGCAAGCAGTCGGTCACGGTGCTGCTCAAGGCACTTGGCTGGACCTCCTCGGAAATCCTCGAACGCTACGGCGAATTCGAGTCGATCCGCGAAACCCTTGCCAAGGACACCGTCGAAACGCGCGAAGAAGCGCTCATCGACATTTACCGCAAGCTGCGTCCGTCCGAACCGGCCACTGTTGAAGCTGCAGAAAACCTTCTGCAGAACCTCTACTTCAACCCCAAGCGCTACGACCTCGCCAAGGTCGGCCGCTACAAGGTCAACCGCAAGCTCGGGGTCGATGAAGACGTCACACAGGGTGTGCTTACCACCGACGACATCGCCGCTGCCATCCACTACATCGTTGCGCTGCACGCCGGCCACGAAACTCTCAAGGGCACGCGCGACGGCGAAAGCGTCGACATCCCGGTCGCCCTGGACGACATCGACCACTTCGGCAACCGCCGCATCCGCGCGGTCGGCGAACTGATCGAAGGTCAGGTCCGCACCGGTCTTTCGCGCATGGAGCGCGTGGTCCGCGAGCGCATGACCACCCAGGACGTCGAAGCGATCACCCCGCAGACGCTCATCAACATTCGTCCCGTCGTGGCAGCCATCAAGGAGTTCTTCGGAACTTCGCAGCTGTCGCAGTTCATGGACCAGAACAACCCGCTGGCCGGCCTTACCCACAAGCGCCGCCTGTCGGCTCTGGGCCCCGGCGGTCTGTCGCGTGACCGTGCGGGCATGGAAGTCCGCGACGTCCACCCGTCGCACTACGGACGCATGTGCCCCATCGAAACGCCGGAAGGCCCCAACATCGGTCTGATCGGTTCGCTCGCCTCCTATGCGCGCATCAACCCGTTCGGCTTCATCGAAACCCCGTACCGCATCGTTGAGAACGGCGTTGTCACCGACAAGACGCGCTACCTCACGGCTGACGATGAACTCCCGTACAACATCGCACAGGCAAACGCACCGCTGACCGACGACCAGCGCTTCGCAGAAGACTTCGTCCTGTCTCGCCCCAAGGGCGGTTCCGGCGAAGCCGAACTGCTGCCCAAGGAAGACATCGACTTCATGGACGTGTCTGCACGTCAGATGGTGTCGGTCGGCACGGCCCTTATCCCGTTCCTCGAACACGACGACGCCAACCGCGCCCTCATGGGTGCGAACATGCAGCGTCAGGCCGTTCCGCTGGTCCGCGCAGAAGCACCGCTGGTCGGCACCGGCATGGAATACCGCTCGGCCATCGACGCCGGCGATGTCATCACCGCCGACAAGGCCGGTGTGGTCACCGAAGTCTCCGCTGACTACGTCACCGTCATGAACGACGACGACACCCAGACCACCTACCGAGCCGAGAAGTTCCGCCGCTCCAACCACGGCACCTCGTACAACCAGAAGATCATCGTGTCCGAAGGCGACCGAGTCGAAGTCGGTGCGGTGCTGGCTGACGGTCCGTCCACCCAGAACGGTGAAATGGCCCTCGGCAAGAACCTCCTCGTGGCTTTCATGTCGTGGGAAGGCTACAACTTCGAAGACGCCATCATCCTGTCTCAGCGCATGGTGCAGGACGACGTCCTGTCCTCGATCCACATCGAGGAATACGAAGTCGACGCTCGCGACACCAAGCTCGGTGCCGAAGAGATCACCCGCGACATCCCGAACATCGCGCAGGAAGCCCTGGCAGACCTCGACGACCGCGGCATCATCCGCATCGGCGCCGAAGTCACCGACGGCGACATCCTGGTCGGCAAGGTGACCCCCAAGGGTGAAACCGAACTGACCCCCGAAGAGCGCCTGCTGCGCGCCATCTTCGGCGAAAAGTCGCGCGAAGTCCGCGACACCTCGCTCAAGGTGCCCCACGGCGAAACCGGAACCGTGATCGCCGTCAAGGTCTTCGACCGCGAAGAAGATGACGAACTCACCCCCGGTGTCAACCAGCTGGTGCGCGTCTACGTGGCCCAGCGCCGCAAGATCACCGTCGGCGACAAGATGGCCGGACGCCACGGAAACAAGGGCGTCATCTCGACCATCCTGCCGGTTGAAGACATGCCGTTCATGGAAGACGGAACCCCCGTCGACATCATCCTCAACCCGCACGGTGTTCCGCGCCGAATGAACATCGGCCAGGTCTTCGAAACCCACCTTGGCTGGGCAGCCAAGCAGGGCTGGAAGATCGAAGGCAACCCCGAATGGGCACAGGACCTCAAGGACGCCGGCTTCGACCTCGAAGCCGAACCCGGCACCAACGTCGCAACCCCGGTGTTCGACGGTGCGCACGAACCCGAACTGCGCGGCCTGCTCGACAACACCCGCCTCAACCGCGACGGTGAGCGCCTGATCGACGGCTCCGGAAAGGCCCGCCTGTTCGACGGCCGCTCCGGCGAACCGTTCCCGTACCCGGTCTCGGTGGGCTACATGTACATGCTCAAGCTCCACCACCTGGTCGACGATAAGATCCACGCTCGTTCCACCGGCCCGTACTCGATGATCACCCAGCAGCCGCTGGGCGGTAAGGCACAGTTCGGCGGCCAGCGCTTCGGCGAAATGGAAGTGTGGGCGCTCGAAGCCTACGGTGCGGCCTACACGCTGCAGGAACTCCTGACCACCAAGTCGGACGACGTTCCCGGCCGCGTCAAGGTCTACGAAGCAATCGTCAAGGGCGAGAACCTTCCCGACCCGGGCATCCCCGAGTCGTTCAAGGTCCTCATCAAGGAAATGCAGTCGCTGTGCCTTGACATCGAAGTTCTGTCGGCAGACGGCCACGCCGTCGAAATGCGCGAAGACGACGAAATGTACCGAGCAGCTGAAGAGCTCGGCATCAACCTTTCGCGTGACGAAGCCCAGACAGTCGACGAAGTCTGACAGCCAGCCCGAATTTTTACTGACCTTCTGAAGGTCACCAAGGAAGAGGATTTACGTGCCTGACGTTAATTTCTTTGATGAACTGCGCATCGGCCTGGCTACGGCTGATGAGGTTCGCCAGTGGTCGCACGGCGAAGTCAAGAAGCCCGAGACCATCAACTACCGCACGCTCAAGCCGGAGAAGGACGGCCTGTTCTGTGAGCGCATCTTCGGTCCCACCCGCGACTGGGAATGCGCCTGCGGCAAGTACAAGCGCGTGCGCTTCAAGGGCATCATCTGTGAGCGCTGCGGTGTTGAAGTCACCCGCGCCAAGGTGCGCCGTGAGCGCATGGGCCACATCGAGCTCGCCGCTCCCGTCACCCACATCTGGTACTTCAAGGGCGTGCCCAGCCGCCTGGGCTACCTGCTCGACCTGGCTCCGAAGGACCTCGAAAAGGTCATCTACTTCGCGGCCTACATGATCACGTCGGTCGACGAAGACTCGCGCCACCGCGACATGCCCACCCTGCAGAACCAGGTGGACGTCGAAAAGAAGCAGATCGAAGACCGCATGAACGCGGACCTCGACCGTCGCTCCAAGAAACTGGAAGACGACCTCAAGGAACTCGAAGCCGACGGTGCAACCGCAGCGGCCAAGAGCAAGGTCGAAAAGCAGGCAAACAAGGAACTCGGCAACATCCGCCGCAACTCCGAACGCCAGTTGGACCGCCTGGAACAGGTGTGGGACCGCTTCAAGAACCTCAAGGTCGCAGACCTCGAAGGTGACGAAAGCCTGTACCGCGACATGGTCGCCCGCTTCGGCATCTACTTCGAGGGCTCCATGGGTGCCGCTGCCATCCAGCAGCGCCTCAAGGACTTCGACCTCGAATCCGAAGCCGAAATGCTGCGCGAACTCATTCGCACCGGCAAGGGCCAGCGCAAGACCCGCGCGCTCAAGCGCCTCAAGGTCGTCAACGCATTCATGACCACGGACAACAAGCCCGAAGGCATGGTGCTCGACGCGATCCCGGTCATCCCGCCGGAACTGCGCCCCATGGTGCAGCTTGACGGTGGCCGCTTCGCAACCAGCGACCTCAACGACCTCTACCGTCGTGTCATCAACCGCAACAACCGCCTCAAGCGCCTGCTTGACCTCGGTGCACCCGAAATCATCGTCAACAACGAAAAGCGGATGCTCCAGGAAGCAGTCGACTCACTGTTCGACAACGGCCGTCGCGGTCGCCCCGTCACCGGACCGGGCAACCGTCCGCTCAAGTCGCTGTCCGACATGCTCAAGGGCAAGCAGGGTCGCTTCCGTCAGAACCTGCTCGGTAAGCGCGTCGACTACTCCGGCCGTTCGGTCATCGTGGTCGGCCCGACCCTGAAGCTGCACGAATGCGGTCTGCCCAAGACCATGGCACTCGAACTGTTCAAGCCGTTCGTGATGAAACGCCTGGTTGACCTCAACCACGCCCAGAACATCAAGTCGGCTAAGCGCATGGTCGAACGTCAGCACCCGCAGGTGTGGGACGTGCTCGAAGAAGTCATTCAGGAGCACCCGGTTCTGCTCAACCGTGCACCCACCCTGCACCGTCTGGGCATCCAGGCCTTCGAACCGCAGCTGGTTGAAGGCAAGGCAATTCAGATCCACCCGCTGGTCTGCACCGCCTTCAACGCTGACTTCGACGGTGACCAGATGGCAGTCCACCTGCCGCTGTCCGCTGAAGCACAGGCTGAAGCACGCCTGCTGATGCTGTCGGCGAACAACATCCTCAAGCCTTCGGACGGCAAGCCCGTGACCATGCCCACGCAGGACATGATCATCGGCATCTTCCACCTGACCTCCGAACGCGAAGATGTGCCCGGCATCGGCCGCGACTTCGGTTCGGTTTCGGAGGCCATCATGGCCTACGACCGTGGCGAACTCGACCTCGGCGCCAAGGTGAAGATCCGCCTGAGCAACATCGTTCCGCATCGGAAGATGGAACTGCCGGAAGGCTGGGAACAGGGCGACACCCTCGTCCTCGAGACCACCCTGGGCCGTGCCCTGTTCAACCGGACCCTGCCGGAGGACTACCCGTACGTCAACGAGACCATCGGCAAGAAGCAGCTGTCGAAGATCGTCAACCGCCTCGCAGACAACTACCCGCGCGTGGAAGTCGCACAGGCACTCGACAACTTCAAGGAAACCGGCTTCTACCAGGCAACCCGCTCCGGTCTGACCGTCGCAATGAGCGACATCGTGTCTCCGGAATCCAAGGAACAGTCGCTCAACGAAGCCGAAGAGCTCGTCGACAAGGTCGAAGAACAGTACGCCTTCGGTGCGCTCACCGATGAGGAGCGCCGTACCGAACTCGTCAAGATCTGGTCGGACACCACCGACAAGATCGCCGAGGCAATGCAGAAGAACTTCACTTCGGAGAACTCGATTCTGCGCCTTGTCGAGTCCGGTGCTTCCGGTAACTGGACGCAGGTCCGTCAGCTGGCCGCAATGCGCGGTCTTGTGACGAACCCGAAGGGTGAAATCATCCCGCGTCCGATTAAGTCGAACTACCGCGAAGGCCTGTCGGTCCTCGAGTACTTCATCGCATCGCACGGTGCTCGTAAGGGTCTGGCAGACACCGCTCTGCGCACCGCAGACTCCGGTTACCTCACGCGTCGTCTGGTTGATGTTTCGCAGGATGTCATCATCCGCACCGAAACCACCGACTCGAAGCGCGGCATCACGCTGCCCGTCGCTCAGGAAGACGCAAAGGGCAACCTCGTTGTGCACGAATGGGCCGAAACCTCGGTTCTGGGCCGCCTCACGGCAGTCGACGTCACCGACGCCGACGGCAACGTCGTGGTGCCCGCAAAGACCGACATTTCGGTCGATGTGCTCGACCAGCTGGTTGCCGCCGGCGTTCGCGAAGTCAAGGTGCTGTCGGTTCTCACCGCCGACTCCGACGCGCAGATCTCGGCTGAGCACTACGGTCGCTCGATGGCAACCGGCAAGCTCGTCGACATCGGCGAAGCAGTCGGCACCGTCGCAGCACAGTCGATTGGTGAACCCGGTACGCAGCTGACCATGCGTACGTTCCACACCGGTGGTGTTGCCGCCGGCGGTGGCGGTGACATTACGCAGGGTCTGCCGCGTGTCACCGAGCTCTTCGAAGCACGTACGCCCAAGGGCTACGCGCCGATTTCGGAAGCAGCCGGCAAGGTCAAGATCGACGACAGCCGTAAGACGCGCTACGTCATCGTGATCCCGTCTGACGGTTCTGACGAAATCGAGCACGCAGTCGGTCGTCGCGCACAGCTTCTGGTTGAAGACGGCCAGAACATCGAAGCCGGCACCCAGCTGGTTGAAGGTGCGATCGACCCCAAGCAGGTGCTGCGCATCCGCGGTCGTCGCGACGCCGAGAAGTTCCTTGTTGACGAAGTCCAGAAGGTCTACCGTTCGCAGGGTGTCGGCATTCACGACAAGCACATCGAAGTCATTGTGCGTCAGATGCTGCGCCGTGTGACGGTCATCGAGTCCGGCGACACCAACCTGCTGCCGGGTGAACTCGTTGACCGCGGCCGCTACCAGGACGAAAACAAGCGCGTCGTTGCAGAAGGCGGCCAGCCGGCCTCCGCACGTGACGAACTCATGGGCATTACGAAGGCGTCGCTGGCCACCGAATCGTGGCTGTCGGCTGCATCGTTCCAGGAGACCACGCGCGTGCTGACTGAAGCAGCTATGGAAGGCAAGTCCGACCCGCTGCTCGGCCTGAAGGAAAACGTCATCCTCGGTAAGCTCATCCCGGCCGGCACCGGTATGCACCGCTACCGCAACATGATTGTCGAACCGACTGACGAAGCCAAGCAGGAAATGTTCTCGAACACCTATGGTGACTTCTACCCGGCATTCGCCGGCGAAGGGTCGACCATTCCGCTCGAGGACTACGACTTCGGAGGCTTCGGCGACATCTGATTCGCTTGAGCGTGTGATTCAGCCGCGGGGTTGAACGCTCGCGAGGGTGAATCAGCTGCACGAATAGGCGGGGGAGAGCCCGCTGGTTCTCACCCGTGGCAGGCGGCCCGGAGGGATTTCCCTCCGGGCCGTTTGCGTTGTACGGGGCCGGTATTGGGTTGGGCTGGGCACAAAAGCTGGTTAGGTACGAGGCGGCGCCGGGTCGAGCTCACGAGGTGCCGCTTTGGCTGGTACTGGACCTCCACCTCCTGAATCCCCGCCTAGCGCGGAAGCCCCTGAGCCCTCACCTCGGCACTCCCTGCCACCCACGCTTTAGCAACAAAAACTCCCCTTAGCAGTTGTTGCTAAGCCGTGGATTCCGGCTAAAGGGAGTCTTCTTGCGGCTAAGGCGCAGATTCCGGCTTGCGGGTGTTTTTTGTTTGGGAGGGTTCGCTCAGAATGGCAGGGTCCGCTGGGAAAGGCGCAGTACGAGGTGCCGCCCGGTCAAGCTCACGAGGTGCCGGCTCAGCTGGTACTGGAACTCCACCTCCTGAATCCCCACCCACAGCTGCCGCCCGGGCAGGGACCAGACCTCCACCTCGGGAGCCCCCCACCTAGCGCGGAAGCCCCTGAGCCCTCACCTGGCCACTCCCTGCCACCCACGCTCTAGCAACAAAAACTCCCCTTAGCAGTTGCGGCTAAGCCGCAGATCCCGGCTAAGGGGAGTCTTCGTGTTGCTAAGGCGCAGATTCCGGCTTGCGGGTGTTTTTGTTTGGGAGGGTTCGCTCAGAATGGCAGG
>NZ_KV786077.1:0-261 GCF_001806835.1 Brevibacterium sp. HMSC24B04 | reverse complement strand
GGTGCCGCTTTGGCTGGTACTGGACCTCCACCTCGCGAGTCCTTGGCCAACCCTGGCTTTCATGCTTATTGGTCCTCCACCTCAGGAGTCTCGTCCCACAGCTGCCGCCCGGGCAGGGACCGGGCCTCCACCTCCTGAATCCCCACCCACGCTTTAGCAACAAAAACTCCCCTTAGCAGTTGTTGCTAAGCCGCAGATCCCGGCTAAGGGGAGTCTTCTTGCGGCTAAAGTGTACTGATCGGGGAGGTTAGTTAATCGTGT
>NZ_KV786076.1:0-15988 GCF_001806835.1 Brevibacterium sp. HMSC24B04 | reverse complement strand
TGCGCCGGCAGGACAAAGAATGCGGCGGGGCGAGGTGCCTGGGAAGGCTGGGTAGTCCCGCATGGCTGGCAGAGTTACCTGTTTGGGCCTGCTGCTCAGACTTCGTATTCTTCGGCTTCGCGGACCGAAAGCACTGGGACTTTCGCGTTGAGGATGATCTTCTGCGAAATCGAGCCCATGAAGAGCTTGCCCACGGGGGAGCGGCGGCGAAGTCCGATGACGAGCATCGTCACATCGCTTCGGGCTTCGGTGAGTGCAAGCAGCTCTTCGGCAGCATCGTTGCCGCGCAGGTACTGTTTGACTTTGCCTTCAACCCCTTCGGACTTCATGTATTCGCGGGCTTTGTTCAGCTGGTCTTCGGTTGCGACTTCGCGTTCGTCTACCGCTTCGCCGACCCCGGCGTTGACAACGTAGAGCTTGTCGCCGGTTTTCTTTGCGAGGTCAACGGCTGCCGTCAGAGCTGCTTGGCCTTTGGTGCTGGGGGTGTAGCCAACAAGAATCGTCATACCCCTAACTCTATCCGTGCCGCGGAAGTTTCGGGCAGGCCCGCGTAAGACTCGGGCCGCACCCCGTGCAAGCGGCACCGATCGCTCAGACCGCACACCACGCGCAATGCTTATGCCAACCCACGCGGCACCCGCACTCCGCGTGCATCCGCGACTACAGTGGAGGCCGTGGAACCTGATGTTGAAAGCCCCGCCTGGACGGCCCACACGCAGCGTATGCGTGAGCTTTTCCCTGCGTGGCCGGATGGTTTTCCGCTGTCAGCTTTTGTGTCGCGTTACCTGCTGGGGCGAGTCGCCGGCCAGCTGAACATTTCCGGACGTCCCGAGGTTCCACCTCGGCATCCGGTGCCGCTGGAAGACGACGCTTCTTTTGTCGTGCTAGACGATGCCGACGGTTCAGTGACGGCGGCGGTCCTGGCCGCGACCACGGGGACCGTCACGGTGTACGCGGATTTTCTGCCGCACGCGCAGCGTTTGCGTGAGATGTTCGGTGATTCGCGGGTGAGTGTTCGTCCGCTGCCGGGTTTTCCGCCTCATATTTCTGCTGGCCTTGATGTGCGCGGAGCCCGCCCGGCGAAGGCTCTGCTCATTTCGCCGAAGGCGCAGGCTGCGGTGGCCGATTACGTTGCCGCGCTGCGCCCGGTGGTCGATGAGTTCATGGTCGTCGGTCGCGATAAGCACTTGTTCCGCGGCATCAATGCGGAGCTGGCGCGCGGTTTCGAGCGGGTCGATGTTTCGCCGGGCCGCTATAAGTCGCGAATGATCATCGGTTCGACGCCGGAATCCGGCATGGGGTTCAGCACAGCACGGATTGAACCGCACCAGCGCACGGCGCGGGCGGATATTCCGGGTGTTCCCGAGCTCGAGGTATCCGCGTACGGAGCGTGTTTCGGCGGGCCGGAGATTGACGCGGGTTCCGCTCTGCTGCTGCGCGCGCTCGCTGAGCGTCACGCAGGATCGGCTAGTTCTGCCTCCACATCAACTGACGAGGTGCCTGCTGGCCGCCCGCGGATCCTCGACTTGGGGTGTGGCAATGGTTGGTTACTGACGGCTGCGACTCATGTTCTGGGGGCAAGGCAGGCCGTGGGCGCTGATGCGTCGGCGGCGGCGTTGGCTTCTGCTGAGCTGACTGCCGAGGCGGGTATGCCGGCGGGCGTTGACTGGCGTGTTGAGTACACGGATTCGGGGGAGGGGCTCCCGCAGCAGGCTTTTGATGTGGTGCTTCTCAACCCGCCTTTTCACGCTGGGCATGAAATCGAAAGCGATACTGCCAAGAGGATGATGCGCAGTGCCCACGCTGTGCTGCGACCGGGAGGTCGTGTGGTCGTGGTGTTCAATTCCGCGCTGCGGTACAGGCGTGAACTCGAGGCGCTTTTCGGGCAGGACAACGTTGAACAGTGGGCGAGGGATCGTCGGTTTACCGTCCTGTCGGCGGTGAAAAGCTGACCACTTGATCCACCTCGTCAGCCTTGCCCTGCAGAGAAGCCCGGCTCCCAGCTGACGAACAGCTGGGAGCCGGGCCCCACCTCGGCCTTTCATAGCCGGCTAGCGCACTCAGAGCTGAGCGACTCCCTGTGCGGGCTGTGTGCGGGATGCCGCGATCGCCGGAAAGAGTGATGCAGCCAAAGCCGCAAACGCGGTCACAGTTGCCAGCACCGCAAACATCGTCCACGGGACGTCTGGTGCGACGGTGATGCCTTCGGCGGTCAGCAGCGAACGAACTCCAGCCCAGCCGAACAGAACACCCAAGCCCGTGCCCACGATGAGTGAGACGATGGCCATGAGCATCGCCTCGCCGGCCACCATGCGGGCCGCTGCCCAGCGGGACAGTCCCAGGGTGCGCAGCAGCGCGGTTTCGCGTTTGCGTTCAATTGTTGCCAGGGACAGGGTGTTGCCCACGCCGACGATCGAAATGATGATCGAAGCGCCCAGCAGGCCCAGCACAATTCCCATCATGATGCTGATGATCTGCGCATACGATGCTCGTTGGAGTGAGCCGTCTGCATCGCTGAAAACACCGGTTTTCTCGAGATCAGCCTTGAGCTTTGTGATCTGCGAAATACTTGCGTCGTCAGCCAGACGAACCCATGTTTGGCCGTCTGCCTTTGTCAGGCCGAGGGCGGCGATGTCGTCTGCGTTGGCAAGTGCCGTGGCAGCGGGTACGGCATTGTGGATCTTCACTGTGAGCTTGACGGATTTCTTCCCGGCGTCGCCAGCCTCGCCAGCCTGCCCAGCCGTGAACGTGACCTTCTTGCCGGCAATGTCTTCGGTGTTGGGGCCCGACTTGATGTAGACCACGCCAGGTGGCGGCAGGAGCTTCGTGCTGCGCGGCACGCTGTATTTCTGCTTCTCAACGCCGACCAACTGCGTGTGCGTGCTTTCCGGATCACCGTCCTGGCCCAATGGCTCAGAGGCCTCTGCCTGCGTGCCGGGCAGGGTGACGAGGTCCTTGACGATCTCGGAGTTCTTCAGGGTGTTGACCGTTTTGTCGGAGCCTGACTGCGCTGCGAGGTCGATCGGTGCGTCTTCGGACAGCGTCGTGTCGATGGTTGTGCGAGTGGTCTGCGCGCCCATGAAGATGGTGGCCACCAAGGTCACACCGATCAGCAGCGCCGCGGTTGTCGAAGCGGTCCTGCGCGGGGCCAGCTTCACGTTGCGCGCAACAAGACCGAGCGTCGGTGAGCGGAAGATCTTTTCGCCGACCCGTCCGATCAGTTCGACCAAGGGCGGTACGAACACGCGGCTGAGCACCAGCACACCGCAGAAGGCCATGAAAGCGCCGGGCAGGGTGAGCGTCATGTCGCCAGCGTTGGCCCCGACCACGGTGACCGCAGCGCCGAGTGCGGTGAGCACTGTGCCAAGCACCAGACGGATCCACGGGAAGCGCGAATCGGGTGCGGGGATGTCTGCCGGTGCCAGTGCGTCGATGGGGGACACGCGTGTGGCTTTAAGCGCGGGGACGAAGGATGCTGCAACGGTGACGGTGATGCCCACTGCCAGGCCGAGCGCCACGGCGAGGACTGGCAGGGGTGCGGTCTGGAAGTTCGCCTGGACGTATGTGCGCAGGGCAATGGGCAGCAGCATGGCGGCTCCCCAGCCCACAAACACTCCGATGACGGAGCTGACAAGACCCAGCACGGCACCTTCGGCCAGGGTTGCGTTGCGCAGCTGTGAGCGCGTGGCGCCAACTGCCCGCAGGAGCGCCAGGGAACGGGCGCGGGAGGCGACGAGAACCTGGAAGGTGTTCGAAATGACGAGCACCGCTACGAACAGCGCCACCGCAATGAAGGCGCCGATGAATGTCACGACGGTTGCGGAGTCTCCCGTGACGTCGTTCATGCGCTCTTCGATCAACTGGTCTTCTGTGGCGACTTTGTAGTCACCGGCAAGTTTCGCACCGTACGTGTTGCTGACCACCTCTTCAGAGCCGGCCAGGGTGTCTGCTATCGCGGACTGGACTTTCGAGGTGTCGGCTGACTTGTCTGTGAAGACGCGCAGGTAGTTGAAACCCGGGTCTAGGTCGGCAATGCCGTGGTTGGTCACCTGGAGTGCGGCTGAGGGCATGGGGCCGATGCCGGTGATGGTGTAGGTGCGTTTGGTGTCCTGTCCGCCCTCGAAGGAGGGAACGCTCAGCTCAACTTGGTCTCCGACTTCCTTGTTTTCCTGTTTGGCGACTGAGGTGTCGAACAGGATCTGGTCGGCTTTGGTAGGCGCTTTGCCTGTTGTCACTTCGATGTGGCTGTTTTTGGGCCACACGGAGACTTCGGTGAATCCGCCGCTGGGCAGGCGTGCGAAGGTCGATTCGATTCGCTGTGTTTCTTTGACTCCCTTGATGCTGTTGATCTTCTTTTCTGTCGACTCTTCAAGGGGGTCGTAGTCGTTTGTCACCACAAGGTCCGCACCTGAATACTGAGCGGAGAATTCACCGCGGATGGTTTTGTTGAAGGATGCCAGCACACCGGTGACGGCAACGACGAATGCGACCGACACGATGATGGTCAGTGCCGCGGCTATCAGGCGTGCACCGCCGGAGCGCAGGTTTGCTTTGACGATCATTTGGTGACCTCCAGAAGTGCGTCGGAGATCGCCTCGACAGTCGGGGAGTAGAGCTCGCCCACCACGTATCCGTCAGCGAGCAGCACGACGCGGTCGGCGTAGGCGGCGGCTGATGGGTCGTGGGTGACCATGACGACGGTCTGGCCCAATTCGCTTACGCAGCTGCGCAGGGTCTGCAGGACTTCGGTGCCGGTGCGTGTGTCGAGTGCGCCGGTGGGTTCGTCGGCAAACAGGACTTCAGGCTGGTTGACGAGTGCGCGGGCAACGGCGACGCGCTGTTGTTGGCCGCCGGAAAGTTCGTGGGGGCGGTGGCTCAGTCGGTCGGTCAGTCCGAGGTTTTCGACGATTGCTCGTTTGAATTCCTGGTCAACTTTGCTGCGAGCCAGTTTGGCCGGGAGCATGATGTTCTCATCGGCGGTCATTGCGGGGATCAGGTTGAACGCCTGAAAGACGAACCCCATGTGGTTGCGCCTGATTTTCGTCAGGGCGGAGTCGCTGATGCCGGTGATTGCCCGTCCGGCCAGGGTCACGGAGCCGCTGTCGGGGCTGTCCAATCCGGCCAGTATGTGCATGAGGGTCGACTTGCCAGACCCGGAGGGCCCCATGATCGCGGTGAACTTACCGGCCTGAATGTCGATGCTGAAGTTGTCGAATACGGTCAGGCGGGCTTCGCCGGTGCCGTAGGACTTGCTGATGCCGCGGGCGCTGATCGCGGTTGTGTGCGCTGTGGAAATCGTCATGTTTCCACTTTCGCGAGCTCGTCAGCTCAGATCATCGGCCCGTGGGATGCTCCTGAAAGGTGTTCCTCATCCCTGAGGATGAGGTTCATACGATTCCGGTCTCGTACGCCAGGATGACGGCGTGGATGCGGTCGCGCACTTCGAGTTTTGCCAGGATGTTCCGGACGTGGGTTTTGACTGTGGGTTCGGCCATGAACAGTTCGTCCCCGATTTCCGCGTTCGACTTCCCCTGCGCGATCAGCTGGAAGACTTCGCGTTCGCGCGCTGTGAGCCGCTCCAGTTTCTGGGCGTGTTCGGTGGGTGGGGCGGGTTCTGCGATGACGGTCTGCAGCAGCCTGCGGGTGGTCGATGGTGCGATGACGGCGCCACCCGTGTGGGCTTGTCGTATGGAGTCGAGCAGCACCTCGGGGCGGGCGTCTTTCAGCAGAAAACCGCTGGCCCCTGATCGCAGAGCCGATAGCGCGTATTCGTCTGTGTCGAATGTGGTGAGCACGATGACGGTGGGCACGCGGGGGAGCTTCCGGGCATCGCCGAGCGCCATGATTTCAGCTGTGGCGGACAGTCCGTCAAGGACGGGCATGCGGATGTCCATGAGAACAACGTCGACTGCCTGTGCCGCAACGGTGTTGACGGCCTCACGGCCGTTTTCTGCCTGAGCGATGACCTTCATGTCGTCTTGTGAGTCGATCACCATCGCGAAGCCGGCCCGTACAAGAGCCTGGTCGTCAACAAGAAGTACGCGAATGGTCATGAGTTGTCCTCGGGGAGTGTCAGCAGAACTGAGAATCCGGTGTCTGTCGGTTCGGCGGTGAGCGTGCCGTTGTGAACGCGCGCTCGCTCTTTCATGCCCTGAATGCCGGCGCCGGAACCCGGAACGGCTGAACGGTCAGCGTGCCCGGTCGAGGTGATGCCGGCGATGAGCTCTTTGTCGCCGGGCCGTACGGTGACGGATGCGCGGGCGTGTGGTCCGCCGTGTTTCATTGTGTTGGTGAGTGCTTCTTGCACGACACGGTATACGGCAAGTTCGGCTGCCGGCGACAGGGTGGGGAGGTCGGGGGAGACTTCCAGCGTGACATCAAGGCCGGCTGAACGGACGTTGTCGATGAGGGTGCCGAGGTCGCTGATGGCTGGCATGGGTGCGGTTTTCTGTCCGGGTTCGCTGTCGCGCAGGACTCCAAGGATGCCGCGCAGGTTCCCCAGGGCTTCGCGCCCGGTGTCGGCAATCGTTTCCAGGGCGGCCACGGCTGCTTCGGGTGAGCGCGCGGCAGCGTAGCGGCCGCCGTCGGCTTGGGTGATGATGACCGACATGGAGTGGGCGATGATGTCGTGCATTTCCCGGGCAATGCGCATGCGTTCGGCATCCGAGGCCAATCGGATTTCGTTTTCGCGTTCCCGTTCAAGCAGTGCGCTGCGTTCGGCTATCCGCTGGAGTTCGTCGATTCTGCGGCGGCGGTAGTCGCCTGTGGCCCAGGCGAATGCGACTGCAGCCAGGGGGAACACAAAGAACGCGGAAACGTACATCAGCAGGTCACCGGGCGTAACATCCTTGATTCGCGCACCCTCCAGGTACATCATGGCCGAGACGCTCACAAGGAAGATCAGAGATGCTGCCGCGCCCAGGACAAGGAAGATCTTGCCCCAACGGCGGGGAGCATATGCGGTGACTGCGTGAACCGTGATGGGAACTGCCAGCAGTGTGGGATGTGGGTATCCGCCTGTCAGGGCGTAACCGAGACCTGTCGCTGCCACTGCCCAGCCGGTGACCAGCGGGAATGTGCGGCGGAAGGTGAGTGCGGCGCCCATTGCACCCAGGAGCACCATGTGGATGATGCCGCGCACATCATCTTCATAGAACCGAAAGCTGAACGCGATGAGCATCAGAGGAGCGGCGAAGAGCAGCGAGTCAACAATCCATTTATGGGTCGAGAAAAACTGCGATGCCCTCACGTGCCACGGTTCTGCCATGACAGTAAGTCTAGGAAGCCCCAGGGTGGGCTTTCATCGTCCCGCGGGATGAGTTCTGCGCTGCGGGATATGATCCTGCGGGGTGCATTGGCGAGGTGCTGCTCGGGTCCGCGCTCGCTTTTTGGGCCGCTGACCTGTGTTCATTCTGTATTTAACCAGGTGGGACTGCTGATTCAGATTGGTCTGTGAGGGTAAGCGAGACCCTGCTCTGATCGTCAATGGAGATCACCCATGCCCCGCTCTCAGCGCTTCGGCGCGTTTGTTCTTGCTGCCGCTGTCATCGGAACGCTGACCCCGTCGACAGCTGTTTTTGCCGCTCTGCCGGCAGCCCAGGAAGCGTCTTCTGAAGAACCCGCGAAGGAAACTCCCACCTCGGAACCTTCAGAAGACCCGAAGACCCCGGAAGCTGCCGAAGCTCCGGCCAGGCCCACCTCGGAACCTTCTGAAGACCCGAAGACCCCGGAAGCTGACGCCCCGGCAACTCCTAATTCGGAGCCTTCGGAAGCAGCGGAAGAAGAGGAAGAAGCGAAGACCGGCAAGGTTGATTTCCGTCTGTTCCGTGATGAGAACCTCAACAATACGTATGACGATGAAGATGCTCACGATGGCTACGTGAACCTGCTCAACAAGGAAACCGGTGAGTGGTTCAAGGTTCTGTCCGGTTCGCTGCAGAAGCAGGGTCTGCCGGCTGGCACGTACACGGTGTACATGCGTGATGCTTCGATCGCGGATGGTTTTGGTGTGGTTGTCGATGCTAAGGGCAAGCGCCTGCCTTTCGCTGAACTGAAAGAGCAGAACGACGCGACGTATATTGACGAAGACAGCGGCGAGACGGCGGAGACTGTTACTGACACCGGCCAGTTTGTCACCACCACGATCGAGGTGAAGGCCGGGGAAACTGCCACCGCTCACTTTGCGTCGACGCGTATCGACGCTGCAGCGAAGGTCACCCTGGATGGTGAGAACGTCCCAACCGATGTGTATTTCAAGGACGGCAACCGGAAGCTGAAGTCCTTTGAATCGGACTCCGGTTACCTGGCTTCGGATGACGCTTCGAAGAAGGCACGCCATTTCTTCTCCGAGGAATGGATCACGGTCGGTGTGAACCCGGTGGCCGGTCAGCGTGTGAAGAATGTGACCGTTGGCGGTTTCGGTGCCGGTAAGACTGTTGAGGCTGAACGGGTTTCGCCGTTTGAGTACCGCGTGAAGCGCTCAGAAATGGGTGACGACTTCGGTCGGTTCGAGTTCAAGGTCGAACTGGAGAAGACCGCTGAGTTCGGCAAGGTCGACTTCCGCCTGTACCGCGATGAGAACCTCAACAACAAGTACGACAGCGACACCGACGAGGATCTGGACAGCTATGTGAACCTCTTCAATGAGGACACCAAGGAATGGTTCAAGGTTCTGCCCGGTTCGCTGCAGAAGCAGGGGCTGCCCGCTGGTACGTACAAGGCGTACATGCGCACTCAGGGGACCGCGCAGGGCTTCGGCGCGATCGTTGATGCCGATGGCAAGCGCCTGCCGTTTGACAAGCTAGAAGGCAAGAACGAGGCCGTGTACATCGATGAAGACAACGGCAAGCAGACGGGAACGGTCACTGACGAAGGCCGCTTTGTCACCACCACGATCGAGGTGAAGGCTGGGGAGACTGTCGCCGCTCACTTCGCGTCGAGCCGTATCGATGCTTCCGCGAAGATCAACGATGACGGTGTGGAAAGCGTCTACTTCAAGGACGGCGACACGAAGCTTGGCGCGTTCGCCTCGGATGCTGGCTTCTTGGCCTCTGCTAATGCAGAAAAGAAGACCCGTCACTTCTTCACAGAAGACACGGTGACCCTGGGCGTCAACCTGAAGGACGGCCGCCGGGTTGTCAAGGTCGAGGTGGAGCCGTCGGCTACTCGTGGTGGCGAGACTCGTGTTCTGTACGATGCCGAAGCTGCAGCACCTTCTGCTGACCCGGAGGCAACGCCTGCCGCCGCACCGGTTGCCTTCGCTGCGGTCTCTGCCGCTGAAGCATCGGCCGAACAGGACCCAACAGAGTTCTCGATCAAGCGTTCGGAAATGGGCGATGACTTCGGCCGCTTCGAGTTCGTGGTGACCACGGGACCGAAGGAAGACCCCACCGACGAGCCGACGGATGAGCCGACGGACGATCCAACTGACGAGCCGACGGATGAGCCGACTCAGGACCCGACGGATGAGCCTACCGACGAGCCGACGGATGACCCGACGGATGACCCGACGGATGAACCGACCGACGAACCATCCCAGGATCCGACGGAGGGTGCAACCGACGGTTCGACCGAAGGCGGCTCCGCAGCTCCTGCACCCGGTGAGTCCGATGGCAATGGCAGCACCGGCGGTTCGACGGAGAGCGGCAGCGGCTCGACCACGGGCAGCGCGTCTGACAGCAGCTCATCGCAGAAGGGCTCCCTGCCCCGCACTGGTGTCAGTGTCGGCATGAGCCTGGCGGCTGGTCTGGGACTCATCGCGGTTGGTTCTCTGCTGGTTGCACGCCGTCGTAAAGGCTGAGTGCTGAATGTGTGATCGCAGCTGAATAAAGCACGGTGCGGGCGAGGAACACCTCGCCCGCACCGTGTTTTTGCGCCTTCACCGGACGGGTGCTCTACGCCGGCATCCACCCGAAGACTCCGTAACTGTTTCAGAAATGATTGCAGACACTAACGATTCCGAATATCTGCATGAATAAACATATAAACGCTTTTGCATTCTATTAACGACTCTTTATGCAAATGACAAAACACCCGTTTTCTGGGTAATTTAATTCTCGCTGAGTTTCTGTATTGAGAATGCTGACCATTGAAGGAGGGGTTCATGCGCGGTCTGTTCGCGGTCTGTACCTCGTTTGCGGCGGTTGCGGCTACGGCTGCCGCGTTCGCTGCGGCTCCTGCCCTCGCAGGGCCGGATGACGATCGCAGTGTCGAAACACAGGCGCACATCGATGCGCCGAAGGTCTTCTGGAATAAAGAGGCGAACTCGTTCGTCATCAATTCCCAGGCGGGCGGGAAAACCGTTCCACTGGATAAAACGGCCAATTGGGTTGGCCGTGGCTATAACGACGACGGCAGCCAGAATTATGTTTTTCCGATTACGGACGACCCCCGCCTGAACTTCCTGGGTCAGGATGGTCAGCTGCTCTATATGGCACCGCAGGTCCCGGGACCGGGCAACAGCCCCATTTGGTCGGGCTTCGGCGCTGACACCGCGGTGCCCATTGAAAACTTCCTTGACGGGAACTTCGCTTTGGAGCTCGTCGGCTTCAACGGTCCGGGCGAAATGAACATGTTCAACTATTCGACGTTCGGCAACCTGCCCGTGACGCGCCTGTTCTCGTCACATGACAAGGTTTCGCGGACCGTGTGGCTGGATCCGGGCACGCACACGCACAACATCACGACGTTCACAAAGCCAGGCCGCTATGAGGTCACTTTCGATGCGAGCGCTCGCACGACTGATGGTGCTTTCACTGCTTCGAAGCCCACAACCCTGGTGTGGCGTGTGGGCGGCACGAACCCGGCTGATGAAAAGCTTGGTGATGTCAGGACCGCCTATAACAATGCCGGAAACGTTAGCGGCACCTCGTCCCCGAACTTCACAATCGCCCCGCACACCGGCAGTGAAAAAGACGGCGACAAGAACCTGACCGATCTGACTTTTGATGCCGGCACTGAAGCCGCCGAGGGCACGGTCGTGTTCTACATCGACGGCTATCACCTTGCTGAGGTCCCGGTGAAGAACGGCAAGGCGACGTGGAGTGAAATGATCGGCTCCACCTCGTCAACCTTCCAAGCAGTGTTCGTGCCGACCAAGGGTGCGGCACGCTGGGTCAGCGCGCCGCTTACCTCGAGCACGGGGCAGAAGCCGGTGTCCACGAATCAGCCGGGGGAGTTTCCGCAGGAAACCCCCGCAGCATCTGCCGGCGGCTTCTCAAATGGCGAGGTGAAGGTCGGCTCCCGTGATGTCTCTGTCAGTGCCCGTGGGCAAAGCGACGACAACAGGGTCACGATTGAAACGAAACCCACCGATGATTCGCTCATCTACAACGTCACGGGTGGTTTCTATGAAGAGGGCTATGACGAACCGACGTGCCCAGTCGACGTGGTCAGCGGTCCGGGGCGGCGAAACCTCGATGTGGACCGTGAGTACTGCAAGGGCGACGAATACACGCTGAAGCTGACGCTGGAGCCGCAGCCGCGTGCAGCAATCGGCAATACGGACAGGGTTGATCTGGGCAAGGTCAGCAGTGCCGGTAAGACCGTGGAGACTCGTTTCTCTGAAATCGGTGCAGGCGCAACTCCGCCACCGGGTAACGGCGGTGAAGAACCCGGCCCTGGAGACGGCGGCACAGAGCCGAACCCGGGGGAGAGGCCTGAACAACCGGGTCCGGGTGACGGCAATGACGGTTCTGACGGTGACCTCCTGAGCACGCCTGTCACAATCAGCCGTGGGCATGTGGACCTGCGCGCAATGGATTACAAGGGCGAATTCTCTGTGGCGCTCGGTGATGATTCGCGGCAGCATGCCACGGAGTCGGTGACGCGCACGATTGATTCGACGACGCTGGCCGTCACGAAGCTCGCGAAGGTCAAGCGTGAAGGCAATGTGCTTGCTGATCCGAGCTACGACGTGCTTGGGCCCAAGGGCTCTGAGCTGTATGTTCTGCCGCAGGCTCAGCAGCCGGGCCGGGTGTGGCCGGGCTTTTCGAGCGAAACACTTGACCGCGCGAAGTACCCCGAAGGTGCGACGATGACGCTCACACCGGTGAGCGCGCCTAAGGGCGGCAAGTGGTTTGCCTACACGGAGAATCTGGGTGCGATTCAGAAGATGTACGCCTCGAGCGACAAAGCTGCCGACATTCCTCTCCCGCCTGGCACACACATGCACACGGCGTGGGCCTTCACGAAGCCCGGATCGTACACGATTGACGTGACCGCGCGGGCAAAGTTGGCGAGCAGCGGTGAGCGCAGCGCCGGTGGTGAAGTGCAGGCGAAAACTCAGCGCCTGACCTTCGAGGTGGTGCAGAAGTCCGCCGGTGACGATGGCGAGGTGCCGGGTGACGGGTCTGGTGCGGAGCCTGGCGAGGAATCTGGTGAGGAATCTGGCACGGAACAGCCGGGTGGAGACCAGGGTGAAGATTCCAACGCTGACGCAACGGGCGCCTCGGGTGGTGACGTGAGTGGTGCAGCGAATAGTTCGGGTGGAACTGCTTCGGGTGGTGGCGGGACTCTGCCGCGCACCGGTGCGACGCTCCTGCCCCTTGGGATGTTAGCCGGTGTTCTCGTAGGCGGGGGTGCTGTGCTGGTGGCAGCTGGTCGCCGTCCAGTTCGGCCACACGAAAAGCGCAGAAATCGATAGGATTTTCCGTAAGCACCTGGCGACGCTGGAGGAAGCACAGTGACTGCATCCGATTTCGAGGTGGACCTCGACTCCGCCGAATCGATCCTGGAGATTACGGGCTGGTGCCTGCGTGCAGACGAGCGGCTCAACGAGGAAAAACCGTGGGACGGCTTTGTGATCCTGACCGGTTTTGAGGAGGCGCACGCGGCGATGCAGGCATGGCGGTTTGTCGGTGAAGAGACCCTGCCCACGGGGGTGAACATTGCCAATCCGGCGTTCAACCTTGACGTGATGGAACGGCTGCGTGAGCTCACTGCCGACCCTGAACGCGGTGAATGGCAGACCTGGGTCATTCTCTATGACCTCGCCAGCGATACCTTCGATCACATCTTCCTGTGGCCGGGAGAAGATGCTGGGTACAACGTGATCGGCTACGACACCCCGATGTCGACGATTGAAGCACTGAATCCCGCCCATCCGGCCGAAGAGCCTCAATGGCTGACTGCAGCCAGGGGTAAGCCGCCCGTCTGACGACATCGGAGGAAGCGCAGTGACTGCGCCCGATATCCAGGTGAATTAAGACTCTGCGATTCGATCCTGGAAGCCATCGGCCGTCATCCAGGGATTCCAGCGCCGCTAACCCTGCTTCGGCTGGGACTCCTGCCGCTGCTGGTTGGGGTCCCCGCAGTACCGCTGCTGGTTCGGGGCAAACTGCTGGGGCGGATACTGCTGAGGCGGCCCGGCAGGGGCGGTCCGGTTCTTGCGTCGAGCCAGGACGACGATGAGCACAAGGACGGCGATGAGTGCAAGGACGACGATGACCCCCGCCGCAATCCCGACCACAGCGAGGGTCGGGAAACCTGCGGGCTGGGTCGGCGTGGCGGCCGTTTCCTTATCAGACGAGGTATCGCTCCCGTTACCCCAAACCCCGGCGTTCGGGGCCATCCCCAGCCAGCCTTCGTCCTTCGCCACCTGGGGCAGCCACCTGACGGCCTCCGGGTCGACGCCCGCATCAACCTTGTAGTGCTCGGGATAGGCCATTGTCGACTCGTCCGCGAAGCCGTCGCACAGTTCACGCACGACATCCCACTGCGGATCATCGTTGGCCGTACCGGGATAGGTGATGGGCTCATCGGGGTACTGCATCGGGTCATTGTCGATAAACGCAACCGGATCGATGACACCAAACCCGAGCTCACTGTTCTGGCGCCCGCCGTTGCTCGCCGTTTCCGTCAGCGAGTGAATGAGTTGGTGATAGGTCGCATCGGGCCATTTTTGGTGTCCGAGCGCCAGCGTTCCTGCAACGATCGGCGACGAAAAGCTCGTGCCTGCACCATTGGACACCAGTTTTCCATCCGCCTCGCGCAAGGTGAGCTTCTCCCCGGGCGCCGCAACCGTGAGCCCCTCACCTGCTGCTGCCCAGTTCGTGGCTGCTGCGCCCGGCTTCGAGGCGGTCACCGACACCACACCCGGTAGGCCTGCCGATTCGGCGGAGACATTCCGGTCGTTTCCCGCACCGGTTATGAGCGCCTTGCCGCGCATCTGCCAGTAGGCATTCTGGTAGCTGGACGGCTGGGTCGGCCCGAGTCTCGACATCGACATAATGTCGGCCCCACGCTTTTCGGCCTCCATCATGCGCCCGCCACCGAGCACCACCATCTCATCACAGTCGGACGGCCAGCCCGATGAGGACGGGGTCAAAGCAAAGGGTTGTTCCATGACGAGTAGCTTTGCCTTCGGCGCCACCCCTTGAATACGCCCGTTGCCACCCTGTCCGACGATCATCGTCGCCACCTGAGTCCCGTGCGCAACGGACTCCTGGTAAGTGGCCCCGTCAAGATCTACGGCGCTCTTCGAGGCTTCCCGCATCGGCAGGCATTCATCGGGCATCGGCACGAATTCGATATCAGCGCCCTTGAGGTCGGGGGAATTGAGGTCGACGCCCGTTTCCGCGATAGCGATCGTCACCCCAGACCCATCGAGGCCCTTATCGCGCAGCTTCACGTAGCCCAGTTCATCGTCAAACCACGGCGAGGCATCGCCGGCAGCAACCGACGGAGCAAGTGGGATGACAATGCTCCCGGCCATTGTGACGGCGGCAAGAAGAGCGCCCCAGATCTGCCGGCCTACGGTTCGGCCCCGGGCCGTCCCACACCGTGACGCCGTCGCATCAGTCGGGGAATCCTCAACGCGCATTACCGGGTCCTCTCACCTCGGGCCAACATGAAATAAGCCGCGGCGACGCCCCCAACCCTAGACGCCACCCGTCAAAACTAGTGCGCATGGATGAACACCACGTGAACCATGCCACCACATAAAACGAAGACTGCCTCTCGGATACGCACCCGGCGGTCGAACCTTTCCCGTGCTTGTGAACGAAGATCGCCGACTCCTGCCTTTTCGGCGAGTTGTAATCCACCACGGCCACGTGACGGTCTGCGGGATTCAGTCCATTTCGGCCACACGAAAAGCGTAGAAACCGATAGGGTTTTCCGTAAGCACCTGGCGACGCTGGAGGGAACACTGTGACTGCACCCGATATCGAGGTGGATTACGACTCTGCCGATTCGATCCTGGAAGTCATCGGCCGGTGCCTGCGGGTGGACAGGAAACTCAATCAGCGCAAGCCGTGGGACGGTTTTGTGGTTGTGTCCGGTTACGAGCCGGGGCACTCAGCTCACCAGGCATGGCGGTTTGTCGGTGAGGAAACGTGGATCACCACAGTGTCCGCGCTGAATCCGGCGTTCAACGAGGCGCTGATCGCGCGGCTTCGGGAACTGACTGCAGATCCCGAGCGTGGTGATTGGCAGACCTGGATTGCCCGATACGACCTCGCCAGCGACAGCTTCGACCACACGTTCCTATGGCCTGGGGAAGACGACGGCTATAACGTCCTTGCCTATGACACCCCGATGTCGGCAATCGAAAAACTGAACCCGGCCCACCGGGCCGAGTAATCGTAAAGCCAAATTCGCCGCGTGCTCTTCTCGCCCGGTTGAGGTCGCACCCGCACCCCTACTGGTTCTTCAGTTCACCTCGGGGAGCGATCACAATCCGCGGGCTGTGCTGCGGCTGCAACCAGGTGACGAGCGTGACCATTTGCTTCTCTGTCACGGATACGCACCCGGCGGTCGAACCTTTACCGTGCTTGTGAACGAAAATCGCGGAACCGCGGCCCTTTTTCCTAGCAGAGTTGTAGTCCACCACGGCCACGTGACTGTACTGCGGGATCTTGGAGAACACCTCGGCGTCCTTAGCGCGGCAATTGCTGTTGGGCGCACTCATCCACGTGTTGTAGTGGCGTGAACCAGACCGTGAACACCATTGGTCGTTGCGGTCGGCGCGACGGTACTTGATCTTGGT
>NZ_KV786075.1:0-7370 GCF_001806835.1 Brevibacterium sp. HMSC24B04 | reverse complement strand
ACCGCCGCAATCACCCATAACGAAGGCCCTGACAGGTCGCCCCCGAGGGTTGAGCATTGATTTGCTCCCCGGGGCACCTGCAGGGCCTTCACCCATTCCTAAAGTGAACTCACAACGCCTTCCGGTTTCTGATGGTGTTGTTTCCTTTGTGTTCTGGTCCCCGTGTGGCTTCATGCCACCCGGGGATTTTTTGTATCCGCTCTCAGCTTTGCAACTCAGTTCCGCTCAGTAAACGTCCCATAGGACCGATGAAAACGCTGCAGGGGAGTGCCTTCTGTGTTTCTCTCACCCTGATCGACAACCGGGCCGGACACCAGTGTGTGGGTCGTTATCTCCGTCCGCTGCGCAATGTCCACGGTGAAGTAGGCAAGGCAGTTGGCAATGACCACCCCGCCCAATTCGGTCGTCTCGGTGGGGATCTGTGACAACAGTCCATAGATAGGCTGTCCCGGCGTTCCAAGCCATTCAGCAGTGTCCTGGTGGTCTGCAGACAGAACACTCAGCGTGTACCTGCTTGCGGTATCCAGCGCCTCCATCATGCGTGAACCCGAATAAACAGAAACCGCCATCGTCGGCGGATCCCAAGACACACTCATATAGGAATCAACCGTGATTGCCGCGGTGTGCGAACCCTTCGCGCAGGTGAGAACAGCAAGGCCCGTCGACATATAGCCGGTCATACGGCGGTACTCATCAATGCCGACAAGATCACGTTGGGGTGTATCCATAGCCTTCAGTCTAGGCGGCTAGAATGCTGGCATGTCTGAAACGTTCTCGGCTCCCGGTGGCAGCGCCACCATCGAACGTCAGCAACAGGAGCAGCTGACCGAACCCGGCGACCACGAACGCTTTTCGCACTACGCCCCCAAAGCCAAGATCATGGAGGCAATGGTCACCGGAACACCCATCGTCGCCCTGTGCGGCAAGGTGTGGGTTCCCTCCCGTGACCCCCAGAAGTTCCCTGTCTGCCCGGCCTGCCGAGAGATCTACGAATCCATGCCCGAAGGCCCCCAGGAGCCCGACGACCAGTGAACGTACCCGGAAGAGTTCCGGGCACCTCGGCAGCAGAACATCTGCCTCCGGCTTATCCCGAACGCGCAGCGTGGGGTACAGCCGGCAAGCTTCGTGCCTGGCAGGCTGAAGCCCTCGAACAGTACTTCACCACCGAACCGCGAGATTTCCTCGCGGTCGCAACACCAGGTGCCGGTAAAACCACCTTTGCACTGCGCCTGGCAGCCGAACTGCTGGCTCAGCGCAAAGTCGACCGCGTCACCGTCGTAGCCCCCACAGAGCACCTCAAAGTGCAGTGGGCTGATGCAGCCGGACGTGTCGGCATCAAACTCGATCCGCGTTTTAAGAACAGCGACGGCTCAACCGCTCCGGGATTTCACGGTGTCGCAGTCACCTACGCGCAGGTGGCCGCAAAACCCGCTCTGCACCACAACAGGACCGCCCGTGCACGCACCCTCGTGATCCTCGACGAGGTACACCACGCCGGCGACGCACTGTCCTGGGGTGACGCCATCCGCGAAGCCTTCAGCCCCGCCCGCAGGCGCCTGTCGCTGACCGGTACGCCCTTCCGCTCAGACACGGCCGCGATTCCGTTCGTCGTCTACGAACCCGATGACGAGGGCATCCGCACCTCGCAGGCCGACTACTCCTACGGCTATTCGCGAGCCCTGGAAGACGGCGTGGTCCGCCCGGTCATCTTCATGACCTATTCGGGCAATATGCGCTGGAAGACCAAAACCGGCGATGTCATGGAAACCCTCCTGGGAGCTGATGCGACAAAGGACGTTCACGCTCAAGCGTGGCGGACCGCGCTGGACCCCAAGGGTGAATGGATCCCCGCCGTTCTCAAAGCGGCCGATATCCGGCTGAGCGAAGTGCGGCGCACCGTCCCCGACGCCGGCGGCCTTGTCATCGCAACCGACCAGAGCACCGCACGAGCCTACGCAAAGCAGCTCAAGCAGATCACCGGCGAAGAAGTCACCGTCGTTTTGTCCGACGAAGCCGGAGCCAGCGACCGGATCGACGAATTCCAAGAGTCCGACCGTCGGTGGATGGTCGCGGTGCGCATGGTGTCAGAAGGCGTCGACGTGCCGCGCCTGGCAGTGGGCGTCTACGCGACATCATCGGCGACCCCGCTGTTCTTCGCACAGGCCATCGGCCGTTTTGTGCGCGCACGCAAACGCGGCGAAACAGCCTCCATCTTCCTGCCATCCGTGCCGATCCTGCTGGCGCTGGCAAACTCACTGGAAGTCGAACGCGACCACGCGCTCGACATCAGACGCGAAGACGTCGAAGACGATGAGCATCTGCTCGACGACGAAGCGATGGACCAGGCCAACAGGAACGAAAATGCGTCATCGTCGCTGGACGAAGGAGCCTACGAGGCTTTGGAATCACAGGCGTCATTCGACAAGGTGCTGTTCGACGGCGGCGAATTCGGTGCCGGAGGTGCCGTCGGCTCAGAGGACGAACTCGACTTCATCGGCCTGCCCGGTCTGCTCGAACCCGACCAGGTGGCCGAACTCCTGCGCGCCCGGCAGGCCGAACAGGTCAAACGACGCGGCAGCAGCGGCCAGGCCGCCCCACCAAAGCCGCAGGCGGAAGCAGCAGAGCTGCAGCACCGCGCACTGAAAGAAGACCGCAGCAAACTGCAGTCCATGGTCGGAGCGTGGGCCCGCCGCACAGGCAAACCGCACGGCTCCATTCACCTGGAACTGCGGCGTGCCTGTGGGGGACCGGCCGTTGCGCAGGCCAGCCGCGAACAGATCCTCGACCGCATCAACACCCTGCAGCGCTGGTTCGTCGGCAGAAAATAGTCGCCGCTGGCTTATCCGGTCCGCAGCTTAGGCGTCGTAGAAGATCGTGGGGATCGTCGGGTCGCCGTCCTGCAGGCGGCGAGCCGAACGCGGCAGCTCCGCCATCGCGGCCCGGTGCATTTCCTGAGCGCGGACAACCGCTTCGGGGCCTGTGAAGCTGTCGTCGATTTCCCCATCGACAACAAAGTCCACTTGCAGATCCCGCCCTTCGCCTACGCCGTCGGGCAGGTGGGGCACACCGATTGCCTCCTGCGTGGCGGTGCCCCCTGAGAGCACCCGTCTGGCGGTCTTGAGGCCACCGTGGGAGCCCTTGCCGGCAGCCTTCTTCGCCACCGAGTGCCACGTGCCCTCGTCATCCTGCCGGGCCGTGAGCTTATACACGAGGTTCGCGGACGGCGCACCAGAGCCGGTCACCAGACGCGTGCCAACACCGTAGGAATCCACCGGGGCAGAAGCCAAGGACGCAATCGCGTACTCGTCGAGGTCGCTCGTCACCGTGATCGTCGTGTTGTGCGCTCCCAGCGCATCGAGCTTTTCGCGCACCTCGGCCGCCTGAATGCCCAAGTCGCCCGAATCCAAGCGCACACCGCCAAGATTCGGCCCGGCAATGCGAACCGCAGTTTCGAGTGCCGCGTCAACGTCATAGGTATCCAACAGGACAGTCGTGTCAGCGCCGAGCGAATTGATCTGCGCGCGGAAGGCATCTTCTTCCGTTGGGTGCAGAAGAGTGAAGGAATGTGCAGAGGTGCCAATCGTGCGCAGGCCATACCGACGCCCCGCCTCGAGGTTCGACGTAGAAGAAAAACCGGCGATAACAGCCGCGCGGGCCGCGGCAACAGCGCTGCTTTCATTTGTGCGCCGCGAACCCATCTCCGCCAGCGGGCGGCCTCGAGCCACACCGCTCATGCGCGAAGCCGCAGCAGCAACAGCACTGTCGTAGTTGTACACCGACAGAGCGAGGGTCTCCAGAATGACGGCTTCGGCAAACGAGGCTTCGACAATGAGCAGAGGCGAACCGGGGAAATAGACGTCGCCCTCCCGGTAGCCGCGGATCGTTCCCGAGAACCGGTAATCCGCCAGCCAATCCAGAGCGTCCTCGGACACAACACCCGTGTCACGCAGGAAGCGCAGCTCAGCATCGCCGAACTGGAAACGGCTCAGCCCCTCCAGAAGGCGGCCGGTGCCGGCAACCACGCCGTAGCGGCGGCCCGCCGGAAGTCTGCGCCCGAACATCTCAAACAAACACGGAGTGTCCGCAGTGCCGGCATCCAAAGCCGCCTGCAGCATCGTCAGTTCGTAATGGTCGGTAAGAAGAGCGGTCGAAGGTCCGTCAGGCGTTGTGAGTTCACGCATACTCGCGAGCATATCGGACCACACAGCGGGTCTTTTGGCACTCCGTGCAATACAGTTGAGAGCTGTGAGCACCACCGCCATGCCCGTCGCAGAATCGGACGTCCTCGCCGACGTCCAGACCGATCCTGCTCTGCCGTGGGTGACGATCGTGTTCAACGATCCGGTCAACCTCATGTCCTACGTGACATACGTGTTCCGGTCCTACTTCGGGTACTCCCGCGAAAAAGCCGCCGAACTCATGCGGCAGGTCCACTACGAGGGCAAAGCCATCGTGTCCCAGGGATCCCGCGAAGAAATGGAAAAAGACACGGCCGCCATGCACGGCTTCGGCCTGTGGGCCTCCTGCCGCCAGATGGACTCCGGGGGAGCGGCATGAAGATCTCGCCCGGGAACTCCGAATTCGCCCAACTGGAATTCGACGACACAGAAAAGGCGATCATCGCCCGTGTTGTCAGCGACACCATCACCCTGCTCGACAGCCGGTCCGACAGCGAAAGCGACGACCCGCTGGCAAAGATGGTCGGCATAGAAGATCGCGAACGCCCCACCGACCCAGCGCTTCTGCGGCTGCTGCCGGACGCCGACCCGGAAAACCCAGAAGCCTCCGCCGAATTCCGCCGCTACACCGAAAACGACATCCGCGAAGGCAAAATCGCGAACCTGCAGACCATCCTCTTCACCCTGAGCCGCACCAGCCCCGCCGACATCGGCCGCGACGAAGCGCACGCCTGGATGATTGGGCTCACCGACGTCCGCCTGGTCATCACCAGTCGGCTGGGCATCGTCACCGAAGACGACATGCAGCAGCTCTACGACAATGACGACAACCTGGACGACAACGAAGCCGCGCTGCTGTCCATCTACGACTTCCTGTCCTGGATGCAGGAGCGCTTCACAGAACTGTTCATGAATCAGTTGGACGGAGACGGCCGATGATGAAACTCACTGCGATCGGCACGTCAGGCTCCTACCCGGGACCCCACGCGGCTGCCAGCTGCTATCTGCTGCAGATTGAAGCCGAGCGGACGTGGAACATCGTGCTCGACTTGGGTTCGGGCGCACTGGGGCCGCTGCAGCGCTGGATCAACCACACCGACATCGACGCGGTGGTGCTCAGCCATCTGCACCCTGACCACTGCCTCGACGTCACCGGACTCTACGTCATGCACCGCTACGACCCGCGGTTCCTCGACGCCGGAGGCCCACCCAACCGTCTGGCGGTGTACGGTCCGGCCGGTACCCGCGAAAGGCTCACGGCAGCCCACCACACGGATCCCGGAGCAAGCCCCGTCCCAGCCGATTCCACCTCGGACGGTTTGGAGCAGGCATTCGAGTTCACCGACATGCGCGACGGCCAGCCGTTCACGGTCGGCCCCGTGACCATCACCCCGCACCTGGTGCACCACCCGGTCGAGGCCTACGCCGTGCGGATCGAATACAACGGTGCGGTGCTTGCCTACTCCGGTGACTCCGACGCCTGCGAGAACCTGACCACAGCCGCGCGTGAGGCCGACCTCTTCCTGTGCGAAGCCGCATTCGAAGACGGCCGCGACACAGTGCGCGGCATTCACCTCAACGGTGAACGAGCCGGCCGCACAGCACAGGAAGCCGGCACCAAGCGGCTGGTCCTGACCCACATCGCCCCCTGGACCAATTCCGACACCGTCACCGCCGCGGCAGAACGCCACTACAGCGGCACAATCGACCTTGCGGTGCCTGACCGCACATGGGAAATCCGCGCGCAGCAGCCGTAAAAACCGGCAGATGCCAGCGTCGAACAACAACATTGAGGAGCAGTCATGACCCGCTTTGACGGCCGCACCGCCGATCAGCTTCGACCCGTTTCCTTCCAGCGCGGCTGGCTCGACCACGCCGAAGGCTCCGTGCTCGTGGAGTTCGGCAACACCCGCGTGCTGTGCGCCGCATCCCTGACCGAAGGCGTGCCCCGCTGGCTCAAAGGCGAGGGCACCGGCTGGGTCACCGGCGAATACGCCATGCTGCCGCGCGCAACCCACACCCGCTCAAGCCGCGAATCCGTCCGCGGCAAAGTCGGCGGCCGCACCCACGAAATCTCCCGCCTCATCGGCCGCAGCCTCCGTGCCGTCGTCGACACCGCGCAGCTGGGCGAAAACACCATCCAGCTGGACTGCGACGTCCTCCAGGCCGACGGCGGCACTCGCACGGCAGCGATCACCGGGGCGTACCTCGCGCTGCACGACGCAATCGAAAAGGGCCGCGAACTCGGCTGGATCACCAAGAACGCCCAGGTGCTGAAAGACTCACTGGCGGCCGTCTCCGTCGGCATCGTCGACGGCACCCCGGTTCTCGACCTTCCCTACGAAGAGGACTCGAAGGCCGAAACAGACATGAACGTCGTCATGACCGGCTCCGGCAAGTTCATCGAAATCCAGGGAACCGCAGAAGGCGAGCCGTTCGATCGTACCGAACTGGGCACACTGCTCGACCTTGCTTCGACCGGCTGTGCCGAGCTGACCCGCCTGCAGAAAGAAGCCCTCGACGCATGAGCGGCGGCGAAGGCAAACGCGCGGTCCTTGCCACCGGGAACGAAGGCAAGCGCGCTGAACTCGAAGCGATCCTGTCGCGCACCCTGCCGGGCATGACGGTTGTGACGTCATCGGCTCTGGGACTGGCCAACCCCGTGGAGGACGGCACGACGTTCGAAGAGAACGCCCTCATCAAAGCGCGCGCGGCCGCTGCTGAATCCGGCATGCCCGCCTTTGCGGACGATTCCGGCCTGACCGTCAGCATTCTGGGTGGATCACCGGGCATCTTCTCGGCCCGTTGGAGCGGTGCCCACGGCGATGACCTCGCCAACAACCGGCTGCTGCTGGCTCAGCTGGCCGACGTCAAGGACGCCGACCGAGGAGCCGCTTTTGTGTGTGCGGCAGCTTTTGTCGACACGGACGGCACCGAGATCGTCTGCCGAGGTGCCCTGCCGGGAACACTGGCCCGCGCCCCTCGCGGTTCGGGCGGGTTCGGCTACGACCCCATCTTCATCCCGGAAGGTCAGGAACGGTCCCTGGCGGAGTACAGCCGGGAAGAGAAGAACGCGGTGTCTCACCGTGGTCGAGCATTCACTGAACTCGTCGAGAAGGTCCGCGCGCACATCGCAGGCTGACGCCGCAAACGCTGAAGCGCGGCCGGTGCTCATGCACCGGCCGCGCTTCA
>NZ_KV786074.1:0-6642 GCF_001806835.1 Brevibacterium sp. HMSC24B04 | reverse complement strand
ACACAAACTCAACCAACGTCCCCGGTTAGTACACCTAACAGCTGCATCCACGGTTTCGCGAGCTGCAACTGCCGGAGTCGCAGCGCGTAAGGCGCGCCGGATGACGCCCTTCGCAGCGCCGTCGTTGCCGACGCGTCGAGTACGTTCGACTCGGGAACGAGCAGCTTCAAGCCGCCTCGTGGCCCACGTTCCACGGTGACATCCGTGACGAGCTGCCAGTGACACCGTTGCGTCCGCGGGTCATACAGGATCACCACGACGGGCAGCGAATGGCGCGTCCAGTAGTCGTAGTGAGAGGGATCGAGCCGGAACCACCACCCGCCCGCCACATTCTCCGCAAACCACGACTCGCCACCCTTGATCTGCAGCGCAAGAAGCCTCCCTGTCGCCACATTCTGGTGTATGACCTCCACGTGAGTGTCGATACCGAAGTCCTCCGTTGGTTGCTCCCGGAACACCCATTTCAGCTCGTCCTCCACCGCCAGCGCCGTGTGCGTGACTGCCGCACGGGCCACCCGCGCGCTGTCAGGCTGACGAGTCATCACACCCTCCCACCAGATAGGCAATGCCGTTACCGGGGGTCGGCATCGTTCGGTTGAGAATTACTCTCCGCCGAGCCGCGCACAGCGGTGAACGCAGCTCGTGGCGACGTTGCAGTCTGCGTGCACCGCCGAGGGGCATCCCGGCGGGCACCCGTGTCCTAAACGACCAGTTACGGGATTGTCGTCTTCCTCGGGACGGTGGCAGGTAGGAGGCGGACGAGGACGATCATGGCGATGAGTTCGACGAGAGTCTGAGTAACCACTGCGCGTGGTGCGATCGCCAGGGCATCGGGAAGCGATAGCGCGAGCGGGAGGACCATCTGTGAGTTGCGGGTGGCGGCTGAGAACATCACTGCCCGCGTCAAGGCGGTACCGCTGGCGGCAGCCGCAGCTGTATGGTCAGTGCATGCTGACTAAAGCTTCGCGCCTCGAGGTCATGAATCGTCTCGGCCGTGCCATGGCCGACCCAACCCGGTCCCGCATCCTGCTGTCGATCCTCGACCATCCCGGCTATACCGCCGTACTGGCGGAAGAGCTGTCGCTGACCCGTACCAACGTGTCCAATCACCTCTCCTGCCTGCGCGGCTGTGGCATCGTGGTCGCTTCCCCCGAGGGGCGGCGCACGCGCTACGAGATCGCCGACGCGCATCTGACCAAGGCGCTCTCAGGGCTGGTCGAGACTGTGCTGGCGGTCGATGATGGCCGTCCGTGCACCGATGAGGACTGCGGCATCCCGCTGTGCTGCGATGCCTCCGTCGAGGTGCGTTCCAAGGCGGGCACGCGATGAGCGACGAATGCTGCGGCCCCGAGAAGCCCGCACCGCCCGTGGCCCCAGTGGTGGAGGATGCATGTTGCGGAAGTAGCGGCCTGACGGATCCGCCGGAGGCACTCGAGCTCGAACAGCTCTCACCGTGGTGGCACGATCGCGCACTGCTGCTGCCGATCACCTCTGGTGTCTTGTGGGCGCTGGGGCTCTTGACGGGATGGGCAGGACTCAATACAGCCGGTCTCGCGGCCCACGTTCTCGCCCTGCTGGCCGGGGCCTGGACGTTCGTCCCCGGCACTCTGCGTCGCCTAGTGCAGGGCCGTGGACGCGGTCGGCTTGGCGTCGGCCTGCTGATGACCATTGCCGCGCTCGGTGCGGTGCTGTTAGGGCACTTCGGTGAAGCCGCGGCCTTGGCGTTCTTGTTCTCTCTGGCGGAGGCGTTGGAGGACCGGTCGATGGATCGCGCGAAGCAAGGCCTGCGGGCGCTGCTTGCCCTCATCCCCGAGACTGCCCGCGTTTCACGTCCGGGCGGGCCGCAGACCATCGCGGCCGGAGAGGTCCGCACCGAGGACGTGCTCCTGCTCGGTGCGGGCGACAAGGTTGCCACGGACGGTGTGATCCTCTCTGGGCGCTCCTGGATGAATACTTCGGCGATCACCGGCGAGTCCATACCGGTCGAGGTCGGCCCCGGAGACGAGGTGCATGCGGGCTCCGTCAACGGCTCGGGCTCGCTAGCGCTACGCGCTACTGCTGATGGTCGGGACAATTCACTGACCCAGATCGTGCGCTTGGTCGAGCAGGCCCATGCCGCCAAGGGTGAACGTGCCCGCCTCGCTGATCGCATTGCCCGTCCCCTCGTCCCGGTGGTGCTGATCGTCGCCGCACTGGTCGCACTCATTGGCGTCCTCACCGGAGACCCGGCAACTTGGACCGAGCGCGCCCTGGTGGTGCTCGTCGCCGCGTCGCCCTGCGCGTTAGCCATCGCTGTGCCGGTGACGGTCATCTCTTCGATCGGCTCCGCGAGCAAGCTCGGCGTGGTCATCAAGTCCGGCGCCGCCTTCGAACAGCTGGGGGCGATCCGCACTGTGGCTCTGGACAAGACCGGGACGCTCACCCGTAACGAACCCCGCGTCGTGGACGTCGCCACAAGTGAAGGCCGCAGCCGCGAGGAGGTCCTCGCGGCGGCCGCTGCTCTCGAGTCCGCCAGCGCCCATCCCCTCGCCGCCGCAGTCCTCGCCGCAACGGATGCCGCGGTGGACGCTGACGACGTCCAGGAAGTCCCCGGATACGGCATCACCGGAAGCATCCATGGCCGGGTGATCCGCGTGGGAAGTCCCCGCTGGATCTCCCCTGGCCAATTCGGGAACCGCACCCACGAGATGGCATCGCGTGGCATGAGCGTCGTCATGGTCGAGGAGGACAGCCATGTGATCGGCGCTGTCGGCATCCGCGACGAGCTGCGTCCCGAGGCGGCCGCGACGGTGGCTGCATTGCATGCCCAAGGCATCCGCACCGTCATGCTTACCGGCGACAACGCCCTGACCGCCCACGCAATCGCGGCAGAGGCCGGCATCGAGGAAGTCCATGCCGAGCAGCTGCCCGCTGACAAGGCCGCCTACGTCCGTCGCCTCTCGGAGCAGGCTCCGACCGCGATGATCGGAGACGGCATCAACGACGCGCCGGCCCTCGCGTCAGCGACGGTGGGCATCGCGATGGGAGCGACCGGCACGGCAGCAGCAGTCGAGTCGGCCGACGTCGCCTTCACCGGCACTGATCTGCGGCAGATCCCTGCCGCATTAGCTCATGCTCGCCGGGGTCACCGCATCATGACTGGGAACATCGTCCTCGCGCTGGCGATCATCGTGGTGCTGTTCCCACTAGCACTGTTCGGGGTGCTGGGTCTGGCCGCGGTGGTGCTCGTGCACGAGGTCGCCGAGGTCGTGGTGATCGCCAATGGCATGCGGGCCGCACGCACTCCAGGGGTAGGCGCGCAGGAGCCGTCCAGTCCGGTCGGGTAGGATCTGCGTGAGACGTCAACTGTCGGAAGGCCCGTTGCATGAGCAGGAGCACGAAATTCACTCTCGGACTGATCGCAGTGGCTGCGCTGGTCCTCGCCGGGTTCATCATCTTCCTCGACCCCGATGAGCAGGAATCGGCGCCGGCCGAGGACACGGGATCCGCGTCGGCCCAGCTCGTGCGAGAAGACAGTCCCCGGCTGTCCGAAGGTGGCGATGCCGTCTTCGTGGAGTACCTGGACTTCGAATGTGAGGCGTGTCTGTCCCTGTACCCCACGATCGAGGAGATTCGTGCCGAGTACGGCGACCGCGTGACCTTTGTGGTGCGGTACCTGCCGTTGCACGGAAATTCTGTCGAAGCCGCCAAGGCGGCTGAGGCCGCCGGAGAGCAGGGCGAGTTCGAAGCCATGTACAAGGCGCTGTTCGAGAATTCCGCCGAGTGGAGTCACCAGGAGACCTCGCAGCGGGAGGCGTTCTTCGGGTACGCCGAGGAGCTCGGGCTCGACATGGAACGCTTCGAGCAAGTCTATGACGATCCGGCCACCCTCGAACGCATCGAGCAGAGTGCTGCCGACGCGGAGGCGCTCGGCGTGACCAGCACTCCCACCTTCTTCGTCGACGGGGAGCGCCTGGAGCCCACCCGCGTCGAGGACTTCACGGATCCTCTCGATGCCGCACTTGAAGGCTGACGGCCCGGCCGCCGGGGAGCCTCGGGATTCGAGGGCTCCGCGCGGCCTGGGGATGCTCTTCACCGTCAGCGGCGCTATCGGCCTGGTCATGGCCGTTGTGCTGTTGGTCGAGAAGATTGCTCTGATCGAGGACGCCAGCTACGTCCCCTCGTGCAGTCTCAATCCGGTGCTTTCCTGCGGCTCCGTGATGGACACCCCGCAGGCCTCAGCCTTCGGCATCCCCAACCCGATCCTCGGCATCGCCGGCTTCGCGGCCGTTCTCGCGCTCGGATTCGCGTTCCTCGCCGGCGCCCGTGTGGCGCGCTGGATGAGTGTGCTCATCCAGGCAGGCGTGACCTTTGCGGTGCTCTTCGTGCAGTGGCTGATCGGGCAGAGCCTGTACGAGATCGGGGCACTGTGCCCCTACTGCATGGTCGTGTGGGCAGTGACCATCCCGCTGTTCTGGTTCACCACGATTCACTATCTCCGCGCTCTGGCAGACAGCTCCACCCCGGCCATTCGCCGGGGTGCCCGTCTCGTAATCGAGTTCCGCATCCCGATGCTTGTGGCCTGGTACCTCGTGATCATGGCACTCATCGCCGTGAGGTTCTGGGACTACTGGTCCACGCTGTTCTAAGCGCCGGAGAGCTCACATCTCCGCCCACCCACCAATCCCCTCTCGATCACCTTGAAGGAGCGAGCACATGCGCGCCCACTCCCGGCGACGGATTCTGTACGCCACCGGTTTCTTGACCGCCACCGGTCTGTTCACTGCCTGCGGCAACACTGATACCGGAGACCGCTACGACTCCGAGGACGCCGGATACGTCTCCGGCAACGGCGTGACCACAGAGATCGCTCCCGCCGATCGCGCCGAACCCACAGTGTTCACCGGGACCAGCTACGAGGGCGAACGGTTCGACTCCTCAGACCACTGGGGATCGGTGCTGGTGGTCAACGTCTGGTACGCCTCCTGCCCGCCATGCCGGGTGGAGGCCCCGGATCTTCAAGCGATCCACGAGGAGTACGCCGACCAGGGCGTGTCGTTCATCGGGATCAACGTCCGTGACTCGGCAGGTCCCGCCGGGGCCTTCGAGGAGACCTACGGGATCACGTACCCTTCGCTGCCGGACTCTGACGCAGAGATCATGTACCAGCTGCGCGGCCAAGTCGCGCCCAACGCAGTTCCCACTACTCTCGTCCTCGACCATGACGGCCGAGTCGCAGGTCGGATCTCTGGAGCGATCGACCCTTCCATCCTGAGATCGATGCTCGACGCCGTTCTCGCCGAAGGAGCCGCGTGAGCATCAACGGACTCGCGGAGACCTTCCAGTCGATCGCCCTGTCCGGGTCCCTTTTGCTGGCCATCACCGTCGCCGCGATCGCAGGCCTGATCGCGTTCCTCTCACCGTGCGTGCTGCCCATCGTGCCGGGCTACCTCGGTTATGTCTCCGGGCTCGCCGGACAAGGACTGAAGACCACCGAGCCAACCCGGGGCACCCGTGGGAATACCGGGAGTGCGGGACGACCGATGACCTTTTTCCGTGAGGGAACTGGGAGAATGCTGGGCGGTAGCTTGCTGTTCGTCGCGGGGTTCGCAGTGGTGTTCATGGCGCTGGGCGGATTCGCTGGCGCGATGGGATATCTCCTTCAGGCGCACGCAGTATGGATCAATCGGGTGGCAGGCGTGGTCGTCATGTTCATGGGACTCATTTTCATGGGCGTGTTCCCTCGATTGACAGGAAATTTCCAGGTGTCCAGGAAACGTCCTGATGCTGGCCTTCTGGGAGCCCCATTGATGGGCTTCGTCTTCGGGCTGAGCTGGACCCCATGTATCGGCCCTACCTACGCCGCGATCATCGCCCTCTCTCTCGATGCCGGCGCCGACGGAGGGTCCGCAGCTCGGGGCGCGACCCTGGCGCTCGCGTACTCGCTCGGACTGGGTGTTCCCTTCGTTCTCAGCGCCCTGCTGCTTGACAGGGCGATGGGCGTGAGCAGGGCACTTGCCCGCCATCGCCGCCTCATCGGAGTCCTATCCGGGGCGCTACTCATGGCGATCGGCCTGCTGCTGCTCACGGGGGTGTGGGCCTCATGGATGGATCAGCTGCAAGGTTCCATCGCCACGTTCCAGCCCGTCGTGTGAGCCTCACGAAGGCATTCTCTCCTGCCGTTCTGCTGCCGGTGACCGACATGGGGTACGTCCACCTCGACTGCGACTCGTGACGTCTACCCCATTGCGGCATCGCGCTTTGGTAAAGAGAGGGTGTGGCCCCGGGGCCCATGTGGCGAGAGTGTTCAAGAGAAGGCGAAATCGTCGGTCGGGGTCGCACATGACGCTATTGCGAGGGTGTTTCGGTCGGTACGTTGGTTCCACCGGTGACGAGGTGCGAGATTCCTTCCCGACGCTTCCTCTGCTGTCGACGTTGCCGCGAACCAATGCCAGACGACCCCGTGCATAAACTCGGGGATATTCACGGAGAACATTCATGGCCACGAGCAATTCCCATCGCGCGGCCGGCCGCGCAGTCACCCCCCCTCGTCACAGCGGACGCGCCCTGCGCGGCACCGGAGGCGCCGCCGTCCTCGGCACCGTCCTGCTCGGTTCCGCCTTCGCTGGTGGGGCCGCACAGGCAGCGCCCGCAGCTCCGGCC